>JAGXBH010000013.1 GCA_018971185.1 Acidobacteriota bacterium
GGGGAACTGACCTTGTCCCGCGCGGTCCTCGGTCTCGGGGGTGCGCCGCAGGGGATCGCTCGGATCGGGCACCGAGGCGATGAGCAGTTGGGTGTAAGGGTGTGAGGGTGCGTCGATCAACGACGTCCCCTCGGAACGCTCCACCACCTGGCCGGCGTACATCACGATGGTCGCGTCGGCGATGTAGCGCGCCGACGCGATGTCGTGGGTGATGTAGAGGACGGCGAGTCGCTCGTCGTCACAGAGGCCGCGCAACAGGTTCAACACGCCCAGGCGCACCGAGACGTCGAGCATCGAGATCGGCTCGTCGGCCAGGAGGACCTTGGGATTCACGCACAGGGCTCGAGCGATGGAGACGCGCTGCAGCTGCCCCCCGGAGAGCTCGTGGGGGTAGCGGTCCAGGTAGCGGTCCGGCGGATCGAGGGCCACGCGTGCGAGCGTGGCACGCGCCCGGTCCTCCACCTGGTCGCGGGGCGTCGCGTGGATGCGCAACGGCCGCTCGAGGGAGTGACGGATGGGGTGCACGGGGTTGATCGAGGCGAAGGGGTCCTGTAGGACCAGTTGCACCTGGGAGGCGTAACTGAGCGTGCGCGGCGCGTCCCCGGCGATGGCGTTGCCCTCGATCAGGATCTCCCCCGACGTGGGCGTCACGATGCGCGCCAACATCCGCGCCAGCACGGACTTGCCCGAGCCGCTCTCGCCGACCACCGCGGTCACCCGGCCCGCGTAAAGGCTCAGGCTCACGTCGTCGACGGCGCGCACCACCTTCTTGGGGCGGATCAGCCCGTGACCGGTGCGCACGACGAAGTGGCGGGTGAGTTCGCGCGCCTCGAGTTGGGGTGGGTTCGTCACACGACCCCCTCGGCGTTGGAGGGCGTCTGCGCACCAACCCGCGTCGCGTCGCGGGGGCGTCGACGCAGCGCGACGGGCACGTCGGCGGGCGAGTCGTGCAGCCAACAGGCGACCTTGCGTCCGGAGTCGTCGAGCACGCGCAGTTCGGGCGCCTGCGACGAGCACTTCTCGAACGCGAAGGGGCAACGGTCGTGGAAGCTGCACCCGGCGATGGGCTGGGACAGGTCAGGTGGCGAGCCGGCGATGCCCACCAACTCGCGCCGTTCGCCCGACAGCGGCGGTGAGGAGTTCAAGAGACCCAAGGTGTAGGGGTGACGCGGTGCGCCGTAGAGGTCGTTCGCCGGGGCCCACTCCACCACGTTGCCGGCGTACATCACCGCGATGTCGTCAGCGAGTTCCACGAGCAGGGAGAGGTCGTGCGTGATGAAGATCATCGAGAACCCGAAGCGGGCGCGCAGTTGCGCCAGTTCGTTGACGATCTCGCGCTGCGTCACGACGTCGAGCGCGGTCGTGGGCTCGTCCATGATCACCAGCTGCGGGTCCAGGGCCAGGGCCAGGGCGATCATGACGCGCTGGCGCTGGCCACCCGAGAGCTCGTGGGGGAAGCGCGCCAGACGGTCCGCGTTGAGGCCCACCAACGACAGCAACTCAGCGGCGCGCTCGCGCCGCTGCGCCTTCTTCATCCCCGGCCGGTGCGTCGAGAGGACCTCGTCAAACTCGTGTCCGATGCGCAGTACCGGGTTGAGGGCGTTGAGGGCGCTCTGCAGGACGATGGACACCTGCGACCAGCGGATCGCGCGCAACTCGCTCGGGGTCGCCGCGAGCAGGTCGACCGTGCGGCGCTTGGCGTCACTCGACGTGGGGTCGTCGAAGGTGAGGCTCACGTGACCACCCGAGATGACCCCCGGGGGGCGCAACAGGCGCGTCGCCGCGTAGACCAGTGTCGACTTGCCGCTACCGCTCTCGCCCGCCACGCCGAGGACCCGAGAGCGCCGCACGCTCAGGTTCACGTGATTGACCGCGCGCACGGCCGCGTCACCCCAGCCGTAGTCGACGCAGAAGTCCTCGATGGCGAGCACGGTGTCGTCCTCCAACGTGGTCGCCTCCGACGTGGTCGGGCGCTCGCTCATCGCGACCCCGCTTCCCACGTGGCGCGCGGCGTCGCCGTGCGGGCCACCGGCGTGAAGCCCAGGCGCGGTCGTCGTGGCAGGCCGCTCGTGCGACGGATCCGTCCGCTCAGTCCCGCCGAGCGCAGCCGGGGGTTGATGAACTCGTCGATGCCGAAGTTCATCAGGGCCAGTCCCGTGCCGATGAGGGCGATGCACACCCCCGGCGGCACGAACCACCACCACTGGTTCGCCAGGGGGGCGTTGTTGGCCTGCGCCCAGTAGAGCATGGTGCCCCAGTTCCACACCGCGGTCGAGGTCAACCCGACGTAGGCGAGGGTGACGTAGGCCCCGATCGAGTAGAGGACGGTGAAGAGGAGCGAGGACGCCAGGACCGGCAGGAGGTTGGGCGCGATCTCGAACATCATGATGCGCAGGCGGCTCTCTCCCACGATCCGCGCGGCCTCGACGAAGTCACGATTGCGCAAGGACATCGTCTGCGCGCGCAGCACCCGCGCGCCCCACGCCCAGCCCGTCAGGCTGATGATCAGACCGATGACGAAGGAGTTGGACCGACCGCCGGCCGGTAGGTAGCTGTCGATGACGATCAAGAGCGGCAGCCCCGGGATCGCCAAGAAGACGTTCGAGAGTAGCGAGAGGCCCTCGTCGGGCTTGCCCCCGAGGTAGCCCGCGGCGACGCCGATGATCATCGATAACAAGGTGGCCACGACGCCCGCGACGATCGCGACGATCATGGTCGCGCGCGCGCCGACCAGCAACTGTGACCAGATGTCCTGGCCGAGCGCCGTCGTGCCAAGCCAGTGGCTGGACGAGGGACGCAGGTTCGCGGTGAAGTTGGTGGCGTTGGGGTTGTCGGGCGCGAGCCAGGGGCCGACCACGGTCAGCACGGCGAAGAAGGCGACCAGGCCGGCGCCGATCAACACCTTGGGTGAGCGCGGGACGCGCACGGCGCTCATACCGCCGCCTCGGTGCGGGTACGGGGATCGAGCACGAAGTAGAAGACGTCCGCCAGGAGGTTCGCCGCCAGCACCGTCATGGTGATCACCAGGAATATCCCCTGGATCAGCGGATAGTCCTCATTCAAGACCGCTTGCAGCAACAAGTCACCCACCCCCGGATAGTTGAAGACCAACTCGACGAGCAACGCGCCCGAGACCACCAGGCCGATGGCCAGCGAGAGGTTCGCCACGCTCGGCAGCACCGCATTCCTCGCCGCGTGCATGATCACCTTGCGACGCGGCAACCCCTTGGCGACGGCCATCAGGACGAAGTCCTCGGCGATCATCGTGATCATCATGTTGCGCATGCCGAGCATCCAGCCCGCCACCGAGCTCAGCACGATGGTGATCACCGGGAGTTCGCCGTAACGCACCAGGCTGAAGACGAAGTCCCAGTGCCAACCCGGGGTCACCGACTGACTGTAGGCACCCAGTACCGGGAACCAGTGCAGGTTGGAGCCGAACACCAGCAGGACGACGGTGCCGAGGAAGAAGTAGGGGACCGCCTGGAAGAACGTCGCCACGGGGATGAGCGAGTCCAGACGCGACCCGCGGAACCAGCCCAGCAGGGTGCCCGTGACGGTGCCCACCAGGAAGCTCAGGATCGTCGAGACGCCGATCAACCCGATGGTCCAGGGCACCGCGGACTGCAGCACGCTCGACACCGGCGTGGAGAGGGTGATCGAGACGCCCAGGTTGCCGACGAGCAACTGATGCCAGTACCCGATGTACTGGTCCCAGAGATTCTGGTGCAACCCGATGCCGAAGGCCAGCTCGATGGCGCGCACCTGCTGGACGGTGACCTGGCCCGTGAGCTTGCCGATCAGCTGCTGCACGGGGTTGCCGGGCATCATGCGCGGCAGGAGGAAGTTGACGGTGATGGCGACCCACGCCGTCACCAGGTAGAGCGAGAGACGTCGAAGGAGCATCCTCACGCGCGGATCCTCTGAGGGGGGTGGTGCAGCTCACGAAGTGGTTCCTCGGGGTCGGCACTGCACCCGCAACTCGCGCGCACCACCAGCTGGGTGGGCAGGACCACCGTGCGCTGAGGCGCCTCGGTGCCCTCGAGGGTCGAGGTCAGGGCGTCGACCGCGACGGCCCCGAGCAATCCGCCGGACTGGCGGATCGTGGTGAGGGGTGGGCTGAAATACCGGGTCAGGGTGATGTCGTCGAAGCCGGTGACCGCGATGTCCTCGGGCACGCGGTGGCCGCGCTCCTGCAGGGCGAAGATGACGCCGACGGCCATCTGGTCGTTCGCGCAGGCGAAGACCTGCGGCAGGGGCTCGTCGCGATCGAGTCGAGCACTCATCGCCGATTCCCCGCCCGCCGACGTCCAGTCCGCCTCGAGGAAGTCGACGTCGGCCATAGTCGCGCCCAGCGACTCGATCGAGCGTCGAAAGCCCCCGGCGCGCGCCAGCGCGTCCGGGCTCTCGAGGCTGCCCGAGACGAAGCCCACCCGGGTCACGGCGTGCGCGCGGACCAGGTGCTCGGCGAGACTGGCCATCGCCTGTTCGTTGTCGACGCGCACGGTCGTCGCCACCTCTGAGTCGCCGCGACCGGCCAACAGCACCACCGGGATGCGCCGAGCGATGATGGCCACGTCGTCGTCGCTCAGGACGCGGTCGAGCACGATGAGACCGTCGACGGTCCCGGTCAGCGCGAGTAGGGCGTTGACGCCCGACGGATGACTCTCGTCGAAGCTACTGAGTAGCAGGGAGTAGCCGTGCTCCGCCGCGCGCGTCTCAGCGCCTCGGATGACGATGTCGGTGTAGAGCAGGCTCGCCTCCTCGACGGCGAGCCCGTTGTTCTCGCCCACGACCCTGGTGAACACGAGACCGAGGATCCCGTGCTTGCCGATGGAGAGCCCCCGCGCCACTGAGTTCGGTACGAAGTCCAGTTCCTCCATCGCGCGCAGCACCTTCTCGCGGGTCGCGGGTCGCACGGAATTGAGCGAGTTCAGGGCGCGACTGACGGTGGCGATCGAGACGCCGGCGCGTTCGGCCACGTCGTAGATCGTCGGCGTCGATTCGGCCACTTCCCCCCCCGGGTCCCTCGTTCGAAGAGCAGTCAATGTAACCGCTTTCGTAACCGCTTACAAAATAGTGACGGTGGGTGACGCTGTCAAGACGAAACGTGAAGTTTTTTCAAATTCCTGATGACCGCGCGGTCACCGGGACTCTGAGCAGTCGGACAGAAATGAATCTGATCAGGTGTTTCGACCAAGGCCGCCCACCCTGGTCGAGCACCATTGTCAACTACTGGCGGATGCGCCCGCGTAAGGTGGCGATCCACTCGGCCGCGGCTCGGCGCGCCGCGCCGATCTCGAGACGACGGTCCGTCGAACCCTCTCCGGTCACCGGGTAGGAGCCCAGGAACTTGACGCGCACCAGGTGCGCCTGCAGGTCGGCGAGGCAGTCGCCGACGACGTCGTCACCCACGTGGCCGTCGAACTCGATGACGAAGCAGTAGTCCCCGAGCCCACGTTTGGTGGGCCGACTCTCGAGCTTGGTCAAGTTGATGTCACGCGCCGCGAAACGACCCAGCATCGCGTAGAGCGAACCGGGTCGGTCGGCGTCTTGGAAGCACACGATCGAGGTCCGGTCGTGTCCGGTCGGCGCGGGGATGTCCCCTCGACCCACTTCGACGAAACGCGTCGCGTTCTCGCGATGATCGGCGATGTCGGCAGCGATGATCTCCAGTCCGAAGAGTGACGCGGCGATCTCCGAGCCCACTGCCGCCCACGGCAGCGTCGACTCGGCGACCTCGCGGGCCGCTTGCGACGTGGAAGTCGTCTGTTCGACCTGGGCCTGAGCGAGGTGCGAGGCGAGGTACCCGCGGACCTGAGCCAGGGCGTGCACGTAGCTCGAGACGCGCGTGACCTCCCCCGGCGTCACCCCCGCGCGCGCCAGCAGATGCATGCGGATGGGTAGGACGATCTCCGCCCTGATGACGAGGTCGTGGTCGAAGACGAGGCCGTCGATGGTGGCCGAGACCGTGCCCTCGATGGCGTTCTCGAGGGGGACCAGGCCCGAGTCGAGGGAGCCGTCGGCGACGGCGGCGAGCACGTCGGCGATCGACGCGCACGCGACGGCCTCGACGTCGCCCATGGTCGCCACCGCCTCGTGCGAGAAGGAGCCCTCGGGTCCGAGGAACCCCACGCGCGCACGAGCCATGACGAGGATGCTACTCGTCCGTCTGGTTCCTCCTCGAGCGACCTTCTACGATGGTTTGAGCCCTAACGAAAGGTCGTGCAATGAGGCACCCGATGTTCACCTACGATGAGGCGTTCACCAACGCGATCTTCGAGTACTGTCGCGACCGCCTGGAGCACGACGCTCCCCTGGACTTCGGGATGCACTCTCCGGTCCCCCTTCCCGCACTGGAGGGGCTCATCAGCGCCGACGGGCGTGATCCCGAGGAGATCCTGACGTTCTTCCGTGACCACTTGGCCCAGCACGTGGTCTCGATCGACTCACCCCGGTTCCTGGCCTTCATCCCCAATGCCCCCACCAAGAACTCCCTCCTCTTCGACATGGTGGTCGCCTGCTCGGGGCTCAATGGAACCAGTTGGCTCGAGTCCGCGGGCGTCGTGGTCGCGGAGAATCAGGCGCTCGAGTTCCTGGCCCGTCGCGCGGGTATGCCCGAGGGCTCGGGCGGTGCCTTCGTCTCGGGCGGCTCGAGTGGCAACCTCTCGGCCCTCACCGTCGGCCGCGACGTGGGGCGCACGCGGCGCCCGGACGTGGCGCCGCACGAACTGCGCTTCGCCATCTCCGCCGACGCGCACTCGAGCATCGGTAAGGCGCTGCACGTGCTGGGGATCGAGCCGTTGCTGGTCGAGCCCGACGACCATCGTTTCACCCGCGCCAACCTGGAGCTGGCCCTCGCCGCCGATCCCCACCCCGAGACGGTCATCGGGATCGTCGCCACGTCGGGCACCACCAACGCGGGCATCGTCGACGATCTCGAGGGCCTCGGAGCCTACGCGCGCGAGCACGACCTGTGGTTCCACGTGGACGGCGCCTACGGGGGCGCTGCGCTGTTCTCCTCGGAGCGTGAACTCCTGCGCGGGATCCGCCACGCCGACAGCTTCATCGTCGATCCCCACAAATGGCTGTTCGGCCCCCTGGACTGCTGCGCGCTGATCTACCGCGAACCCGCGCGCGCGCGTCACTTTCTCGCCCAGCAGGCCGGTTACCTCGACGTCCTGCACGGTGGTGACGACGACCACTACGACTGGAACCCGTCGGACTTCGCGATCCACCTGTCGCGACGTGCCCGTGGCTTGCCCTTCTGGTTCTCCCTCGTCACCTACGGTGTCGCCGCCTACGAGAGCGCGACCCAGAGTGCCATCGACCTGGCTCGCCGCGCCGCCGAGCGGATCGCCGCGACCGACGGCCTGGAACTCGTGCGTCCCGCGAGTCTGTCCGTCGTCCTCTTTCGCCGCGTGGGCTGGAGCGAGGCGCAGTACCTAGCGTGGAGCGAGGAGCTACTGCGCTCGCAGGTGGCCTTCGTCACGCCGACGAAGTGGGAGGGTGAGATGGTGGCGCGACTCGCGTTCCTACACCCCGACACCACCGACGAACTGGTGGGTCAGATCCTCTCGTCTATGTTCGACTGATCGGCCAGGAGTTCCTCAAGCCGGGGGCGAGGGTTCGCACAGAACCAGGGGGACGTCGCGCGACGCGCGACGTCGGTACCGGTCGTAGGCGCGATACGCCGCGACGACCCGGGGCCACAGGACGTCGCACTCCTCGGGCGTCGCCAGGCGCGCACGCCACTCGCCGGTCTCGCCGCGTCGGACCACCTGGACGGTGGGCTCGCGTCGCAGGTTCGCCAGCCAATCGGGGTCACGATCGTCGCCGCCCTTGGACGCCACGAGGACGAGGGAGTCACCGTCGACCACGGGGACGGTCAGCATGGTCCGATGCGCGCGACCACTGCGGCGCCCCAGAGTGATCAGCTCGATCACCTCCATGCCCATCGCGCGCGAGCCCAGTCGGCCACGCGTGAGGGTCACCACCGCGCGATGGACGGCGTTGAGGGCCCGAAAGCCCCGGTCGACGACACCCTCACTGATCCGCACGCCCCGACCCTAGCGAGAAGGGCGCACCGCGTCGTCGGGGTAAGGGTCGATATATTTGCTTGCCGGCAAGCAACTGACTGATAGGATGGGGCCGTGAGCAAAGAGATCGGCGGCCCGCGACCACCCTCGGACGGCGAGGTCATTGACCGGCTACGCGTCGTCCTCGTGCGCGGCCAGCGCCGGCTACGCCTCGCCTACACCGACGACAACCTCTCACCCACGCAGCTCGAGGTCCTCGCGATGGTGGTGCGTCGTGGCCCGCTACGCCTCGCGGAAGTGGCGAGCCTCGAAGGGATCAACCCCACGATGCTGTCGCGCATCGTCGCCAAGCTCGAGGAGGCCCAATTGGTCACGCGCGTCGCCGACGCGAACGACGGACGAGTGGTGCACGTGGCGGCCACCGACCAGGGCCGCGGCCTCTACGAGGTGATCCATCGTCAACGCACGCAGGCCCTGGCACTAGCCCTCGAAAGCCTGTCCTCTCACGAGCGCCAGGAGTTGCGCGGCGCCCTGCCCGCGCTCGAGAAACTGGTCGCCTCACTCCAGTTGGCACCCGAATGAGCATCCAAGAGACCGCCCGACGCACCTTCTCCTCGCTCGCGAACGAGAACTACCGCAAGTTCTTCTTCGGTCAAACCACATCCCTGGTGGGCACCTGGATGCAGACCACCGCGCAATCCTGGCTGGTCCTGACACTCACCCATTCGGCGACCGACATCGGGTGGGTCGTCGCTCTGCAGACCTTGCCCGTCCTCGTACTCGGCCCCTACGGCGGGGTGATCGCCGACCGCATCGACAAACGGCGACTGATGGTCGTGCTCCAGACCTTCATGGGGATCCAGGCGGCGACCCTGGCCCTGCTCACCCTCGCGCACATGGTGACGTATCTCGACGTCTGCGTGCTGGCCGTGGTGCTCGGACTCAACAACAGCTTCGAGAACCCCTCGCGCCAGGCCTTCGTCCTCGAGATGGTCGGAGCCGACTTCCTGCGCAACGCGGTCAGCCTCAACTCGACGATGAACAACGTGGCGCGCGCCGTGGGTCCGGCGGTCGCGGGCGTGCTCATCGCGACCGTGGGCGAGGGCTGGTGCTTCGCGGTGAACGCCCTCAGCTTCATCGCGGTGGTCGGGTCGCTACTGGCGATGGACACCAGCGCCCTACGACCCTCGCCACCCGCCCCGCGCACCAGAGGTCAACTCGTCGAGGGATTGCGCTACGTGGTGCGCACCCCCGAACTCGGCGTCCCGCTGCTCATGATGGCCCTGGTGGGGATGCTCGCCTACGAGTTCCAGGTCACCCTGCCGGTGCTGGCCGACAGCGTCTTCCACGGCAACTCGGTCGCCTACGGCGGCATGACGGCGGCGATGGGCATCGGGGCGGTGTGCGGGGGGCTGGTGACGGCCACGCGAGGTCGCACCGGGATGAACGCGTTGATCCGGTCCTCGCTCGTCTTCGGCGTGGTCGTGACCTTCGCGGCGCTCTCACCCGTGCTCGCGGTGGCCTTCGTGGCCCTCGCGCTCGTGGGCTTCGCCAGCGTCTCGTTCCTCGCGATGGCCAACTCGACCCTGCAACTCAAGACCGACCCCCAATTGCGCGGGAGGGTCATGGCCCTGTGGGCGGTAGCGTTCATGGGTTCCACGCCCATCGGCGGCCCGGTGATCGGCTGGATCACCAGTCAGTTCGGCGCGCGCACCGGTCTCGCCGTCGGTGCGCTGTCGTGCTTCGTCGCCGCGGTGATCGGCGTCGCCGCCATTCGTCGCCAACGCGCCCGCGGGATCGACCTGCGCTAGTTGAAGCGCGGCGCGCCGGCCACTCCCCCTAAGGTTCACTCAGGGACCACTCAGGGTGCAGCGACACCACGGCGACGTGGTCCGCGGCGACCCCATCGACGCCGGTCCCCGAGGGAGGGAGTCATGACGGCAACCCAGGACCTGCGCGCGAGGGGCCAGAGCCTCTGGCTGGACAACATCACCCGCGAGCTCCTCGACGACGGCTCGATCCGGCGCTACATCGAGGACGACGCCGTGACGGGTCTCACCTCCAATCCCTCGATCTTCGACGCAGCGGTCAAGACCGGCGCCTACGACGCCGACATCGCCGATCTCTCACGACAGGGGTTGTCGAGCGAGGAGGTCTTCTTCGAGCTGGCGATCACCGACCTCCAGCGGGCGGCGGACCTGTTCGCGCCGGTGCACCGCGCCACCGACGGCGTCGACGGCTGGGTCTCGCTCGAGGTCTCGCCGCTCCTCGCCTTCGACGCCGACGCCACCATCGCCGCCGCCCGGGAGTTGCACCAGCGCGCCGACCGGTCGAACCTCTTCATCAAGATCCCCGGGACCAGCGAGGGACTCGTGGCCATCGAGGAATGCATCGCCGCGGGTGTCGCCATCAACGTGACGCTGCTCTTCGACGCCGAGCAGTACGTCGCGTGCGCGCAGGCGTACCTGCGCGGCGTCGAGCGGCGCATCGACGCCGGCCTCAACCCGGCCGTCGCGAGCGTGGCGTCGCTCTTCGTCTCGCGATGGGACGTCGCCGTCGCCGAGCAGGTGCCCCCCGAGTTGAGGAACCGGCTCGGCCTCGCCGTGGGCCACGAGACGTACCTGGCCTACCGCTCCTTCCTGGCCTCGGACCGCTTCCTTCGCGCCGCGAACCACGGTGCGCGCCCGCAGCGTCTCTTGTGGGCCAGCACCAAGACCAAGGATCCCGCCGCGCCCGAGACGCTCTACGTCCAGGGCCTGGTCGCCCCCTTCACGATCAACACCATGCCCGACGCGACGCTGCGCGCGGTGCGCGGCCTCGACGCCCTCGCCGCACCGCTCCCCTCCAGCGACGCCGGGCTGGACGAGATCTTCGACCGATTCGCCGGCGCGGGCGTCGATCGCCACGCGCTGGCGAGGACCCTCCAGGCCGAGGGGGCCGCGGCGTTCTCGCACTCGTGGCGCGAACTACTGTCTCACATCGAGAACCAGCGATCGACCAACGAGGGAGCCACGTGACCCCAGTCCCCCTGCGACAGCGACCGGCCTACCAGGCCCTCGAACGACACCGCGACGCTCAGCGGGACCGACACCTGCGCGAGTTCTTCGCCGACGATCCCACCCGCGGCGCTCGCCTGCACGAGGTCGTCGAGGGGATCTATTTCGACTACTCCAAGAACCGCGTGGACGACACGACGTTACGCCTGCTACTCGAACTCGCGGCGGAGTCGGGAGTGCGCGAGCGCCGCGACGCGATGTTCGCCGGTGAGCACGTCAACGTCTCGGAGGACCGTGCCGCGCTGCACGTCGCCCTGCGGGCCCCACGCGGTGCAACGCTCGTCGTCGACGGGGTGGACGTCGTCGCCCAGGTGCACGACGTCCTCGGGCGCATGCGCGTCTTCGCCGACCAGATCCGCTCGGGCGCGTGGCGCGGCCACACCGGACGCGCGATCGTCAACGTGGTCAACATCGGCATCGGCGGCAGCGACCTCGGCCCGGTGATGGCTTACGAGGCCCTTCGCCACTACTCCCGACGCGACCTCAACCTGCGCTTCGTCTCCAACGTCGACGCCACCGATCTGGTCGAGGCCCTCGAGGGCCTCGTGGCGGACGAGACGCTCTTCATCGTCTCGTCCAAGACCTTCGGCACCCTCGAGACCCTCACCAACGCGCACTCGGCCCGCGACTGGCTCGTGTCGCACCTGGGAGACGACGCCGCCGTCGCGCGGCACTTCGTGGCCGTGTCCACAAACGCGCGCCGGGTCGCCGACTTCGGTATCGACACCCAGAACATGTTCGGCTTCTGGGACTGGGTGGGCGGTCGCTACTCGATGGACTCGGCGATCGGCCTCTCGACGATGATCGCCATCGGCCCCGAGAACTTCGACCAGATGCTCGACGGGTTCCACGCCATCGACGAGCACTTTCGTACCGCGCCGTTCGAGCACAACGTGCCGGTGCTCATGGGGATGCTCGGGGTGTGGAACCGCAATTTCCTCGGTTGCGAGAGCGTGGGCGTCATGCCCTACGAGCAGTACCTCAAGCGGCTTCCCGCCTACCTCCAACAGCTCACCATGGAGTCCAACGGCAAGCACGTCGACCTCGAGGGCAACGCCGTGGACTACGCCACTGGTCCGGTCTACTGGGGCGAACCGGGCACCAACGGCCAGCACAGCTTCTATCAACTACTGCACCAAGGCACCAGTGTGGTGCCGGTCGATCTCATCGGTTTCGCTCAGAGTCTCAATCCCCTGGCGACGCACCACGACCTGCTGAGTGCCAACGTCTTCGCCCAGGCCCAGGCCCTGGCCTTCGGACGCAGCGCCGACGAGGTGCGCGCCGCGGGCACGCCCGAGCACCTGGTCGCGCACCGGGTGATGCCCGGGAACCGGCCCACCAACGTCTTCCTCGCCCGTGTGCTGACGCCGCGGGTGCTGGGGAGCCTGATCGCGCTCTACGAGCACTGCGTCCTCGTCCAAGGGACCGTCTGGGGGGTGGACTCCTTCGACCAGTGGGGTGTCGAGTTGGGCAAGGAGTTGGCCACGACCATCTACCCCGTCTTGAGCTCACCGGGCGACCCCGTCCTCGACTTCGACTCCTCCACCAACGCCCTGATCTCGCACTACCGCGCTCTCAAGAGTAAGGACGGCCACCCATGACCACATCTCACCCCCAACAGATCGCGATGGTCGGGCTCGGACGGATGGGGGCCAACCTCGTACGGCGCCTCGTCCGTGACGGCCATCGGTGTGTGGTCTACGACGTGAACCCCGCCGCGGTCGCTGGCCTGGTGGGCGAGCGCATCGAGGGGGCGACCTCGTTGTTCGACCTCGTGGAGCGCCTGAGCGCACCGCGCACGGTCTGGCTGATGCTGCCCGCCGCGCTCACGCAGGGGGCCCTCGACGAGCTCGCGGCGCACCTCTCGCCCGACGACGTGATCATCGACGGAGGCAACTCCTACTACAAGGACGACATCGTGCGCGCCCGCGACCTCTCGGCCCGCGGCATCCACTACGTCGATTGCGGCACCAGCGGGGGCGTCTGGGGGCTCGAGCGCGGTTACAGCCTGATGATCGGCGGTGAGACCCCGGTGGTAGAGCGACTCGACCCCATCTTTCGCACCATCTCACCGGGCCGCGACCGGCGCTCGCCCACCCCGAGTCGCGACCCCGACGTCGGTACCGCGGCGTCGGGCTACCTGCACTGCGGGCCCAGCGGCGCGGGACACTTCGTCAAGATGGTGCACAACGGCGTGGAATACGGGATGATGGCCGCCATCGCCGAGGGGCTGAGCATCATCCGTCACGCCAACGTCGGCACGCTCGCGCGATCCGCCGACGCCGAGACCACCCCCCTGCGCGACCCCGAGAACTTCGCCTACGACATCGAAGTCGCCGAGGTGGCCGAGGTGTGGCGCCACGGCTCGGTCGTCAGCTCGTGGCTGATGGACCTCACCGCCGAGGCGCTGGCGCGCTCGCCCGAGCTCGCGGACTACTCGGGCCGGGTGTCGGACTCCGGCGAGGGCCGCTGGACCGTGGAGGCGGCCATCGCCGAGTCGGTCCCCGCGCCCGTCATCAGCGCGGCCCTCTTCCAGCGTTACGAGTCGCGGGCGTTGGGTGACTTCACGGCCAAGGTGCTCTCGGCGATGCGCGCGGGCTTCGGGGGCCACGTCGAGAAGGGTTCCTGATGCTCCACGAACTTCACGTCGACGCCGACCGGGAGCGACTGGCGCGCGCGGCGGCGCGCGAGATCGCCCGGCGCGCGCGCGAGGCGGTGAGCGCGCGTGGCCGATTCACCATGGCGGTGAGCGGCGGGCGCAATCCCTGGACGATGTTCCACGAACTGACCTCGTGCGACGTGCCCTGGGACCGGACCCAGATCTTCCAGGTGGACGAGCGCGTCGCGCCGCGCGGGGACGACGAGCGCAACCTCACCCATCTCGAGGCCAGCCTCGCCGGAGTCGAGGTCGACCTCCTCGCTATGCCGGTCGACGAGGACGACCTCGAAGCGGCGGCGGCCCGTTACGAGAGTGAACTTCCCGTGCGCTTCGACCTCATCCACCTCGGCTTGGGTCCCGACGGGCACACCGCGTCACTGGTGCCCGAGGACCCCGTGCTGGAGGTCATCGCGCGGCGAGTGTCACTCACGCGCCCCTACCAGGGTCGCGTGCGCATGACGCTCACCTTCGACGCCCTGGCGCGTTGCGAGGGACTCCTGTGGCTCATCACGGGCGAGGAGACGCGTCCGGCGCTCACGCGTTTGTTGGCGGGCGACGAGACGATCCCGGCGGGTCGCGTGCGCGCGCCGCACTCGCTCATCATGACCGACCTCGACGTCGCGCTCACCCACCTGAGCGACCCCATCTCCCCTGGTCGTGACGCGACGGGCACGCCCGAGTAGATGGTCGACCTCGACGACGAGAAGCGGCGCGCGGCCAGCGCCGCCGCCGACCTGGTCCGACCCGGGATGAGGGTCGGCCTGGGCACCGGGTCCACCGTCGCGTTCCTGCTCGAGGCCATCGCCGCGCGGCGCGTCAGCGCCACCTTCGTCGCGACGTCGCCAGGCACGCAGCGCGCGGCTCAGGCGCTCGGCATCGACGTCGACCCCTTCAGTGACCTCGCGCGCCTCGACCTGGCCATCGACGGCGCGGACCAGGTCGACCCCTCGGGATGGCTCCTCAAGGGTGGCGGGGGGGCGCTCACCCGCGAGAAGATCGTGGCGGCGAGCGCGGAGCGCTTCGTGGTCATCGTCGACTCCTCCAAGATGGTCGCGTCCCTCACGGGCCCCGTGCCCCTGGAGCTGATGGCCTTCGGTCTGCACGCCACGCTGCGTCGTCTCGGCGCGACCGTGCTGCGCGACGCGGCGCCGAGCCCCGACGGTGGGGTGCTGGCCGACCACTTCACTCGACTCGACGAACCGATGGTCGTGAGCCGCCGCCTCGCTGACGTCGCCGGCGTCGTCGCGCACGGGCTCTTCGCGCCGACCATGGTGACCGAGGTCATCGTGGCGCGCGCCGACCACGTCCAGCACCTGAGTCCCCAAGGAGAACCGTGAGCGACCCGAGCATCCACGACGAGTCCACCACCCCGGACAACCACGTCTTCGTCCTCTTCGGAGCGACGGGCGACCTGGCCAAGCGCAAGATCCTCCCGGGGCTCTTCCACCTGGCGAGCGTCGGTCTGATGCCCGAGGACTACCGCATCATCGGCACCTCACGCGCCTCCTCGGCCCTCACCGACGACGAGTTCCGCGACCTCGCGCGAGAGGCGGTCCTCACCTTCGCCGCCAACCCCCCCGAGGGCGAGGTCTGGGAGCGTTTCGCGGCGTCGCTGAGCTTCACCGTCACGGACCCTGACGCGCCCGAGGACTTCGCGCGCGCCGTCCACGCGGCGCAGCGCGCGATCGGCCCCACGGCGCGGCGCCTCTTCCACCTCGCCGTCCCGCCCAGCGCCACCACCGAGCTGATCACCCTCCTCGAGCGCTCGGGGCTCAACGAGGAGTCGCGCATCATCTTCGAGAAGCCCTTCGGGGTCGACCTCGAATCGGCCCGCGAACTCAATACGATCATCAAGTCGTGCTTCGACGAGACCCAGGTGTTTCGCATCGACCACTTCCTCGGCAAGGAGTCGATCGACAACATCCTCGCGCTGCGCTTCGCCAACCGACTGTTCGAGCCCCTGTGGAACCGCGACCACGTGCGCTTCGTGCAGATCGACGTGCCCGAGCAGCTCTCGGTCGAGGGGCGCGGCGCCTTCTACGAGGCGACCGGCGCCTTCCGCGACATGGTCGTCAGCCACCTCTTCCAAGTACTGGGCTTCCTCGCCATGGAGCAGCCCACCAGCTTCGAGGCCAGTCCGTTACGCGACGAGGTGCACAAGGTGTTCCAGACCCTGCGTCCGATCGACCCGTCGCGGACGGTGCGCGGGCAGTACGAGGGGTATCGCGCGGAGGAGGGCGTGGCGCCGGAGTCGACGACGGAGACCTTCGTGGCGCTGCGCGCGGAGGTCGAGAACACCCGCTGGAAGGGTGTGCCGTTCTACCTGCGCACCGGCAAGCATATGGCCCAGAGCCGCCAGGTCATCACCATCGGCTTCGACGAGCCCGTCATGCGGCTCTTCCCCACGGGGCGCCACACCCCCGAGTGGCGGGGCAACAAACTGGTGGTCGACTTCGCCGACCCCGGCTCGATCCACGCGCACTTCCTCACCAAGGAGCCCGGCCCGCGCATGCACCTGGAACCGGCGCAGATGCACTTCCACTACCGCGACTCCTACCTCGAGACCGGCCACCTCGAGGCATACGAGCACCTGATCCTCGAGGCGATGCTGGGCAACCGCTCCCTCTTCACGCGCTCCGACGGCATCGAGCGACTCTGGCAGGTCGCCGCGCCGCTCCTGGAGGACCCTCCCCCGATCGAGTCCTACGCGAAGGGCTCCTGGGGGCCCGCGTCGATCCACGATCTGATCGCCCCCGACGAGTGGTGTCTCCCCACGTAGCGCGTCGCCCCCGACGAGGACGCGCCCGGCCCCACCCGACCTCGCGCGCGACTGGTGGTCAGCACCGCGACGGGCACCAGTGACCACGCCGTGGCGCAAGCTTCCTCTCAGTCGCGACCCAGCAGCGGGTCACTCGGATGGCGCACCGCGTCGCCGCGACGCTGCTTCGCTCGCCACGCCATCCCCCCGAGCGCCTCGAGGACCACGCGATTGCCCAGGTACGCCGTGATGTCCGCGTGGTCGTACGGTGGAGCGACCTCCACCACGTCCATCCCGGCGAGCGGCGCCTCCATCGCGATGCGCCGCACGGCGTCGAGCAGTTGGCGACTCGTCAGCCCACCGGGTTCGGGGGTCCCCGTCCCCGGCGCGGCGCCGGGATCGACGACGTCTACGTCGACCGACAGGAACACCGCGTCACAGTCGTCGCCAGCGATTAAGAGCGCCTCGTCGAGGACGGCGTCGAGACCTCGCGCGACCACCTCCGCCATCTCGAAGGAGCGCATGCCCTGCTCGGCCATCCAGGCCAGCGTCTCGGGCTCGGGCCAGTAGCCGCGCAGACCGATCTGCAGGAATCGGTCGCCACGACAGGCACCGGATTCGATCAGGCGACGCATCGGGGTGCCGTGGCCGTAGAGCGAACCCCACTGCGTGTCGCCGGTGTCGGCGTGAGCGTCGAAGTGGATGACCGCCACGCGGCCCCAGCCGACGTGATGGGCCACCGCGCGCACGTCGGGCAGCGCGATGGTGTGATCGCCGCCGAGGATGATCGGCACCACGCTCGCCGCGGCCACCGCGCGCACGCGCTCCTCCAGGGCCGCCAGAGAACGTTCGACGTCGCCCGAGGGCATCTCGACGTCGCCCAGGTCCACCACCCCGAGGTCGACCAGGGCGTCGACGCCCAGCGCCAGGCTCGGGCGGCTCCCGTCGTGGGGCAGGTAGTCCGCCGCCCGCATCGCCTGAGGGCCGAAGCGGCAGCCGGCGCGATGCGACGTCCCGCCGTCGAAGGGTGCGCCGATGATGGCCGCACCCGCCGCCGCCCACTGGCGCGTGTCGTCGGGATCAGCCGCCGGGACGCCGAGGAAGGTGTGGTCGGGACCATACATGTTCCCGAGTCGCATGACGCCGCCTAGTGCGTCACGGTGACGGGCGCACCATTGTTCAGCAGTTCCACCCACGTCTGACCGGGCGTCAGGCGAATCGCCTTGCCCTTGGAGTCGAGGTACACGATGGGCGTGTTCTTGGAGTGGCGCGCCCACGTGCCCACGATCTCCTTGCCGTCGGTGAAGACGTCGGCGACGCCGCCACTCTGCAGGTTGGCGTAGGAGGTGAAGGCGCCCACGCCGTTGACGTAGTTCACGTAGTTGACGATGACGTTCTTCGGCGACTCACGCACGTGGTTGGCCGTGTAGTCGGCTCCGGCGAACTGTGTCGAACGGTCCCAGGAGTGCGTCGTGGCGTTCCAGGTCCAGGTCATCGGATAGATGCTCGGGAAGTTGACCACGAACTTGCTGACCGTCACCCCCACGGCGGGCTGACCCAGGGGGCGGTACTGGAAGAGCGGCTGGGGCGGCACCGGCGTTCCGCCGCCGAGGGCGTAGATCGAGGCCACGCTGCCGAAGAGGTTGTAGGGCGCCTGACGACTGGGGTCACGGAACATCGCCGCGCCCGCGGCGGACTCGTCCACCAGCTTCACCGGGGCGGTGGAGATGGACGCGATCGCGTAGGGGGCGCCACCCGAGAAGGCGAAGATCCCGCCGATGGGTCCGACGATCTGGGTGTCGGTCGGGCGCACCGAGCGGATCGGCCCGACGCGCGCGGGGGCGTTCTGGTTGAAGACCGCCGCCAACCGGGGGATCCCCCCGTTGATGATCTCCTCGTAGACGACGTCGGCCTGGTCGACGCCCCATTGGGGCAGGGAGTTCGTGTCGTCCTCGATCTTGACGACCACCGCCGGTCGCTTCAGTGCCGTCCCCGAGGGGTCGGGCAGTCCGGTCAGCGGAGCGATGGGTCCGTGGGGCGAGGTCGTGGTGGTCGACGTACCCGTCGCGCTCGACGGCGAGTTCTTCGACGATCCCTGGGTGAGCACGATGACCACGATGCCGATGACGATGACGACGGCCGCGACGATATAACGGAGTTGGTTGCGCATGCATCCAACTTAGTCAACGGCCGCCGCGTCCGGCCCCAACGCGCGATGAATTATCACATGATCGATACCCGTCTCCGCGCTGACGTGCAAAGATCCGGGCCTCACGCTCCAGCCGGTCGCGGTGTAGAAGCCGATCGCCGAGGTGCGCGCATTGGCCCACAGCAGGCCCGCCCCGCGGCGCGAGAGGTCCGCCAGCGCGTAGTCGAGGAGTCGCGCGCCGAGCCCGTGGCCCTGGACGTCGAAATCACTCGCCATGTAACGAAGCTGGTACGCACCCTCGTCGGGGCGAAACGGCGCGGGGACCGCGAAGAACGAGGCGCCCACCACCACGCGTCCCATCAACGTCCCTCCCACGTGCAGGGTCGAGTCGACCTCGTCGCCGGGGTTGCGCACGTCCACCGACGCGTCGCCCTCGCGCAGCACCCGTCGACGCAGGTCGTACAGTGACGACGCCGCCACCGATGAGAGGAGTAGCGAACGCTCCTCCAGGGGACGACGCATCTCCTCGAAGACCCGCTCGTCCCCGTCGCGACCCGACACGCTGAGCCCCGTCGCCGCGAAGCCGCTCTTGACGTAGAACGCCTTGGCCCGCGACATCGAGGACGACACGTAGAGATGAAGCGCGTCCACCCCCTCGGCGACGGCCCAGGCACTCACCGTGTCGACCAGGCGCCGGGCGACGTCGCCCCCGCGCGCCGAGGGCGAGACGTACATCGCGAAGAGCCACCTGGTCCCCGGTCGTCCCTCGTGCGACTCGCCCCGGGCCATCCCCACCACCCGTCCGTCGACCTCGGCGAGATAGAAGTTCCACTCGTCGGCCCGCGCTCTCCACTGCGCCTCGTCCCAGGCGAGGCACTCCTCGTAGGAGTCGCCGAAGGCCTCGGGCGAATCGGCCAGCGCCTCGAGGCGAATGGAACGCAGGGCGTCGGCGTCCGCCGGGCGGCCCGGCCGCACCCGTACGGCGGGGACGCTCATTCGCCCCGGCGCGGGAGGCGCGCGGAATAGATGGAGTAGCCGTCGATCTGGCGTCCGATCAACGTCGCGATGGTCGTCGCCGCGATCATGGGGATCATCAGGTGCAACCCCGTATGGGTCAGCTCGACCACGAGGACCAGCCCGACGAGGGGCGCCTGCATCGCGGCACCGATCATCGCGGCCGCGCCGATCAGGGCGAACGCGCCCACCGGCGAGCCGGGCCACCAATGGGTCCAGGCCACTCCCAAGAAGCCCCCCAGCGTCGCCCCGATGGACAAGAAGGGCGTGAACACCCCGCCCGCCGCGCCGCTACCCAGGCACAATGCCGTCACGAGGGGCTTGAGGGCGAAGAGCGCGAGTAGCAACACCAGCCCGCCGACGCCGAGGAACGCGTCGTGGGCCATGTCCTTGCCGTTGCCGAACAACTGGGGGTACTTGAATCCCGCCACGCCCACGAGCGCGAAGGCCACCGGCATCATCCAGAGCATCGTCACCCCCGAGGCGCGATGCGCCGACACCCAGCCGAGCAGGCGCACGTAGACCACGGCCAAGAGGCCGATGACGACCCCCGCCACCACCGACCAGACCATGATCGAGCCACTGAAGGCGTAGTTGGGTATGTCCGCGTACGTCGCGGCGCTGGGCAGGAACAACCACGCCGTCAGCGTCGCGATCAACGAGCACGTCAGCGCCGCCAGCACGGTGGGCAGGGCGAAGCTGCCGAGCATCACCTCGGCGGTGAAGACGGCGCCGCCCAATGGCACGTTATAGACCGCCGCGAGTCCGGCGCCTCCGGCGCACGCCACGAGCAGGCGCTTCTGCGCGGTCGTGAGACCGAACCAGTTGGCGACCACGCTCGCCGAGGCGCCGCCCATCAACTTCGGCGCGGCCTCGCGACCGATCGACGCCCCCATGCCGATCACCACCTCTGAGACCACTGAGGTCGCCAGGCTACGCCGCGCGCCCAACTCGCCGTCGCCGTTCCACAAGGCGTCGTCGATCTCGGACTTCTCGTGGCTGAAGAAACGCCGCACCAGGTACCAGCCGATCGCACCGATGATGCCCGCGAGCACGAGCGAGACGAGGCGGTGCAGGTTCGTGGTCGCGGCGACCGCCTTCTCGTAGCTCCCCCCGTGATAGGAGAAGGCCAATTTCTCCACGAACTGCAGCAGGGCCATGAGTCCCGCCCCGAAGAGCCCCGTGGCGACCGCCGTGATGGCGACGGCGAGCCAGAACTTCGGGGTGAGACTCGCGTCACCGTCGTGCGTCGCGTTGGGCTGCTCCATGGCGCCGCGACCCGAGGCGATCCGCCGCTTGATCAGTGGTGGAGGGACGCGCTGGCGTTCACTGTCCCCGCCGCTCTTAGGACCCATATCTCCCGCCGTTCGTGACAACCAATCGTACCGTGGGCGACGTGCTTCGCCCTCGGGGTCCGTCGCTCACCCTCGCCGATCACCCATCGAAGTGGTCGACGTCGTCGGTTCCGATCATCGTGGCGTCGTGATGTCTCCTCGAGCATCCCCACCTACCACGTCGTGAACGGGGTCGTGGGTGGGGTCGTGGGTGTCGTCCCTCACGCCCCCGCAGACGTCGCAGACCTCGTCGAGGAGACATACCGGCGATCCTGCCTCCTCCTCGGGGTCGAGCAGTCGTGACGGGCGCGTCACCAACCACTGCGCCCCCGCGGCCGTGAGCTCCTCCGCGCTGCCGAAGCCCCACAACGCGCCCACCGCGTGCACGCCGTGGCGACGGGCCGCGACCATGTCGTAGTGACGGTCGCCCACCATCCACACGTCGTCGGCGTCGGGATGGTCCCATTGCGCGAGGACCTCGGACATGATCTCGTACTTGGCCGTGACGCGCAGGTCCAGGCTCGCGCCCGCCACGTGCTCGAAGTGTCGCGCGACACCCAGTGCCGCCAGCATCTGCTCGGCGAAGTCGACCCGCTTCGCGGTCGCCACGCCCAGGCGCACTCCACGGTCGGCCAACTCATCCACGCACTCGGCGACGCCGTCGTAGAGACGTGCGGCGAAGACGCCGTGACGCGCGTAGTGCTCGCGGTAGAGCGCCACGACGTCGTCGATGTCCCCCTCCGCGACGCCGAGGATGCGAAACGACTCGCCCAGGGGCGGACCAATGAGTCGCGCCAGCACCTCGGGGGTCGCGGCGAGTCCGATCTCGTCGAGCGTGGCGCGAAAGGACCCCACGATGCCCTGCGAGGAATCGGCCAGCGTTCCGTCAAGGTCGAAGATCACGTGACGAGGCAGAGAACGCACCCTCCCATCATGGCGTCTTCAGGACCGCCACGTGACCCGTGGCGGTCGATCACGTCCGTGGCTATGGTTGGGGAGACTTCGACAGGGGAGGCGCCATGGGTCGCGTCAGCACGTATCTCAATTTCGCCGGTCAGACCGAGGAGGCCTTCGCCTTCTACGCGTCAGTGTTCCACACCGAGCTCGGCGCTCCCCCCATCCGCTTCTCCGACGATCCCGGTCTCTCTCACCTGAGCGAGGAGGAGGCCCGCGGCGTGATGCACGTCTGGCTGCCCATCCTCGGGGGGCACATCATCATGGGCACCGACATCCTCGCCTCGGCCGGTCACCAACTCCGGATCGGCAACAACACGACCATCGTCCTCGAGGTGGACACTCGCGAACAGGCCGACGAGTTCTTCAACGCCCTCTCCGCGGGTGGATCGGAGAAGGAGGGGATGTCCGACATGCCCTGGGGGGCCTACTGGGGCGTCTGCCTCGACCGCTTCGGCATCCGCTGGATGATCTCGCACGCACCCACCGCCTCGTAGGTCACGAGACCGCCGACGACGACGCCCCTCCCTCGGCGCCGCGCCGCGGGAGGGGCGATCTTCGATACGGGCGCGCGGGCCGGGTCCGGTCGGGGGAGGGAGCCGGACCCGCCCAGCGCGCCACTGGTCACTGGTTCGAGGAACCAGGAGCGTCGCCGGGGTTCGCACCATCGAAGGGTGAGCCCGGGCCGAACGCCCCCGCCGGCGGCGTGGGGAGACCGGCGGTGTTCGAGGTCACCACGAAGGACGAGTTCTCGATCACCGTGACGTAGGTGCCGTCGGTCTTCTTCAGCACCACGACGTAGGTCGAGTTGGGTCCGGCCATCGTGCGCACGACGGTGGCGCCCGGGACCGCGGTGTTGGCCGCGGCCACCGCGCTCGTCAAGGTGGCGCCGGTCAACGCGGGGGCGTCGGGGACGTCGGGTCGTCCGAACCCGTCGCCCTGAAGACCGGTGGCGCCGCCGGGCAACTTGATGCTCAAGGAGGGGGGCGTCGGATTGGACGCGGCGGCGGCGACGCCGGCGGTCCCCAGTCCGGCCGCGAGGACCACCGCTCCACTGGTGAGGATGCTACGAAGGGCAAAGGCTCTTTTCGTCATTGTGACTCCTAGGCTGACTCGCCGCGAGTCGTTCCCGCGACCACACCAGCCTGCGTGCGCAACTTAAAGGCGCCTCAGGGTCGCACTAATCGTTGACTAAATATCCCCTCCGCTCGCCCCCTCGGGATAAGAACTCGATCAGGAAAGCGACAAGCCATCCGTAGAGGCGAGCGCCGCCACGTCGCGCAGCGCGACGTCGGAGAGCCGGTACACCGTCCACTCGTCCTGCGCCTGCGCCCCGAGCGACCGGTAGAAATCGATCGACGGCGTGTTCCAGTCGAGCACCGACCACTGCAGGCGCGCGTAGCCCTGGCGCACGCACTCCGCGGCGAGGTGCACGAGGAGCGACTTGCCGTATCCGCGTCCGCGATACTGCGGGAGCACGAACAGGTCCTCCAGGTAGATGCCGTGGGTGCCCGTCCACGTCGAGTAGTTCAAGAACCACACGGCGAAGCCCGCCGCCTCGCCGTCGTCGGTCTCGACCAGGTCGCAGAAGACCCGTGGTGTGGGTCCGAAGAAACTCGTTCGCAACTGATCGCTGGTCGCCTGCGCCAGGTCGAGCGCGCGCTCGTAGCGTGCGAGCTCACGGATGAACTGGGCGAGGACGTCGAGGTCGGCCTCCACGGCGCGGCGAATTCTCACCCCACCACGCTACAAAGTTCCACCGGTCGCTCGCGTCGACTTAAGAAGTGGGCGCCGTGACCTCACCGCGCCGGGGTCGAGGACGACGCGGACTCGCGACGTCACGCGCCGAAGCCACCGATGCACGATGTCAAGTCCCGACGGGGCCACCAATGACCGAGACGTCGGCGCCGTGATGCGGACGGTGATCCCCTCGATCGAGGTCGCGATCCCCGACCTTTTCGCCGGCGACGTCGGCGCCTCGCGTCGCCAGTGGAGAAGTCGATCGGTCCGTCGCCTTCGCCGTTCGCCCCCGTGCGCCCCCGTGCCCTCCTTGGCCTATCGTGAGACTCAACTGGAGAAAGCGAGGATGCTCAGCCGTCGTGCCACTCGTCGCGATCTTCGTCATCCTCGTCCTCTTCGAGGTCGCCCGGCGCCGCCAGCTACCTGTCGCGACGCGTCTGGCCCGATTCTGGGAGCGACGGCGACCGCGAGTCGTCGGCTACGTCACCTCCTCTCCGGCCACCTTCACCTATCTCCTGATCCTGTCGGTCACCACGGTGGTGCTGTTGAGCTCGAGCACTCGTGTCGTGACCCTCCTGCTGGAGGAACACAGCACCAATCTGCACCAGTTGTTCAACAGTCCCGTGCGAGCGCTCGCGCTGAGCGCGTTCTGGGCGCCGAACTACGAGTTCTTGGTGTGGGCCATCCTCTTCGCCCTGATCCTGGCCCCGGCTGAGCGCTGGCTCGGAACACGACGTTGGGCGGTGGTGTTCATCGCCGGACACGTCCTCGCCACCTTGGGCGTGGCCTGGGGCCTCTGGTTCGCCATCGGGCACCACTACGCCTCGGCACACCTCGAGACCGCGATCGACGTCGGGGTCAGTTACGGCTTCGCCGCGGTCGCGGCGGTGTTCACCTTTCGTTTGCCGCGACCGTGGCGATGGTGGTGGGCGGGAGCCTTGAGCGCGGCGGCAGTCACGGCACTCCTCATCGGCCGGACCTTCACCGACAGCGGCCATCTCCTGGCCGTCATCATCGGATTCGCCTGCTATCCGCTCACGCGAAACGCTGCCGTCGCCGAGCGAGCACGCGCACCGATCTGGTCTGCGTCGCGCGATGGCGTTCCCCCGGAGTCGTCGGGCGACTGACGCCGTCGCGCCCTCGGCCCCGTCTCGATGACTCCGATGTTCCTCGGCCCGTCGTCGACCGGGTCGTTGATCACCTGATCGACGACGCCACTTCCTCGTGGCTCACACCAACAGTGAGGCGACGCACAGCGTCACCAGAGTGACGGGGACGCCGATGCGCGAGAACTGCCCGACGCGGGGTTGTAGTCCCGCCTCGCGAACGATCCGGAACCACAGGAGCGTCGACATGGCGCCCGTGACGAAGGCGTTGGGCCCGAGGTCGAGGCCGAGCAGCAGCGCGTAGGGGTGGGCGATGTGCTCACTCGAGAACAGCGACGCCGCGGGCAGGTTGTTGATGACGAGCGACAGACCAGCGGCAACGAGGGCCGTCATGAGCGAGTTCGTATGGGCGACCAGGTGACCCACGGCGTGCCAGGTGCGTCCGAGCCAGCCCACGAGCACCGCGACCGCGAAGAGCGACCCCACTACCAGGGGACTGGCCACGCGCAGCACCTCGCGGACATCGGTGCGACGGCGCACCACCAGGTCGACCCCCTCGAGTGCCACCCCGAGCACGAAGACGGGGAGCGCGGGCCGACTCGTCACCAGCATCAGGACCACCGCGACCACCACCGCGACCGTGGCCGGTCCCACTCGCCACCGCACGGGCTCCGGCGACCAGGGACTCGAACGGGTGAGCTCACGACGACGCCAGAACGCCACCACGGCGATTGTCACGAGCACCGCGGCGATCCAGGCCGCCGCGGTGTGCGACACGTAGGTCGTCCCGCGCACCGGGTGGTCGGAGAAGATCAACATGTTGGTCAGGTTCGACCCCACCAGGAGCAGCGACGCGGCGTTGGACATCAAGATGGAGCCGAAGGCGAAGGCCACGTCGTCGCTGTCGCGCACCCGCGACGCGTGCAGTGCCACGGGGGTCATGAAGACCACCGCGGTGTCCAGGTTCAACACGGCCGTGACGACGGCCACGGTGAGCATCGTCACGCCGAAAAGGCCGAGATCGTTGCCAGGCGTGCGGGCGACAAGTCGGCCGACGGACTCGAACAGTCCCTCGTGCGACGCGGCGTGACCGATGAGAAGCAAGCCGGTCACCAGGACGAAGGGCGACCACGAACTCGACAGCGACGCCACGAAGTGATTCACCGCACCACCCTAGGGAGCGTGAGTGGACTCGCGCACCCTCGCGCGTGGCCTGAGCACCCCTCACCCCACGAACGCACTCGCCTCGGTGTCGCGGACATTGATCACGGCCGACCGGTGAGTGCGCAGAACGTTCGACGACCCGGGCCGCGAGGGACGGCGCCTAGGCCCCCTCGCGGGCGAAGGCGACGTAGGCGTTGGTGACGTAGGGCATCTCGATCGGATCGGGTAGCGGGGCGAGCACGGCCATTACGTCCTCACCGAGGGCGTGGCGCTGCGCCTCGTCCATCATGGTGATGTAGCTCGTCGTGAGGGTCCGCTGCAGCACCTGGCTGTGCGTCAGCACTTGCGAATGGCGAAAGACCGCCTTGGTGACGTCGACGAAGGGGCCCGCCGCGACGATGGCCCCGAAGTCGATCTCGGCGTCGTAGGGCTGGTGCACGTCCCAGAGCATGGCGTGGTTCAGGTCGCGAATCCACGCCACCTCGGTGTCGCGTTCGTTCCAGACCAGCGCCACGCCACCACCGGGCTCGAGCACCCGGTGGATCTCGGGCAGCGCCCGTGACGGCGTGAACCAGTGGAACGCCTGGGCGGCGAACACCGCGGCCACGCAATGATCGGCGAGGGGGATCGCTTCGTCGCTGCCGTCGAGGATGGGGACGCCCGAGGTCTCGCGGGCGAAGGTGGCACGCATCGACGCCGACGGTTCGACCGCGGTGATGCGACCGACGTGGGCGAGAAGTTGGCGAGTGAAGATCCCCGTGCCCGCCCCGAGGTCGAGGACGTGGCTCCTCGCGTTGAGACCGAGGACGCGCACGAAGTGGGTGATCACGTCCTCGGGGTAGCCCGGTCGAGAGGCGTCGTAGGAATCACCCTGGGCGAACCCCTTTGTCGCCATCTCGTCCTTGTGCACCACTGTCTTGCCTTTCCTCACTCGCCACAATACGACAGCCGATGGTGGGCTCACCCCGCGTCAGATCGTTGCGCTGGTCGCCCCATCGTTTGGAAGGACTTGGTCCATCCATTCGGTCAGGTCCGGCGCTGGCATCGACGCGTCGGGTCCGATCGGGCGGCCGTGTGGTCCGTGATGTCTCGCGGCGCCGCGGCTCACTCGCCGGGTTCGACGTCGGTCGCGACGCGGAACACCCGGGCGTAGGTCTCCTCGCTCACCGATACGTCGTAGTAGTCGTAGAACTCGCTCCGGCCGCGGGCCTGAGCGGCCGCGTGGTCGGGGTGCTGCGCCCAGGCGCGTTGCGTCTGCGCGTCACGGAATCGCACGATGGTGACCCTCTCGCCGTCCTCGCCCCGGTACGAGCTCTCGTCGAGGAAGCCCGGCATGTCACGCGCCAGGCGACTCATCGCGACTGAGAGTTCGCCGTACGCGTCGTCGACCCCACGACGTAGACGACTACGAAAGACCGTGATGACCGTCATATACCCCCCTCGACACTGGTCGACGCCTGACGACGAAACCTCGTGAACCTGGTGACTCGCGTCCCGGCCACGTTAGCCAACCGGGTGCGCGGCGTTCGCGCACGACGTCGCTACTCGACCGCCATGACGTTGGGCGGCGAGGGCGTAGCGGCGAGAGGCGTGCGCGGCAGGAAGAGTGCGGGAATGACGCCCAGCAAGCAGGTGGCGCACGACCACCAGAACGAGTGGCCGAACGCCCGCGCGATCTGGTCGAGTTGCGTCGCCGTGGCCGGCGTCAGGCCGTTCTGGATGGCCGCACCCGCGCGAGCGCCGACGCGTTGGTTGATCTGGGTATCGAGCACCACGGCGAAGACCGCGACGCCCAGGGAGCCACCCACCTGTCGAAAGATGTTGGTGGCCGAGGTCGCCTTGGGCACGTCGGCGTGCGTGAGGTTGCGGTAGGACGCCGCGACGACGGGCATCATGCCGAATCCCAAGCCGATCCCCCTGATGAACAGGGAGACCCCGAGTACTACGTAACTGGTGGAGGCGCCCACGGTGGTGTAGAAGAAGGTGCCCAGGGCCAGTCCCGCCATGCCACCCACGGCCACGTAGCGAGGACCGTATCGGTCCGCCAGCGATCCCGCCAGTCGCATGACCACGGCGGCGCCGATGCCCTGGGGGGCCATCATCAATCCGGCCTTCCACGCGGCGTCGCCCCGATCGATCTGGTAGTAGAGAGGCAGTAGGAACATCGTCCCGTACAGGGTCAAGCCCGTCAGGAGGATCCCGATCGAGGCGAAGGTGAACGTGCGGTCCCTGAAGAGGCGCACGTCGATGAGAGGCTCCGCCGCCCTCGTCGCCCGAGCGACGAATCCCCCGCACAGGACGAGGCCGGCGATCAGACTCAGCCAGACGGAGCGGCCGTGAAAGCCGCCGACGACACCCACCTCGGAGAGCCCGTACACTATCGACGCCAACCCGGGGGCGAGCAGGACGAATCCCGCCAGATCGAAACCGTGATCCCGGTCGCCGGGAGTGGTCGCCAGGAAGCTCCGAGAGAGCAGCAGAGCGACGATGCCGATGGGCACGTTGACGATGAAGATCCATCGCCACGAGACATTGGAGACGATGAGTCCGCCCAACACCGGTCCGAGGATGGGTCCGAGGAGTTGTGGCACGCCGACGATGCCCATCACCTTGCCCATCCGCTGGGGTCCGGCGGTGCGGGCCATGATCGCCTGTCCGACCGGCATGATCATGCCACCGCCGAAACCCTGGAGTACTCGAAAGAAGATGAGGCTCGACGCCGACCAGGCCCCGGCGCACAGTATCGAGCCGAGGACGAACAAGGAGAGCGAGATCATGTAGACCCGCTTCGCACCCATTCGATGAATCGCCCAACCCGAGAGGGGGATCACGATCGCCAGCGACAAGAGGTACCCCGTGGTGACCCACTGGATGGTGCTCACGGTGGTTCGAAAGTCGATACTGAGCTGGTGCAGCGCCACCGCGACGATGGTGGTGTCGAGGATGGCCATGATCGTCCCGAGCACGACGACGACAGCGGCGCGCACCAGTTCAGGCTCGAGGCGCTCCTTGACGCGAGATGTGGGCATGGATCCTCTCGCTCCGCTTGAGTTGGACATCCCCCGGGCCCACCCTAGGGGCCGAGGGGACGCGGACGCCGGGGGACGCGGAGGCGCCGCCGGGCTCCTCGGCCGATGAGCGAATTCTCATGGTTTTTTCACGACATATTCAATCTCTCGCACCACCCACTTCGTAAGATGACGTGATGGGCGAACCGGAACTGGCCACTAGGAGCAAGGGCATACCACTCGACATCATCTCAAGGGTGGCGTCTCGAAACGGAATGCTGGAGTCGATGGCGCGGGCCAACAACGTGGTCGATATCCGCCATTTGGAGTTGGTGGACTTCGTGCGGGTCTCGCGGGCCATGGGCGCCGACTGGCGTCAGATCGGTGAGTCCCTCGGGCTGAGCCCACGGCTGGCGTGCAAGTACTACGGGCGCCGTCGCGGTCACAGTTCCCCTCTCGGGTAGCGAATCACCCCGGGGTGACCGGCTCCCTGCGCCCACCGAAGAGCCCGATCAATAGCCCACGGTGAATCGTGTCCGGTGGTGGACCGGGTTCTCGATCTCGTCGAGCACGGCGATGGCGAAGTCGGCCCCGCCGATGAAGGAGTTCCCGTCGGCGCCCACCAGGAGGACGTCGTCGCCGGTGCGGTAGGCGCCGGTGCGCTCGCCCGGTGCGTAGGCGCCGAACGTCGCGGAAGGACTCACGTAGAACCAGTCGGCCTCAGCGTCTGACGAGCGCAGCGCTTCGAGCACCGCGATGTGCGCCTGAGCCTCGACCTTGAACATTTCGGGGAACTCCGGCGTGTCAAAGAGGCGAGGTCCCCCCGGGGCCACGTCGAGACTCGACGCTCCACCGACCACGCCCAGTCGTGCGTCGCCCGCAACGACGGCGTCCAGCAGCGCGGGCACCAGCGACGCTAGGTAGGGCTGACCGTTGGCCGCCCCGTGGACCGCCACGACCACCGTGTCGGCCTCAGCCGCGAGAGTGGCCAGCAACGCGACGTCGCCGATGTCACCCTGGCGCACGCTCACGCCCGGGCGGGGGTCGGCGCTCCCCGTTCTACTGACTCCGATCACCTCGTGGCCGCGACGAAGGGCCTCTTCGGTTATATGACCACCCGCGAAGCCGGTGAATCCGATGACGGCGATGGTTCCCATGTTTGGTCTCTCCTTCGAGCGAGCGAGGTCGGTCGCGTGACTGAATGTAATCAGAGTGGTTACGAATAGTTACACTAGCGTCCATGGCCCCACCGACCAACCTCCGCTTCGCGATGGCCGTCCATCTCCTGACGCTGCTCGCCCAGTCGCCCGAGGGCGCGGTCGACTCGCGACGTTTGGCCGTGAGCCCCGCGATCAACCCGGTCCACGTTCGTCGCCTCCTCGGGCGACTCCGCGAAGAGGGGATGGTGTCATCGAGCCCCGGGCATCGTGGCGGCTGGACCCTGTCGCGAGCAGCCACCGAGATACATCTCGGTGACGTGTGGCGAGCGCTCAACAAGGATGCCGCGCTACTAGGACTCCACGAACCCGACCCCCAGTGTCCGACCGGGCGTCGCGTGCGGTCGCGTCTCTTGGAGCTCGATCGCCAAGGCCTCGACGCCCTCCTCGCGACGCTCGACCGGGTCTCGGTCGCCGACATGCTCGATGGTCCGACCTCGTCGGGGTCACCGGCGGGTGCGGTCGCGGTCGTGGAGCCCTAGAGACGCAAGGGACGCATCGTGGGTGACGCCCAGAGCTCGGGATCACCCCAGTCCACCCCGGGGACGTCGACGTAGAGCTCGATCTCGTTCCCGTCGGGGTCCCTGACGTAGAGGCTGTGCGTCACGCCGTGATCCGTGGCTCCGACGATCTCGACGTCGTGCGCGCGCAACACGGCCAACGCCTCGCGCAGCTCGTCATCACTGTCGCCCACCTTGAGCCCGAAGTGGTACATGCCCACTCGACGACCCGAGGGCAGGGCCGCCGCCGTCGGACCCACCTCGATGAGTAGCAACTCGTGGTGGGTTCGACCACTCGAGGAGTTGAAGGCGGTGAACGGCCTCCTCCCTGGAGGCAGCGACCCGTCGAGGAGCGGGGTCCACCCGAGGACGTCACGATAGAACTTCGATGAGTTCTCGAGGTCGCGAACGTAGAGGACTATGTGACCCAACTCCTTGACCCGCATTGTCCCTCCCGTGGTCCGCTGGACTCAGGCTAGTGAGTCGGACCACGCACCACGACGAGGGACGTCCACACCACCGGGACCACGGTCCACGGACGTCGCCGCAGGCGCCCTATCGCGTGGCGAGCAGCGACTCCAGGTGCGCCCCGACGCGGGGCCATTCCTGATCGATCACCGAGTACATGGCGGTGTCGCGGTAGAGAGCCTCCTCGCCCTCGACCGCCGAGGGTTGCCAGTGGCGAAGAACCCCCTCGAACGTGGCACCGATGCGCAGGATGGCCTTGCGCGAACGATCATTGCGCAGATCAGTCTTGAGATCGACGCGCGACACCCTCCAGACGTCGAAGGCGTAGCGCAACAGGAGGAGTTTCGCCTCGGTGTTGATCGCGCTGCGCTGGGCCGACGCCGACAGCCAGGTACCACCGATCTCCACCGCGAAGGGCGACACGGCTCCACGGCGAGCACGAATCGTCAGGAACCTCGTCGCGCCCACCACTCGCTCGTCGAAGGCGTTGACCTGGGCGAAGGGAACTGCGAGACCCGCCTCGTATTCCTCGCGAAGGTCTTGGACGTACTGGGTCATGGTGGTCCACTCGTGGGGCACCGTGGTGTACGCGTAGGTCGAGCGGTCCTCGCTCGCGGCCTCGAGGAGTGCCGCCACGTGGTCGAGACGCAGCGGCTCGAGGCGCACCCGGCGTCCGACGAGCGCGGGCACCGGGTAGGTCTGGGTCACTGCGAGAGCCTCCTCCGTGTCACCACCGCTCGAGTGCCAGTCGGCCACCGGACCTCGCAGTCGCAGCGCGGAAAGACACGGTCGATCGTAGCGCTGGCGCGACGTCGATCGGTGTCGGCCCGCCTCACGACGTGGGCTCGCTCGCGTCAGCGCGTCGTGACGCCGCGATGACCTGGGTGAGCGACTCACGCAACGCCTCGAGGTCGGGTATCGACATGCCGAGTCGCGCCACGACCGCCGGCGGGATCCTCAGGGCTTGTTCGCGCAGATCGCGACCCTGAGGTGTCAACTCGACGATCACCTGACGCTCGTCGACGTCGCTGCGCCGGCGAATGATGAACCCCGCCGACTCGAGTCGCTTGAGCAGGGGCGAGAGTGTGGGCGAATCCAGTTGCAACATGGTGCCGATCTCGCCGACGGAAAGCGGGGCGTCGGCCCACAGCGCGAGCATCACCAAGTACTGGGGATGGGTGAGCCCCATGGGCTCGAGGAGTGGTCGATAGATGGAGAGGACACTGCGCGCGGCCACCACCAGCGCGAAGCAGACCTGTCGCTCCAGGGCGAGAGGGTCCTCAGTTGGCTTCGTCACCCTGGCATCCCTCTTGCGTCCCTCGGCACGTCGCGTGACACGAACACGACATCCCCCGTCACCTTAGTCCCCACCACCGGGAATGACATTGCCGGTGCGAACGTGGTCGGCGACTCATCCGTAGAATCCTCATTTTTAAGTAGCATACAATTAAATCGTATGCTATATTATCGCATCAACTCTAATTCCGCGAGAGGAGCGACCGTGAGGGTACCGATTGTCCAGCTCCTCGCGGCAAGTCGTTCGACCCGGCTGGTACCCGCGGGGAATCGAGGGACGCCCGGGGTGTCGCACGCGGCGCTGAATTGGGCCATCATCGGACCCATCCTCGTCGCGGTCTTCTTCTTCACTCTCTACGGCGCCGCGTACGTCTACATGCGGCGTCCCAACTTCGCCGAAAGGGATCGATCGTGACGAGACGCGCCGCGACCTCCACCAACTTCATCGTGATCGCCGCAGTACTCGCGGCAGTTCTCGTCACCGCCGTGCTCTTCGAGGCGCACCGTTCGAATGCGGTCGTCTGTTACGGGGCCTCTTCGGCGAACAGCGGATTATCCACGACGGGTGCGTCCCTCGTCCCCTCGGCGACGGGCGCAGCTCGCGTACCGGTCACCACGTTGCCACCGTCGCACGACAATGACGCCGGGATTGCCCGGTCCCCCGACCTAACTCCCGACGCCGACCGCGACACCTTCCAGAAACCTCGATACTGCATCAAGGACGGGCATCGCGTGGTGGACCACACCAACTGAACCTCGCGCCCGACAGGAGCGATCAGATCCACTGACGCGTTCATCACGCGTTCCGTGACGAGACGTCACTCCGACCACCTCTGCGAGTGACGAAGGCTCCGAGCGATGGAAGTCCGTCTCCCACGACTTGCTTGAGGCCATGATGCGCCTGCGCGATTCGAAGTTGTCCACGCCGTTCGCGCCGACCTCAATACTTCACGCGGCGCACACCACAACTCCTCTGCGTGCCTCTTCATTCTCGAGACGGTGCGTGACACCGTCTCGACTTTGATGCTCACGATTCCAACCAACCGACACTTCAGTGCACAAGCTCGCTTCGTGAGGGACTGCGCATACGCTCACCGGCTCCCTCCCGACACTGCGGCTCCGACTGGATCCGCCTACGAACGACGCGAGAATAATTGAGGCACTCCGGCGGTTCCGCCCACCAATGTGCGCCCGCCAAAGCTCTCGCGCGAAGGTCATCACTTATCGCACTATCGAGGGCTCGCCTTGACGCAATCCGGCAACGCGCGAATCTCCCAGAAATCGAACCTGTGAACAATTACCGAACGATTCTTGGAAGATGCGCCTGAGAGCGTGACGACACCTATAGCCAGCGTGACACGACTCGGACATCACTTGTCTCGTAGCCGATTCTCTCGTAGAAGTCCAACACTGATTCGTTCTCGCTACGCACCATCAGCTGCAATTTGACGGCACCCATCCTGCGAAGCCAATCCTCAGCTGCCCCCATGAGCTCCGATCCGACACCCGAGCGCTGGTGCGCTTTTGCAACGGCAAGGTAGTAGACCCAGCCACGATGGCCATCGTGGCCCACCATCACGGCTCCCATCAACTGGTCGTCTCGGGTGAGCCCGAGGACCGCGGACGTCGCCCCATCCAATGCCCGATGGAAATCCGCGGTCGCGTCGTTCCAAGGTCGAGTCAATCCCGCCTCGGTCCAGAGAGCGACGACTGACGAAGCGTCCTCTCGAGTGAGTTCGCGGATATCCACTGGCCAATGGTAATTGACGAGGTGACGACGTCCCTACAGGCTGTACCTGCAAACATCTGTCCACCGTTGGTTGATAGAGGCACGAGGTTGTTAGGAAGCGCCTTCGACAAGCACCACCTGCGACGGCGGACGGACAACTTCGCCATGCTCAATCATCGAAGCAATTTGCTACTCAATCGCCTGGTGGATGTTGGCGGTGACTTCTTCAACGGTGTAGCCCGCAGAGACGCAGCCCGGGAGGTCGGGAGGTCGGGAGGTCGGGAACGTACGCGCAGAGATTCGGTCCGGCGTCCTCAGTAACGACCGCGTACTCGCTCATCGCGACCTCCGCTCAAGACCTGCTTGTCTCACAATGCTAGCGAGGGTCATTTTGGCGACGTCGTCGCCCAATGCTCAAGGAACAGTGACGCAGCCCATCTTCGCCGGATGATGAAACTGTCGATGACTTACCCACTGGCGACTGAGGAACCAACCTTCATCCTCAAGTTCTCGAATGATCTCACGAACCTTCACAACTACGCAACGGTCGTTGGAAGGAGATTTCAAGTGAGACTACAGACCATGCGCGTCTTGCAGCTGACTCGCGTCTGTGGCGGCGACTATCAGCACTGTGGCCCGTCTAGGCCAAACACATTGCCAAAGGGGTCGATCAGTTGAGCGATCGAACGCGAAGCGCCAATGGTGAGGGGTCCTCGAAGTAGCCGCGCACCTTTCGACTCGGCCCGAGCAATTGCCGCGGCATGATCGTCGACCCTCAGATAGACAACTGGGCTACCGCCGACGGGGTTCTTGTCTGCATCAGCGGAATGGAACCCGAATTCCGTATCGCCGACATCGAACCATATGAATCCTTCTTCGAACGACACGCGATCAATTGGACACTCCAGCAGATCCGCCCACCACTTTGCGACCACCTCGGGCTCTTGCGCGAAGATCATCACTGATCGCACTATCGAGGACATACCTCGACGCTACCTGGCAACGTGCGAATCTCTCAGAGATTGAACCTGTGAACGTTCGTTTAGGGAGTTCTGCCTTCAGTGACCCTGACTACGAGGCAACCTGCACGACTGCCACCTGCGCAGTCGGGGGTGGGACGACTTCGCCGTATTGGCGCATGACCTCGATGTGCATTTCAATGGCCTCAGCAATATTTGCTTTGACCTCCTCGAACGTCTTGCCCGTCGAGACACATCCATCAAGATCGGGAACCCACGCACCATAATTATTCGGAGAGCGCTCAATAACGACTGCGTACTCAATCATCGCTTTCTCCGTTCTAATCCAGCCTGCCTCATAATGCTACCGAGGAGTTCTCGGTGCAGATCGTCTCCCATTGCACCTGGCACCGTCACGGTGCCAGGCTTCGTCGGATGGCGATAATGACGATGACTCCCCCTGTGCCGTACCTGTACCCAGCCATCGCGCTCAAGTTCTCTAATGATCTCACGGACCTTCACTCACCACAACGGTCGGATGGTTTGGAGAACTAATTAGTGGTCGAGCGCAATAGTTCAACTACGCGAAAGCGCTCTAGGACTACCAGCGTCGCGTCGTCCAGGACAAAAGTTGCATGTCCAAGAGAATCGATCGTTTCCTTACTGCGCCAGAAACTTTCGTGGCCCCTGCGCCAATCGGACACCGTCGCGTGCCCCTCTCCCTCGCCCACTACATGTTGATAGCCCACTTCGCCAAGTGGAACGATGAGTACTTCCACCGTCTCAATCACGCATACGGGTTGATTATTGGAGTCAACCACTATTGAGCGCTGACCTACGCATGGCAACGCCTTATTCTCGATTTCGTACTCCAACGCGAGTGACGTAGTCGTCACTTTGTGACCGTCGAGGATGGCTCCTATAAGACGATCTCGAAGTGGACCAGGAAACGCAAACTCCGAACGAGGCAACTCGGAAGAGTTGTCAGAGAATACAATTTCGTTCACTCCAAAATCCTAAGCCGCGGCGGTCGGAGTCATATTCCCAGAGTGAGTACCAGACGAAACTTCCTGCGCATCAGTTTTCTATGAAAAAACGATAGACATTGGTCTCTCGCTGTACGAATCCGACCTTGCGGTAGAGCGCGTTGGCCGCCTCGCGCGCCGGGCGACTCGTCAGATCGACACTCACCGCACCATGTCGTCGTGCGTGATCCACGGCGGTCATCGTGAGAAGGGCGCCCGTCCCCATTCCGCGGGCGTCGGCGTCGACCACCACGTCCTCGATCCAGGCCCGCACGCCGGTCGGGATCGGGAACAGCGCCAGGGTCAACATGCCCAGCGTCCGGCCCTCGTGCGTCGCGACGAACAAGGTGATGGCGCTCGAGTCGAGCATTGCCGTCAACTGCTCCAAGGTCATCAAGTTGCCCGAGGAGGACAGTTGAGGAAGGAGATGGTTGATCTGACTGAGTAGTTCCGGCGAGGGGTACCTCGCGACGTTGACCTCGGTCATTCGCCACCCCGCCACACGGGCTGACGCAGGTCGTCGTAGAAGACGTCACGCGTCTCGCCGTCGACCGCCGCGAAGATCTCTGGGGCCCAGCGTTGCGAGCCGAGGGTGTCGGCGGGCAGCTCGTCACGGGCGAACCAGCCCGCGTCCAGGCACTCGAGTTCGTGGGGCCGCAGGGTCCCGCCGACGGCGCGACAGAAGAAGATCAACGAGTACAGGGGCACCCGCGACTGGCCCAGCTGCAGGCCGTCGAGCACGCCGATGAGACGGACCACCTCGACGTCGATGCCCGTCTCCTCGCGCACCTCCTTGACGACGACCTCGGGCGCCGAGTAACCGATGTCGCACCATCCGGTCGGATAGAGCCAGACGCCCGAGTCTGCGCGCTGGATCAGCAGCAACTTGCCCTCGTCGTTCACGACCGCCGCGCCCACGGCCACCTTGGGCGTGATGTAGCCGGCCACACCGCTACTCACTTCCCTCATCCACTCCTCAACGTGCCCCCGCGCGTCCGTGGTGGTGTCGCGACCGAGGTCGGCGGCGGCCTTGATGTCGCCAGCGATGAGCAGAATCTCCTCGTATCGCTCGCGTTCGAACTGGCTGTCGGTGAAGCCCATCCCCGTGCGCGCGACACCCGCCAGGGCCTCGGCCCAACGACGCAACTCCTTCTCCGACGCGACAGTGCCCACGAATCGAGGTTACTTTCGCCCTAGGCCAACGTCGCGTCGAGGACTTGGTCCAGGTCGCCCACGAGACCCGTGTAGAACGGCCCGAACTCTCCGTAGAGCGTCGAGGCCTCGTCGAATCGCATGGTGTAGACGCAGTCCTTGAGATCATCAGGGCGTACGCCGAAGAGGGTGACCCCCCACTCCCAGTCATCGAGTCCCGTGGAGCCGGTGACGACCTGCAGAACGCGCCCCTTGAAGTCCCGACCGGACTTGCCGTGATCACGCATCAACTGCTCACGCTGCTCGTAGGGCAGAGCGAACCAGTTGTTCTCCTCGCCTCGACGCTTGGACATCGGATAGAAGCAGAAGGCCTTCATGTCCGAGGGGGGCAGGACCGGGTACAGCCTCGCATTGATCATCTCCTCGGGCATCCCGAGCGCGTACTCCGAGACCTCGGTGACCGAGACGTAGGACTCCGAGACCACGAGACCCGCCGACTGCACCTTCGACTGGAACCGGCGCAACTCCCACAGGTCGGGACCAAGCACCATGAAACACAGGTCCGCCTTGGCACCCATGATGGCCGTCGTGACGACCTGCAGGCCCGCACGCAAGGCCTCGTCCATCGCCTGGTGGACGAGGTCGCGGTCCACCTCGTGCTCGACGTGGCAGAAGAGATGGAGCACATTCAGTCCGCGCGACGGTGAGAGTGGTGTGGTGGTCATGACTTCCATGATAGGGAGCGCCACCCAATGACGCGGCCGCGGGACCCAGGGTCCCGCGGCCACGTCATTGGGGTGTGGGGGCGGACGTTTAGTAGTCGTCCATGCCGCCGCCGGGCATCGCCGGCGCGGCCTCCTCGGGCTTGTCCACGATGACGCACTCCGTCGTCAGGAACAACGCGGCGATTGACGCCGCGTTCTGCAGGGCCGAGCGCGTCACCTTGGCCGCGTCGATGACACCCGCCGCGAGCAGGTCCTCGTAGACGTTGGTCGCCGCGTTCAGTCCCTCGGTCGCGGTGGCGAGGTTGCGCACCTTGTCCACGATGACGCCGCCCTCGAGACCGGCGTTGACGGCGATCTGGTTCAACGGCGCCTCGACGGCCTTGGCGACCATGCGCGCGCCCGTGGCCTCGTCCCCGCTGAGCCCATCGGCCAGCGTCAGGATCGTCGCCTGGCTGCGCAGCAACGCCACGCCGCCGCCGGGTACGACGCCCTCCTCGATGGCCGCCTTGGTCGTCGAGACGGCGTCTTCGATGCGGTGCTTCTTCTCCTTGAGCTCCACCTCGGTCGCGGCGCCCACCTTGATCACGGCGACACCGCCCGACAGCTTGGCGAGGCGCTCCTGGAGCTTCTCACGGTCGTAGTCCGAGTCAGTGTTCTCGATCTCCGCCTTGATCTGCGAGACGCGACCCTTGATCTCCTCTTCGGTGCCCGCGCCCTCAACGATGGTGGTCTCGTCCTTCGTGACGACGATCTTGCGGGCCTGTCCGAGCAGTTCGACCGCGGCGTTCTCGAGCTTGAGTCCCACCTCCTCGGCGATGACCGTCGCACCCGTCAAGATCGCGATGTCCTGGAGCATGGCCTTGCGACGCTCGCCGAAACCGGGGGCCTTGACGGCCACCGACTTGAAGGTGCCACGAATCTTGTTCACGACCAGCGTCGCGAGGGCCTCGCCCTCAACGTCCTCGGCGATGATGAGCAGCGGTCGACCCGACTGCATGACCTTCTCCAGCACCGGCAGGATGTCGCGCACCGAGCTGATCTTGCCCGAGACGAGTAGCAGGTAGGCGTTCTCGAGCACCGCTTCCTGGCGCTCGGTGTCGGTGGCGAAGTAGGGGGCGATGTAGCCCTTGTCGAAGCGCATCCCCTCGACCAGGTCCATGTCCATGCCGAAGGACTGACTCTCCTCGACGGTGATCACGCCGTCTTTGCCCACCTTGTCGATGGCGTCAGCGATCATCTGGCCGATCTCGTTATCGGCGGCCGAGATTGACGCGACCTGGGCGATCTGCTCCTTGGTGTCGGCGGGCTTGGCCAACTGGTGCAGGGACGCGACCGCGGACTCGACCGCCGCCTCGATCCCCTTCTTGAGCGACATGGGGTTGGCCCCGGCCGCCACGTTCTTGAGCCCCTCGCGGACCATGGCCCAGGCGAGGACCGTGGCGGTGGTGGTACCGTCACCCGCGACATCGTCGGTCTTCTTGGCCACTTCCTTGACCAACTCGGCCCCAATCTTCTCGAAGGGGTCCTCGAGGTCGATGTCCTTGGCGATGGAGACACCGTCGTTGGTGATCGTGGGGGCTCCCCACTTCTTGTCCAGGACGACGTTGCGACCCTTGGGTCCCAGGGTGACGCGTACGGCGTCAGCCAACTTGTTCATCCCGCGCTCGAGCGAGCGACGGGCTTCTTCATCGAAAGCGATTAGTTTCGCCACGGCGATTCCTCCTAGTGCGACTGCACCGCTACTGGTGCGAAGTCGATATTAGCACTCTAGGGCTTCGAGTGCTAAATACGATCAGCCGCCCGCGACCGCCGGCACCAAGGAGACCGTCGTTCCCGCCTCGAGTGCGGTGTCGAGGCCCTGGAGGAAGCGCACGTCCTCGTCGGCCACGAACACGTTGACGAAGCGACGGAGGGCGCCCTTATCGTCAAGCACGCGAAACGCGATCCCCGGATACGCCGCGTCGACCGCCTCGATGGCCTCACGCACGGTGGTCGCCTCGACGGGCACCTCACCCGCCCCGCCGACGAGGGTCCGTAGCTGACTGGGTAGCCGAACGATCACGCTCACGAGGCACTCACCAATTGGTGGAACCCGAGGGCCTCCTCGGCCGCGGCGAGTGACGGAGTGATCGTGCTGGTCACCGTCGCGGTGTCGACGATGGCGTCGAGGGTCTTGAGTCCGTGACCCGAGATGATCGCCACGATGGACTTCTCCGGGTCGATTGTGCCACGCGCCACCATCTGACGCAGCGAGGCGATGGTCACGCCACCGGCCGTCTCGGCGAAGACACCCTCGGTCTCGGCCAGGAGACCGATGCACTCGAGGACCTCCGCGTCACTGACCGAGCCGATGTCCCCACCGTGTGCGCGCACCTCATCAAGGACGTAGGGACCGTCCGCCGGATTGCCGATCGCCAACGAACGGGCGATGGTGTTGGGCCGCTGCGGCGTGACCACCTCGGCGCCCTCGGCCAGGGCGGTTGCGATGGGCGAACATCCCGTCGCCTGCGCGCCGAAGAGCACGGGCTCGTCGCCCTCCACGAGGCCCAACTCGATGAATTGGCGAAAGCCTTTGGCCACTTTGGTGAACTGCGAACCCGAGGCGAGGGGCACCACTACCTGGGCGGGCGTGGTCCAGCCCAACTGCTCACAGATCTCGAAGGCGAGAGTCTTGGAGCCCTCGGCGTAGTAGGGACGAAGATTGACGTTGGCGAAGGCCCAGTCGGGGTGCTCGGCGACCAACTCCACGCAGAGTCGATTCACGTCGTCGTAGTTGCCCTCCACGCCCAGCACGGTGCCGCCGAAGATGGCGGTCATCGCGATCTTCGATTTCTCCAGGTCCGACGGGATGATGGTCACGCTCGGCCAACCGATGAACGCGGCGTGGGCCGCCACCGAGGTCGCGAGGTTCCCCGTGGAGGCGCAGGCCGCCGTGGTGAAACCGAGCCGGCGTGCGCTCGACAGGGCCACCGAGACGACACGGTCCTTGAAGGACCCCGTCGGATTCCGAGTGTCGTCCTTCAGCCACAACTCCTTGACGCCGAGGACCTCGGCCAGACGCGACGCGCGGCGAAGCGGAGTCCATCCCGCGCCCAGGTCCACGGGCTCGGGACCCGGATCGGGTAGTAACGCGCCGTAGCGCCATATCGAGCGCGGACCCGCCTCGATGGACGCGCGCGTCACGACGTCCTTGGCGGCTTCGAGGTCATAACTCACCTCGAGGGGGCCGAAGCAGAACTCACACGAGTAGCGCGCTTCCGCCGGGTAGGCGGTGCCACACTCTCGACATAGTAGGCCGGTAGCGAAACTCATATCTCCCTTTTCATCGTTCGGGCTTTGGCACCTGGTGTGACAGGGTTACTGTGGCTCACACTGGTTGTCGCGACTTCATCGGGCCCGCCCCTCAGTCGCTCTTGATGACATAACTATTCTGCCCCTCCACCATAGTGGTGTCAAGTTCATGACGCAACGCCCTCCTCCTAGTCTCGGGATATGGAAATCGTTGACGTGCCCTGGACACTCACCGACGGCGACTTCGACCTGGCCGCGGTCCGCACCGCGTGCGACGGTCGTCGCGTCGACGTCATCATCCCGGCCCAGAACGAGGCACCAACCATCGGGGCCGTCATCGACGCGGTGGCGCACCACCGCAGCCTGATCGCCGAGGTCATCGTCGTCGACGACCACTCCGTCGACGCCACCGCGTCGCAGGCCGAGCGACACGGCGCCCGGGTGGTCACCCTTCGCGACGCCACCGGTAAGGGCGAGGCGCTCGCGGCCGGCGTAGCGGCGAGCGACGCGGAGATCGTGGTCTTCATGGACGGGGACGTCCTGAACCCGGGGGTCGAGTACGTGGCGCGGATGCTCCAGCCCCTCCTCCAGCGGCCCGACATCCACCTCGTCAAGGGGTACTACCAACGCCCGCTGCATGACCAGCCCCACGGCGGCGGTCGGGTGAACGAGTTGGTGGCCCGACCCGTCCTGTCGCTGCTCTACCCGGGCCTCGACCTCATTCGTCAACCACTCGCCGGAGAGACGGCGATCCGCCGCGAGACGCTCGACGCCCTCGATCTGGCGTCCGCCTACGGAGTCGAGATCGCCCTGCTGATCGACGTCGCGCGCAAGTTCGGGATCAGCTCACTCGCGCAGGTCGACCTCGGGGTCCGACGTCACCGGAATCGGACCTTGGAGGAATTGCGCCCTATGGCGGTCGAGGTGCTCAATGTCGCCCTCGGCCGATACGGCGTCGAGGCGCCGATATCGGACTAGCCCGCCGCGTCAGGGCCCAGGAGGACCACGATGTCGTCGCCCGCGGCACCCGACACTGGCGTCACGGCGCCGATAGGTTTGACCGCAGTCTGGGGCACGGGAATCTCCGAGGCGATCTCCTGAGCGGCCCAGAGAAATCCGGGGTGGTAGTAGACGACCGTGGCCGTTTGCGCGGGACCATTGAGTCGCGGCAAGGTGTTCCACCCGAGGAGCTGCAACTTCGTCGTGATAGTGCCCGCCAATCCGGTGACCGTCGTGCCATTGGCCACTTGGACACTGACCTGCGACTTGGGCACCGTCGTGGATGACGACTTGGCTGCGGTCGTGGTGGTTGTCTTCGGTCGAGTGGTCGGCGTCGAAGGGTGAGTTGGGGAGTGTGCGCGCAAGGCGAGAAAGGTCGCTCCGACGAAAAGGACCAGGATGATGAGCATGACGACGAGAGACGGTTGGTAATGCGACCCTCCCTTGGGTGAGTCCGACGAGTCTCGTGTAGCGGTCACCCGACCAGACTAACGGCCCCACGACCCGTCGTCCGGGCGACGCCAACCCTCAAATGTCCGTCGGGCCATTCATTCACTAACCTTGGAGACTCCTAGCCGGTGTGGCGCAGTCTGGCAGCGCAGGCGATTTGTAATCGTCAGGTCGGGGGTTCAAATCCCTCCACCGGCACGTGCGCCCTTGACCGGCAGCACCCGCGTCGATTGGAGTGTCGACGCGTCACCTCCCTCGTGTTCGGGTCGCCACGATCAGTCGCATCTCGTCAAATGGTCGGCGCAGTAATCGTCAAAGAATGCGTCCTCGCTCCAGCGAACGTGCTGGATTCGGCCTGCGGTCACGGTCTATGTTGCACATTAAGGATTGTCGACGAGAAGAGGACAGGGTGATCAAGGGATTCAAGAACTTCATGCTGCAGGGCGAACTCATCGTCATTGCGGTCGGCCTCGTCGTGGCGTTGGCCTTCAGTACACTCATCAAAGCGTTCACCGACTCCATCATCACGCCGCTCGTCAATGCGGCCGAGGGCTCCGGACCGGCGTCATCGGGTCTCGGTTGGACTCTCAACGGTCAGCGCATTGAGCTTGGCGCGTTCATTTCGGCCGTCGTGTATTTCGTGATCTTCATGGCAGTCATCTACTTCATCCTGGTGGTGCCCTATCGAGCGTTCATGGCCCGAAGGGGAACAACGGTCTTCGGGCCACCGCCGGCGACCAAGACTTGCCCCCAGTGTCTCTCGTCGGACCTTCCCGCGGCGGCGAGCAAATGTCGTCACTGCGCCAGTGAGGTGCAGTAGCCCTCGAGGTCAGTTTGCGAAGACCTCCACATTACGAAAGGACGCCAACACCGAGTTCGACAGTCGAGCCTCGCCGCTGACGCGCATCACGACTCCGCCGTCACCAAGCACCACGAGGTCTTTGCGCAGTTGATCCTCGACCGCCACGGCCCGCCGCATGCTCAACTGAGCAGCACCACGCGAAGAGTCCTTGGAGGTCGTGTACCCGTAGATGAACACTTCGGTGCGCCGGTTCTTCTCGATTCCATGGGCCAAGGTGGCGACGAGGCGACGCATCGGATTCGTCAATGCACTCGAGTTCGGTGCAAAAGTGCCCACACTTGCCAGGAGGACTCGTGTCGCTCGAGGCGTCTGGTCGCGACGCCACATCGCGTAGATGGTTCGAGAGCGCGTCATCAAGAACCTCGCGCCGACCTTCACGTCCGGTCGTACCGCTCGTGAAGTGGTCGACCACCCGAGAAACGTGAAGCCTGGGCGATGTAGGCCCGCCCCTCCCGGGATCACCACTGAGAGACCACGGAGCGCGTAACGCGCCTTGACGACGCCAACGCCCCCGTTGCTCGAGAAGCCGAGACGCATCCTGGGGTTCGCGAGCCAGTGTGCGTACAGCGCCGTGGAGCCCGCCGGAGTGTAGGAGGTACCGTTCCTTCCCACCAACTGGCCACCGTTGAGGGCCGTGAACCAGCCCCCAAACGAGTACCCCGTCGGGACCTCGCTCGCGGGCGGCTGCAACGTCACCGTGGCGCCCGCAGGAACGGAGATTGGTGCGTTCCCACTGTGTCCGCCGGGCGTCACGAATGTCACAACGAATGCCTTGCGCGACCACGTGGCGTAGAGGGTCTGCCCCGCAGACATTGTGAAAATGGTGCCAGGCGACATTTCGGTTCCGCTGCCGTCAGGCATCGTGTTCCAGCCCGTGAAGGAGTAGTTCGCTTTCGACAGGGCCGCGCCCGTCGGTAGCGAGATCGAACTCCCATAGGGAGCAGTGACCGATGCGACCGTGCCTGAACCCGAGTTTGACGAGAAGGACAAGGTCTCATCACTCAGCGCCCACTGTGCGTAGAGCGTCTCGCCCACCGGCATCAAGAGAGTTGCGGCGGGCGCGAATTGAGTCCCGCTGCCGTCAGGCATCGTGTTCCAGCCCGTGAAGGAGTAGTTCGCCTTCGACAGGGCCGCGCCCGTCGGTAGCGCGATCGAACTCCCATACGGTGCGGTCAATGATGAAACAACACCGGCGCCAGTGTTTGAAGAAAATTGCAGAGTCTCGCTGTTTGGTGTCCACTGGGCGAAAAGAACTATTGCGGACGAAAAGCTGTAGAGCGCTCCGTCAAGGTAACTCTGTCCAGATCCGTCACTCATAGTGTTCCAACCCGCAAATGCATGATTGGGATTTTGGAAGGGAACTCCCAAATTGCTAAAAAGTGTTAGCGGCGTTGGAGTGTCACTCACCTGTGAGGTCTCTGTTGGGTCGCTTGGAGAAACATTCTCTGCGAAAGTGACGGTATGCGATGGTCCTACCCACTGTGCATAAAGAGTTATGTCACTCGAAAATGAATAGGATGCACCATCCGCGTAGGTCGTCCCTCCACCTCCCGGCTGGTTACTCCAAAATGCGAATGTGTGATTTGGATAATTCAAGCTTGGGAACAACGTATTGAATAGTTCGAGGTTCACTGCACCACTAACTTGCGCAACTTGGGAATTCATGAGGAGCGTCTGACCATCGTTTGCAACAAAAGTCACAGTTGTTCCGATTGAAGCTGACGACGCAGACTGAAAGGCGAGAATTGAAGTAGAAACTATCGCTACGGCAACTGCAATCAATTTAAATAGTCTCGAAGCAGATGCCATTAATGAACCCTCTATTCTTCTAGATCAGCGCTCTATTCGAATGGAAACCAATGGAAGTCACTAACGCGATAAACGACGACGGTCTTTGAGCCAACCCGTCGAAGCCTATTGACATCGGTCGCATCAAAGTCAAAGCGAATTGACTATTTCTTGACAATTCTTCGCTGGCGCGCCACTTCGAAGGCGGCAACCGAAACTGCGACACCCGCATTCAACGAACTAATCTTTCCCAATTGCGGAATGGACACCACGGCTTCACACCGTTTGCGCGTAAGCGGGGCAAGGCCTTTTTCTTCGCCTCCAACCACCAGTGCTACGGGGGTCGACCCCAAGTCAAGCTCGTAGAGTGAAGACTTTGACTCACCTGCCAGGCCCACGGTGAGCACCCCCGCCTTGTTCAGTTGGTCAATGGCCGTAGGTATCCCTCCCACGTCACAAAAGGTCAAATACTCAACTGCGCCCGCAGCAGTCTTGGTCACCGTGGGCGAAATACGAGCCGACCGGTGACGCGGCACCACCACTCCAGTGACTCCGGCACCGTCGGCACTGCGCAACATTGCGCCCAAGTTACGTGGGTCGGTCACGCCGTCGCAGACGAGCAAGAAGGGATTGGGGTCCTCCAGCAGAGCGTCCAGGGCGACCGTCTCAAGACGAGAAGCAATAGCCATGACACCCTGATGCCCTTCGGTCCGGGCCTCGCGATCGAGTCGAGTCATCGACACCACCTGCACCGGGACGCGTTGGCGTTGGGCCTCGCGCTCGATCGCGTCGAGGACGTCTGACGGGTCCTGCGCGTCGGCCACGAAGATCTTGTGAATCGGACGGCGTCTCGCCTTGAGTAATTCGAGCACGGCGTGTCGACCCTCGACCTGCTCGCCCCCGAGACCTTCCTTGTCTCGATTCGGCGATCGGCGAGGGCCAGCCCCTTGACCGCCGGTCATCGGGCGACCCCCTTGACGCGAGGGTCGACCTGGTGAATGCCGGCGTGGCGCAGGGCGTGGGCTCATGACATCTCCTCAGCGAGGACGATCGCCATCGCCGCGATACCCTCACGGCGACCAATCGGTCCCAACCCTTCGGTAGTGGTGGCCTTCACCGAGACGACGCAGCCCACTGCCGCCGAGAGTGCCTCGGACATGGTCGGCATGTGGGGCGCCAGGCGAGGCTTCTCCGCGAGAATCGTGACATCGCCCGACACGGGACGATAACCCGCCCGCGACAGGAGTCCCAGAGTCTCATCGAGCATCACCCGCGAGGCGATTCCGAGGTTCGCGGGATCGCTGTCGGGAAAATGACGTCCGATGTCGCCGAGGTTCGCCGCCCCGAGAAGGGCATCGATCAGCGCGTGAGTGACGACGTCGGCGTCAGAATGACCGACGAGACCCTGCTCGCCGTCCAAGTGAACTAGTCCGAGCACCAGTTCGCGGTTCCGGTCCTCACTGAAACGGTGGACGTCGATACCTTGACCGATTCTCACGGGCGCATCTCCCACGCCGCGGCGACACGCGCCAGATCAGCGGGCTGGGTGATCTTCACGTTATGAGGGTCCCCCGCGACGATCACCACGGTCCCCCCTATGGCCTCGACGAGCGCGGCGTCATCGGTGGCGTGTTCGCGGGCCGCGTGCGCTCGCTCGAGCACGCTGCGGCGAAACGCCTGAGGGGTCTGCACCGTCACCAGATCGCTTCGATCGACCGTTCCCTGCACGAAGGTCTGGCCGTCACGTCGAACCATGCGCTTGACGGTGTCAGTCACGTCGACGCCGGGGATGGCCGCGTCGGCGCCCCACTCCACCGCCTGCACCACGGCGAGGAAGAGCTCGGCCGACGCGAGGGGCCGCGCCGCGTCATGGACGATCACGATGTCGCACTCGGGCAGAGCGCGAAGACCCGCGCGAACCGAGTCGGCGCGCGTCTCGCCGCCCGCGACGACGACGTCGGCGCCCTGGTCGGAGTAGCTCGACCCCTCGGGGACCACGAGGACCACGTACTGCGCCACGCTGCGGGTCGCCCGAACCGAGTGGGCGGCCACCGTCTCACCCGCCACCACCGAGAACTGCTTGGGTCCCCCGAAGCGGACCCCGCGGCCACCGGCCACCACGACGGCGGCCACCGTCACGACTACGGCAGCACCGAGGCGAGCTTTTCCTCCGCCGCGTCGGTGTCCACGTTGAGAGCGAAGGTCAGCTCCGAGACGAGGATCTGACGCGCCCGGGTCAACATTCGCTTCTCGCCCGCCGACAGGCCCTTATCCTTGTCGCGGATCGAGAGGTTCCGCACCACTTCGGCGACTTGGTAGATGTCGCCGGAGCGCAGCTTCTCGGAATGGTTCTTGAAACGGCGCGACCAGTTGGTCGGCATGCGCGCTTCCTTCTTACGTAGCACGGCGAAGACCTCTTCGACCTCTTCGTCGTTGATCACCTCTCGTAGGCCCACGGTTTCCGCGTTCGCCACCGGCACCATCAGGATCAGGTCGGTATAGGCGACCTTGAGCTTGAGGTAGTCCTGCTTGACGTCAAAAGCGGTCATCTTCTCGATCTTTTCGACCGTGCAGGCCCCGTGGTGAGGGTAGACGAGACGATCACCCTTTTTGTACTTGTGAGCGGCCATGACTCGGGTTCTCCTCAAGGAAACGATACGCACTGGTGCGTTAGGGGATTTACTATTCTACCAAATTTTTCGCGAAACGTGACATTCGCCCCTCGGGCATCGGAGTCGGTGCCAATATGTCCCTAGCCCCACCTCGTCAAGGAGTCATATGTCGCGAGCCGCACTCGAAGCCTTCCCTCGGATCCCCCTCACCTTCGGCCCGTCACCCCTGCATCGTCTCGATCGCCTGAGC
>JAGXBH010000014.1 GCA_018971185.1 Acidobacteriota bacterium
GTCGATCTCGACGCCGCGGTTCATCGGACCCGGGTGCATGATGATCGCGTCAGGCTTGAGACGACGCGCGCGTTCCACCGTGAGGCCGAAGGTCCGGGTGAATTCCGCGGGACTGGGCACGAACGAGCCGCTGCCGCGTTCGCGCTGCAGCCGCAGTACCCCCACCACGTCGGCCCAGGCCAGGGCGTCGTCGAAGTCCTCGACCACCTCGACCGGCCAGTCGCCGACGGCGGTGGGCAGGAGCGTCCCCGGCGCGGCGACGCGCACCTCGGCCCCGAGGGCGCTGTAGGCCGCGACGTCGCTGCGCGCCACCCGCGAGTGGCGCAGGTCCCCGACGATGAGCACCCTGAGCCCCGAGAAGAGCTCCTTACCGGTCTCAGAACCGCGCGCACGCACGCGCTCGGCCAGGACCTGGCGCACCGTGAAGACGTCGAGGAGCCCCTGGGTGGGGTGTTGGTGCTGGCCGTCGCCGGCGTTGATCACCCGCACGTGGGGCACGTACCCGCTCACCTGGTGGGCCGCACCGCTGGAGTGATGGCGCAGGACCACCGCGTCGATGCCCAGCGCGTCGATCGTGGCAATCGTGTCGCGCAGCGACTCCCCCTTCTTGACGCTGCTCGAGGCCACCGCCAGTGACAGCACGTCCGCCGACAGACGCTTGGCCGCCGTCTCGAAGCTGAGACGGGTCCGCGTGGATTCCTCGTAGAAGAGCGAGGCCACCACGCGCCCCTTGAGGGCGGGGACCTTCTTGATCGTTCGCTGGTTGACCTCGACGAACAATTCGGCGGTGTCGAGGACCTCGAGGATGGCGCGGTCACTCAACTCGTTCAGGGTCAGCAGGTTGCGTCCGCGCAGGGTGTCGATCACCGCGGCGACCTCGTCCCGATCCACACGCCCTCGACGGTCGCGACGATCTCCTCGCCCCACGAGGTCGGTAGGTTCTTGCCGACGTAGTCGGGTCGGATCGGCAACTCGCGGTGGCCGCGATCGACCATGACCGCCAGTTGCACGGCGCGGGGCCGTCCGAAGTCACCCAGCGCGTTCAGGGCGCAGCGGATCGTGCGCCCCGTGAAGAGCACGTCATCGACCAGCAGGACTCGGCGGTCGTTCAGGTCGACGGGCACGTGCGACGTGGTACCGACCACGAAGGGTCGTCGGTCCAGGTCGTCGCGGTAGAAGGAGACGTCGAGCGTCCCCTGGTCGACGTGCTGGGAGGTGATCTCAGCGAGCGACGCGGCCAGGAGCTCGGCGAAGGGCACTCCCCCCGTCTGTAGGCCCAGGAGCACCAGGGAGTCGGTGTCACGGACACGCTCGACCACTTCGTGGGCCATGCGTCGCACGGCGCGACGAACGTCGTCGACGTTCAAGAGTTGGGAGCGGGGGACGAAGTCCTCACGGTCATCGCGCTCGTGCGACGACGCCGATGCGTGCACGTCCACAGTCCAGCCTCCTACCGTGAGGGCCTCACGGGACCCCCTTGACGGTTCGACTCACTTTATCAGTCGCGAACCCCGGCGCGTCCTCTGCAGCGGGACGATCTCGAGCTGCTCCTCGTGCGACTTGAAGAGTCGGTCGGCGAGATTGCCCGAGGTCCTCTCGCGCTTCATGGCCCGGCGGATCACCACGCCCAGCAGCGGCAGGGCCCAGAAGTCGCCGCAGACCCACAAGATGGCGCCGCCGATCTGCTGGTCGATGAAGGGCGACATCTTCACGCCCGCCACGTGGTCGTACACCCGGTACCAACTCGAGGAGGTCATGATGCTCATCGACATCGCCAACACGGTCATGATCGCGTTCGTCACCAGGATCGCCCCGCCCTGCCACACGGGCCCCTTGGTGGGCTTCATCGGGTGCGAGGGCAGGATCTGCAAGAAGAGCAGGACCCCCGCGACGAGGAAGCTCGTGTGCATCAGCCAGATGTGCACCGCCTGATTGCTCTCGCCCACGTCGAAGACCGACGGCACGTGCCAGAACACCATCACGAAGTTGAAGAACACCAGGGCGAAGCCCGGGCTGCGCAAGAAGCGGCCCAGTGCGCGCAAACCCGCCGCCCCCGTGGAGAGATAGAAGAACTTGCCCACCGACCTGCGCGCGTTGACCGGCAGGAAGAACATCAGCGGGATCCACGGGGCGCCGAGCACGATGAGTATCGGCGCGAAGAAGGCGAGCAGCAGGTGATCGATCATGTGCACGAAGAAGTACTCGTCGGACCAGTAGTCCAGTGGCGACATGATGGCCAGCGCCAGAGTGACCAGACCCGCGTAGAACGACAACGAACGCAGTCGCCGCGAACGCTGCGAGGACGCGCGCGATCGCCGCGCCAGACGCCGCAGGCCGATCTCGTGGGCGACGACCGTGAAGACCATGACGACGGCCACCGGGTCGAAGGACCAATGACCGGTGAGATACGACATGAGTTGCAGGTTAGCCAAACACCGGCGGACTACGCGTCGCTCGGACCCGCTCCGGGCTGACGGTTACGCTCCAACTCGTCGCGCGACTCCTCCCAACGTTGTCGCATCGCCTCGAAGGCGGGGTCGAGGGTCGGCTGGCGCCTTCGCGAGCCCTCCTCACGGCCGGGGTGCAAGAAGCGCGACCACATGTACACCGCGAAGACCGCCAGCAGCGGCCACTCGAAGACGTACGCCCAACTGAGGGCGTTGCCACCCAGCGCGCGCGTGAGCTCGAACCAGAATGCCGCCGCGCACAGCACCAGCCCGACGGCCAAGGTCACGTGAAGGCGCACGGCCTCGGGTCCGCGAAGGCGCTCATCCCTCGAGCGCGCGGGGACCTCAGGGGATTCGTCCATATCCCCTCCAGACTACCGACGCGGCGGCGCGCCGCCAAGGTCCACGAGGTCGCCACTACACTTGGCGAATCGTATGAACGACACCACCCGTGGCGAGGACACGCTGAGCGACGACCAGCGGCGCGCCGTCTTCCGTGAGGAGTTGGGCCTCACGTCCGAGACGGGAGCGGGGCGCATCATCGGGCGGATACCCAAGAAGTTCACGCGCGGTATCGTGGCGGCGATGCTCGTTCTGGGCATCGGTGGCGAACTCGTCGACCACTACTTCGGCAACGTGGGCCTGCCCTCGACGAGCGCGTCGACCACCTTCACCACGCCCACCACCTTCCCGCAGCTCGGCACCACGACCGTGCCCAACGTCGTGACCGCGTCACAGGCCTTCATCGGCCTCAAGTTCATCGGGACGGCACACGTCCCCCGATTCACCCTGACCGACCAGCACGGCACCAAGGTCTCCTCGGACACGCGCGGCGAGGTCACGCTGATCGCCTTCTTCAACAAGAACTGCAACGACATCTGCCCGGTCCTCGGCGCAGAGATCCGAGGCGCCCTCGCCGACCTCGGGCCCAAGGCCTCGCGCGTGCGAGTCGACGTCGTCAACACCGATCCGTTCTCCTACGGCGTCAGCACCAATCCCCTGGCCCTGGTGTCCACCGGACTCAGCCATGACGCCAACGTCCATTTCCTCAATGGCCCTCTGGCGGACCTCAACAACGTCTGGAAGGCCTTCGGGATCCAGGTCAACGTGGGCGCCACCGCGAACCAGGTCTCGCACAACTCCACCCTCTACTTCGTCAGTCCCACCGGCCAGCTCTCCGCGCTGGCCAGCCCCTTCGCCCACGAGAGCAAAGCGGGCGTGTTCTCCCTTGGCAGCACCGAGATCCACAAGTTCGCCCAGGGCGTCGAGCTCGAGGCCATTAGTCTGATTCAATGACGCACACGCCCCTCGACCCCGACGAGATCCAGTTCGACCCTGGCTCGATGCCGAGTACGTCGCTCTCGGCCCAACGAGCGGTCTGGTACCGACGGCCGTGGTTCGTGGCGACGGTCGGCATCGTCCTGGTCGTGGCGATCTCGGTGGTCTCGGACCTGCCCCATCCGGTGACGAAGGCCGAGGACCTCTCCCAACAGAACGGTGTCATCAAGCAAATCAACGGCGACACCGCCACCTGCGTCTTCGCGCTCAAGGAGAGTTTCAGTTTCTACCGCGAGGAGGTCAACCACACCCTGGCGGCATCGAACCTGGCCACGGTGAAGAACTACCTCCTAGAGGACCAGACGGCGTGCTCCTTCGCCAGTGGCCCGGTCTACGACATGACCAACAACATCCAACCGATCGACACCGCTCCGGGCAAGCAGGTCGACGCGGCCATGGCCGCCACAGTCAAGTGGATCACCTACGACGCCGTGGGCGCCATCGTCGCCATCAGGAACTACTTCGGATCGGCACCGTTTCATCTCAAGGACCACAAACTCGCCCAATTCGAGAACGCGCTCGCCTACGACCGTGCCGCCGTGGTCAACGACATCAACGCCGCCTCCACTCTCCTCGGAAAGCCGCTCACGCCCATCAACATCCCGAGCCTCGCGCGCTTGCCCGGAACCTGAGCCGACTCAAGGCCGGGCCCTCTCCAGCAAGACGACCCCCTAGTCGGCGCTACCGAAGAACCCGTGCTCGCGCTCCTGTCGGAATAGCTTGACCATCTCTTCGTCGGGGTCCTCCTCCGATTGCAGCCAGTGCACCAGGTTCCAGAACACGATCGGGACGAAAACCGAGGCCGTCAGGAGCCACACGAACCCTGCCGACAACTGCTGGTCGGCGTTGGCCGATATCCCCTGGCCCGCGACGTGGTGGAACGCCGTGTACCACGAGTCGTGCGACATGCCCGCGAGGTAGGCCACGATCCAGGCCGACCACATCACGACCGCCGACACACCGATACGGTACGGACGTGAGATTCCCGGGGCCAGTGGCGGCGACTGGATGATCTCGACCATCAAGAAGGCCATAGGGACGAAGAGGGTCAGCGCCTCGATGGGCAACAGCCAATGATGGTTCACCAGGGCGTTGACCAGGGGCGCCGCTCGCCACACCAACGTCGCGGCGATGACGGCTCCGGCGGCACCGAGGGTGCGCGCCTGTGCTCGTTCACGAACCCGTCGCGAATTCACGCGCTGGCCCCACGCCGTCAGCCGCGCGACGCCACGGTCTCGCGCTCCACGGTCGCGCCACGGGGCGCCCACCACCAAGAGTGTCGGCGCCACGAATCCGAGGACGCAGAACTGGATCGCCTGGACGAATCCGAATCGAAACGACCAGCCCCATACCGGCGGCACCAGGCAGATGACCACCAACACCACGCTCGCGACAGACGAGAGCCCCCTAAGGCCCGGAACCCAGGCCTTAGGGGGCTTCGAAACTTCTGACGAGGTCATTCTGAGGGATGACGCTGGAAGAAACCCCAGAGAAGGACACCGAACAACACCGCCAGCGGGATGACCAAGGTCTCCAGCTGTGCCGGGAAATACGCATCGATTCCGAACATTTTCGGCTACCTCTTTCTCACTACACGACTTCTGTCACTACTCGACTTACATCAAGTAGAACATCGAGAACAGCAACGCACCCGCCAGGGCCAGGAAGACCTGGAAGTACGACATCGCGGCCACGTCGGCACGGAAAGCACGCGCACGCGGGTGGCTCGAGAACTCGGGGTTCTCCCCCTCGACCTCCTTGCGGATGCGCATGCCGCGCGCCACGGTCGTCTCCAGCCAGTACGCGCTGATCACCAGCGAGACGATGTTCATCACGGCGAACCCGATGAACGTCGACGCGTAACCGCTCGAACCGGGGAAGAAGCTCAGGTGACTGAGTTCCACGATCTGCAACAGCAACGCGATCAGTCCGGTGACCACTCCCGACCACGCCGCCACGCTGAAGTCCGTGAAGGATCCCATCACCAGGCGCTTGCGACCGACGTACGCCAGGATTCCCGTGACCAGACTGAACCCGAAGATCAGGAATCCGTAGGCGCGAGGAGCGGTGACGTGATCGGGGCGCCAGAGGAGCCCACTGTTGCTCGAGCGCAGGTAGAAGTACGAGAACACCAACGACGCCAACATGAAGGTGTAGATACCGATGAAGAGTCGCCCGCCAGTCCAGATCGAACTGATCAGCGCGCGCATCTCATACTCGCGCTCCTCCGGACTCTGATTCGCGCCCGAGTGCATTACGGAATTGCTCATTGTCGTTTCTCCTTCGACCTAGGCCATTGTGGGGGTTGACGAACCGGGTGCGTCCTTCGTGCCGAAGTCGGCGTAGGCCGGCGCACCTTCCTCGCTGTAGCGGTACGGGTCCGTCATGATGACCGGAATGCGCTCGAAGTTGTACGCCGGGATCGGAGTGGCGGTCTGCCACTCGAGCCCGAGCGACTCCCACGGGTTCGCCGGTGCGACCTCCGGCTTGATCCACATCGAGTACACCAAGTTGTAGAAGAACACCAGGAACGAGAACCCGAGGATGAAGGCGCTGATCGACGCGAAGTCGTTGAGGCCCTGCAGGTTGGTCGCGTAGGTGAAGACGCGACGGGGCTGACCGAGCAGACCGATGATGAACATCGGGAAGAAGGTCAGGTTGAAGAACACGAACATCAGCCAGAAGTGCACCTTGCCGATCTTCTTGTTCATCATCTTGCCGGTCATCTTGGGCAACCAGTAGTACAGGCCCGCCATGAAGGCGAACAGCAGACCACCCATGATGGTGTAGTGGAAGTGCGACAGGACGAAGAATCCGCCGTGCACCGTCACGTTGACCGGAACGTCCGACAGGAACACGCCGGTCACACCACCGATGAGGAAGTTGAAGAACAGCGCCAGCACGAACAACATGGGCAACTCGAAGCGAATCTTCGCTCGATAGAGCGTCCCCATACCGACCAGGTAGATGAAGCCGGTCGGGATCGAGATCAACTCCGTGGTCAACATGAACAGCGGTCGCATGTCAGGGTTGATGCCGCTCTGGAAGAGGTGGTGCTGCCACACGAAGAACGAGAGCAACGCCACACCGATCATTCCCGCCGAGGACACCCGGTACGCGAAGAGCGGTCGTCGACAGAACACCGGCAAGAGCTCCCCGGCGATACCGAAGCCCGGCAGAGCCATGATGTACACCTCGGGGTGACCGAAGAACCAGAAGAGGTTCTGCCACAGGTACGCGTTGCCGCCGTGCTCATTCACGTAGAACGCCGTCTGCACCGTCTTGTCGAGGAGTCCGAAGAGGCCGCCGGCGAAGAGCACCGGGGTCGCCAGCGTCAACAGGGCCGCGGTCGCAAGGATCGACCACACGAAGACCGGCACGCGACTCCAGGTCATGCCCGGTGCGCGGTAGTTGATGATCGTGACGGCCTGGTTGAAGCCCGCCAGGATCATACCGATGCCGATGACCGCAAAACCGAGGAGGTACGAGACCATGCCCGGACCCGCCTGGGTCTGCAGCGGCGCGTAACCCGTCCAACCGGTCGGGAAGCCACCGTAGGGCAGCGCGGAGAAGATCACCATGTATCCGGCGGTGAAGATCCAGAAGCTCAGGGCCTCGATCCGCGGGAACGCCATGCGCCGCGAACCGATCATGAGCGGGACGAAGTAGTTACCCAGGGGCCCCACGATGATCGAGGTCGCCATCATCATCATGATCGTCCCGTGCTCGGACACGATCTTGATGTACACGTCCGGCGCGAAGTAGTGCGTGGTCGGGTTGAGCAACTCGGTACGGATGGCCATGGCGAGTAGACCGCCGGTGAACATGAAGAGCAGGACGCCCACCACGTACTGCAGGCCGACCACCTTGTGGTCGAGCGTGTAGCGGAAGTACTTCGTCCAGTTGTCCACCGGCTCGTCCTCGACGAGACCGTCGTGTCCGAACAGCTTGGCCACCGGGTAGTTGAGCGCCCCGATGCCACCGAGCCAGCCCACGACACCGAAGCACAACGCCAACGTGTTGGCGATGTTGTTCTGGCCGCTGTTGGCGATGTAGTCGTACCCGCTCGACAGGTAATTCCCGAACCAGTGACCGATCAGGTAGCCGATCACGCCCAGCACGATGGCGGTCAGGAGATTCTGCGACAACAGACCCGGTCGCTGCGTCCACGACAGCTTTCTCGGGCCTTGGGGGCCCCGGGGACTACCCGAGACGGGCCCCCGTACTTCAGTACTGCGCTCGTCGCTGATGGTCATCGCGAGATCTCCATTTCTACAGACGTCTTGAAAAAGGCATTACGGGTTGAATTAGTCGATCGCATCACGAGGGCTGCTTCGATCCGTAGGTCTCGACCGCGCTGAAGGGATCGTTGGTCGGGTAGTAACTGCCGCCCGCGCCGTTCGCGCTAGGGACGTAGGTCCACGCAAAGGCGGGCAACAGCGCCGTGTTCGCGGCGTTGGCGGCCTCAGTTGTCGTCGCCCACTGCTCGAAGGCGGCCTGCGACTCCACGGAGCCGTTGTTGAACATCGATCCGTGCCAGATGCCGCAGAGTTCACTGCAACGCACGATGAAACTCCCGGGGTTCTTCGTCTCGGTGTAGGCGACGTCGTTCACCTGAGGGTTCGCGTCGGCCTTCACTCCCAACTGATAAGCCCAGAAGCTGTGGATCACGTCGAGCGATGTGACGTTAAAGGCGACGGTCGTGTCCGCCGGCAGGATCAACTGCGAGGACTCGAATCCACCGAAGGTCGGGTACCGGTAGGTGAACTTCCACTGCTGGCCGATCACCTGGATCGGTAGCACGTTATTCGAGCCCGGCGCCCAGGTCGCCTTGCCCAGCAGCGCCGCGGTCTCCGCCTTGAGCCCACCGGCGGGGGCGAACGCCGGGTTGGGGCCCTGGCCACCACCGGAACCGTGGTCCACGATGAGGGCCCAGGTACCGAAGCCCGCGAGGAAGAGGACCGTCACCGTGGTGACGACCATCCACGAGACCTGGGTCTTCATGTTGGTGCGCGCCGCGTCACCCGAGAAGGCGGGGTTCGGATTGCGCTTGTCACCCCAGAAGTAGAGGGCGTAACTGAGGTAGATCCACACCCCGAAGAGCACGGGCAGTGCCATCTCGAACAGGATGTTGAAGTCGGTCTGGTCCTTCGCGGCGGTCTCGGTGAGTCGTCCTGGCGGAACGTGCGGCGCGACGAAGATCGAGAAGAGGACGTCGCCGATGATCGAGACGATCACCCACACTGTCGCCATTCGGCGAAGGTGGTGCACCTGGCCCGCTGAGTTCGTTGATTGGTTTGACATGATTAAGCAACCACCCTTAGGAATCCACCCATGTAATCGAAGGTCGACATGCCGCCACCGTTACCGAAGAGGTAACCGAGTCCGCATGGCACGAAGCACTGCCAGTTGTAGCTTCCCGGCGCGCCGGTCTTGAAACTGAAGGTCATCGTGTTGTGCGGCAGATTGCCACAGGGGGCCTGGCCACAAATGTTGGTCAGGTTCCCGTTCACCCCGATCATCGGTACCGACACGTTGAGGCCGGGCACCGCGAAGGTGTGCCCCACGCCGTTACCGGAGTAGGAGTTGTAGACCTTGAAGGGCTTGCCGTTGATATCAGCGGTGCCGCCGATGGTCCCTTGCACCTGTCCCCACTGCTGGTTGCGCAGCGGGCTACCCGAGTCGTAGTTGAGGACGGTCATGTGGATGACGGTGTCGGCGGGCAGGATCATGGACGTGTCGTGGATCCACTTACCGGTCGCGGGGTCCTTCTGCAGGTAGCTCACCCACGTCGGGTGATTCCCGAAGCCCGTCCCGATCGAACCGACGCTCTGCATCGTGACATCGACCGGCGCACCCGGGGTGTGCCCGATGACGTAGTTCGTGTAGCCGCCCTTGGTACCAGGATGCAAGAAAGCCAGCAGGCTCCATACAATCAGCACAACGGCGACTAGGAACAGGCCAATGGCTGTACTTAGTCTTCCTGTTAACGACATACGACACTCCTTCTCAAAAACTGCGTGTGAACACAGTCTTTATGCCCCGTTACTTACTTTTCCCCTACTGCTGAATTGCAATTCCGACAACCGAAGCGTGACGATGTCACCTTCAGAAATCTTGGCCCCCTCTTACAATCGTTTTAGAGTATCACTCGTGGTCGACAAATCAAGTCACTCTTGGCGGATTCATCTGGGCTTATTCATCGCCGAGTCGATCTGCGTGTCGGCATTCGCAATCGAGATGTCGCGCGCACTCTCGGGGAACACACTGAGTTGGGCCTACGTCGTTGAGTGGCCGGTACTCGGCGTGTACGCGATCTACATGTGGAAGAAGTTGCTGAAGGACGAGCCTCCCGCAACCCCCTCGTCCTCGCCCCACGGTGAGGACGACGAGAAACTCCGGGCGTGGAACGAGTATCTACGTGAACTGCACCAAAACGACCAATCCGGCCCGGCGCGCCCTCACTCGAACTAGCGACCAACCTCGCCTCGCGCAATGTCAATAACTCCGCGCCGTCTCTGGCCTTGGGGACCTCCACGCCGTCATTGACGCGGGTCTCTCACGGCGCTATCGGCGCCGGACCTAGTGCAGACCGGCCCGATGCAAGAGGGTGATCAGTTCGGACTCCGCAGAACTCTGCCCCGACGCCGTGAGGAACTTCTGGAAGATGGGGTCGTCGGGGATGATCCATCGGATGCGCCCCTCCGGTGAGATGATGAACATGAGGTCTGAGTGGACGCTCATGACCGACGAGGCGGTCGAGGTCACCTGTATCCCGTAGGCGTTCCAGATCGCGGCGAGCTTCGAGAGCGCCCCGGTGACGAAGTGAAAGTTCTTCACCCCGCCCAGATGGTGCTGGGCCACGAAGTGTCGCACGTTGGCCATCGTCTCGTGGCGCGGGTTGGCCGCCACCGCCACGAGGTCCAGTGGGGCCGAGGACCCAAAGGTCGCACCCACGGACTTGAGTTGCCCGGCCAGTAACGGACAATCGGTCCAGCACACGGGATCGAGGAACGTCAGGAGCGTGTAGTGCCCGGCGTGCTCGCCAAGGTGGTACGTCGCGCCCGATTGGTCGGTGGCCGTGAAACCAGGCGCCTGGGTGTTGACCGCCGAGGCGGTGCCGTTCTGGGCTAGGTAGAGCGTGTTCTCCGCCGAGGCGACCGAGGCCCATCCCATCGACCCCACCGAGAAGGCCAACATCCCCGCGGCGAAGGACGCCACGACCGCGCCCGAACTCGAGCGCAACTCGCGTGGCAGGCGTCGCGCGAGAGGAAGACGCTGCGCTACGCCGGGTGACGCGCACGCCGTCAACAGCGCCAGTGGGATCATCGTGTTCACGTCGGTCGCCATCCCGCCGAAGATCGCGAGGTCCTGAGCGCCCACCCAAAGGATCACGGCGCCCGCGACCAAGGATCGCACCGGCCAGCGCCAGTGTCGATGAGGCGCCATCCACAGGCCGACCGCGGTGATAGCGAGCCAGAAGATGATCAGGAGATTGAAGCCCCCGCCCATCGTGCCCGCGAGCGCGCCGAACTTCGAGACGATATCGGCCAGCCAGTGCGGTTGGGCGGTGGTCACCATCGACGTGGTCATCGTGGTGAGCGCGTTGGCGTCCCCACCGTGCCAGAACCCCCGTGACGGCAGGATCTGCAGGACGAGGCCGATCCCCAGCACGACACTGATGAGTCGCAGCGTGACGCGCGAGAAGCGTTCGGGGAAGTTCTTGGGCGAGAGCGCTAAGAAGACCCCCGCGATGACGTAGAAGAGTGGTGCGCCGGGCCAGCCGAAGAGGATCGAACTCGACGACTGGAAGATGCCCCCCGCCCCGTTTCCCACCAGCCAGACCATCGAGCCCCACCCGACCGAGATCGCCGCGGCCACCCGCCCGGCGGAGCCGTTGGAGGCCAGCAGTAGCAGTCCGATCCCGACCTGGATCCACGCGGTCGCGCTGGCCAGGGTCAATGAGTGCGAGTTCCACATCGTGATGCCGTACGTCATCAGGTGCTGCAGCCACCCCGGTGTGCCGGCCGTCGCCGGCGCGACCACGGAATTGGCCAGTCCTAGGGGCATCGCCACCTGGAACTGCAGGATCCCGTCGAAGACCCACAGGGCTCCGAACCCCAGGCGCAGATAGGTGCGTGCGCGCGCCTCGGCGAGCCCCGGCGCCGAGAGATTGAAGGACAGGACCCGTCGCGACGCCACCGAGTACACCATGACGAGGAAGGCGATCGCGATGATCCAGAGAAGACTGGTGACGAAGACCTGATGCTGGAACGCCGCGGTGACGAGAGAGTTGACGTCACTGAGCGGGTTCGCGCCCATTCCTGGCATCGTGGTCCCTGGCATCGCCGAGGTCTCCTTAGCTCGCGGTCAGTTCATCGACGATCGACGACAGGACACCGTTCACGAACGACGGGGACGCCTCGGTCGAGTAGGTCTTGGCCAGCTCGACGGCCTCGTCCAGGACAACCGCTGTCGGCGGCGCGTCGGGCATCAACAACTCGCTGGTCGCCAGGGTCAGAACGAGCCGGTCGATCAGCGCCATGCGCTCTAAGGGCCAGTCGAGGGAGAACTCACTAATGAGCTCGTGCGCACGGGCCTCGTGCTCGTTCACGGCTTCGATCAACCGCACCGCGTAGTCGTCGGGGGGCACCGGAAGCTCGTCGAGCACCACTCGCGCGGGACGACCCTTCATGGCGGTCTCGTAGAGCAATTCCAGGGCCCGCTCGCGCGAGCGATGACGTCGATCGCCGAATTCGCTCACTACGCGCGGGTCATGTACTCGCCGGTGCGAGTATCGACCTTGATGACCTCGCCCGGGCCGACGAAGAGCGGTACCTGGACCACGTAACCCGTCTCGAGGGTGGCGGGCTTGCGCGCGCCCGAGACCCGGTCGCCCTGGATGCCTGGTTCGGTCTCGGCGATGGTGAGTTCCACCGACGCCGGGAGTTCGACCCCGATGATCTCGTCGTCGTGCGAGATGATCATCGCCTTCCCCGTCTCCTTGAGGAAGTTCGCGGCGTCGCCGAGACTCTTCGAGGACACCGGGACCTGGTCGAAGTTGACCTGGTCCATGAAGATGTAGTCGTCGCCGTCACGGTAGAGGTACTGCGTGTCGCGCTTGTCGATGATGGCCTGCTCGAGGCGCTCGTCGGAGCGGTAAGTCCGCTCGATGACGGCCCCGGTGCGGGCGTTGCGCAACTTCGTGCGCACGAAGGCCCCGCCCTTGCCGGGCTTGACGTGCTGGAACTCGATGACGGAGAAGAGGCCCCCGTCGATCTTCAGCGTGATGCCGTTCTTGATATCGGATGTGGAAATGGCCGCCATGGGCTCAACTACCTTTCGTGCAATGTGCGGTTGTCAGTCTAGGCAGTCGGGTCGGGGGTGGCGTTCGTCGCCTCGCCGCCCAAGAGGTGCGCCACCGCGTCGACAGCCAGCAGGTAACCCAGCGCGCCCAGTCCCGCCACTGAGCCGTTCACGACTCCGGCCAACGTGGAGAGGTGTCGAAAGGGCTCGCGCGCGGCCGGGTTCGAGAGGTGGACCTCGATCTTCGGGCCGTCGAAGGTGGCCAGGGCGTCGGCGAGCGCCCAGGACGAGTGCGTCAGCGCCCCGGCGTTGATGATGATCGCCGCCGCGGACGATCGCGCGCCGTGCACCGCCTCGATGAGGTCACCCTCGAAATTCGACTGCAGATGACGTACACCCAGACCGCACGTGCCGGCACGGTCGCGTACCGCCGCGACGTGGGAGGCCAAGGTCGCGGCGCCGTAGATTTCGGGGCTCCTCTCGCCCAGTAGGTCGAGGTTGGGCCCCGACAGTAGAAGGATCTCTCGCATCACTCCCCCTTGAACCGCTCTAGTACGCGACGAACCACGTCGGCGCCGATCCCGGGCACCAAGGCGAAACCCTCGCGCCCCGCGAGGACGAAGGCCAGGTCGTGGTGCGTCTTCTTGTCGCGCCCCATGACCGCCATGATCTCCTCGACGTCGACGTCGGGTGGGCAACGTCGAACCAGTCCGAAGTGGTCCAGCACCGCGTCGGTCTCGGCGACGACGACGTCATCGACTCGATCGAGCTCGCGCGCCAGACGCGCCGCGAAGGCCACACCGATGGCCACCGCCTCGCCGTGACGCAATTCCTCGCTGTCGCGGGCCAGGGCCACGAGCTCCAGGGCGTGTCCCAAGGTGTGACCGTAGTTGAGTAGCGCCCGCTCGCCGGTCGTCTCGAACTCGTCGGCCGCCACGATGCGCGCCTTCAACGCCACCGACATCTCGATGAGCTCGTCGAGCGTCGCCGCGTCGAGGTCGGCGCGGGGACGCCCCGCGAGTAGCCAACACTTGGCGACCTCGCCCATGCCCGCGACTCGCTCGCGCTCGTTCAGGGTCCTTAGCGTCGCACTGTCGCACCAGACGCCCGCCGGTTGGTGGAAGGCGCCCACCAGGTTCTTACCGGCGGCGATGTTGACGGCGGTCTTGCCGCCGATGGCGGCGTCGACCTGACCCACCACGCTCGTGGGCACCTGCAGCACCGCGACGCCGCGCAGGTACACCGCGGCGGCGAAGCCCGCGAGGTCGGTGATCGCCCCTCCCCCCACGCCCACGACCACGTCGTGACGCGAGACGTGGTGGTGCGCGAGCGCCTCGCAGACCCGCTCGAGACTCGAAAGCGTCTTGGCCGCCTCGCCGTCGGCGACCTCGACGATCGCGGTCGTGATATCGAAGTCCTCCGCCAGGTCGAACCACGGCTGACGACGGATCTCGGGCGAAGTGATGATCACCGCGACGCGCGCGCGCGCCAGTCGTTCCCGGACGAATCGACCCACCTCGTGACGTACCCCGTCGCCGAGGCTGACCTCGTAGGGGGTGCTGAGGTCGACGCGGATCCTCACGAGCGCGAGTCCTCGCGTTCGACGAGACGCACCAGGTCGCCCACGACGTCGTCGACCTCGCGGTCCGCGTCGACCCGCTGGCGGCTCACCTGCCGATACCATTCGCTACGCTCGCGTCGCAGCTCGACCAGGCGCTGGGCGGGATGCTCGCCCAGTAGCGGCCGGTCCCCCTCGCCCACTCGTCGCAGCAGCGTCTCGTCGGCGCAATCGAGCCAGAGGGTGAACTCGCGCTCGAGGACTTCGCGCGCCGCAGCGCTGACGACGATCCCGCCACCGGTCGCCACCACCCCTGCCGTCTCGAGGGCCGAGTGGAGCGCCACGAGCTCGCGTTCGCGAAACCGCACCTCACCCTCGCGGCGCAGGTAATCGGCCACGCGCACTCCTTCGCGCTCGGCGAAGACCTCGTCGGTGTCGCGGAACTCCTGATCCATCGCGAGCGCGAGGGCGCGACCCACGGTGGTCTTTCCCGATCCCGGTAGGCCGACCAGGACGATGCGGTCCACGACTACGCCGGACGTGCCGATGAGGCGGTCGAACCCAAGTGGTCGACGTAATTGGCGTGATTGCGCTCGAACTCCTCGAGCGAGTCACCCCCGAACTTGCGCAGGGCCTCACCGGCGATCACCACTGCCATCATCGCTTCCGCGACGACCCCCAGCGCCGGCACCGCGGTGACGTCCGTGCGCTCCTTGAACGAGACCGTGGACTCCCCCGTGGCGACGTCCACGGTCTCGAGCACCGGTCGATTCAGCGTGGCGAGCGGCTTCATCGCCGCCTTGGCGATGAGGGGCGCCCCCGAGGTCATCCCGCCCTCGAGCCCGCCCGCGTGGTCACTGCGACGCACGAAGCCCCCGGTGCGCCGCGCCTCCTCGTCGCGAGCGATGGCGTCGTGGGCCTGACTGCCGCGCTGGGCCGCCTGGGCCATCCCGTCGCCGATCTCGACGGCCTTCACGGCCTGGATGCTCATCAGCGCCCCCGCGAGCAGACCGTCCATCTTGCGATCCCAGTGGACGTAGCTGCCCAGCCCCACGGGCACGCCGTAGGCGATGACCTCCACGATGCCCCCGAGGGAGTCCCCCTCCTTGGCCGCCGCCTTGATCTCGCGCACCATTTCCTCCGCGCTCGAGGGATCGAAGCAACGAACCTCGCTCGCGTCCACGGTCGCGAGGTCCTCGGGACCGGGGCGCGCGTCGCTCGGCGCGGCCACGTCGCCGATGCGCACCACGTGCGAGACGACGCTCACCCCGATGCGACGGATCAGGGCCTTGGCGAGGGCCCCGGCCACCACCCGCGCGGCCGTCTCGCGCGCGCTCGCGCGCTCGAGCACGTCGCGAGCGTCATCGAAGGCGTACTTCTGCATCCCGACGAGGTCGGCGTGACCCGGCCGAGGAGTGGACAGCCTCTTCGCGGGCGTGCCCGGCGCCGCCGACATCTCGGTCTCCCACTTGGGCCATTCGGAGTTGAGGATCTCGATCGCGACGGGCGAACCGAGTGTGCGGCCGTGGCGGATACCGCCGGTCAGGCGCAGCACGTCGCGCTCGAAGCGCATGCGCGGGCCGCGGCCGAATCCCAGACGTCGGCGGGCGAGCTCCTCGCCCACCTCCTCCTCGGTGATGGGTAGACCCGCCGGGAGACCCTCGACGATGACGGTGAGTGAGGGCCCGTGGCTTTCGCCAGCAGTCAAGAAGCGCAGCATCCGACGATTCTAGGAGGCGCTGGTCGACCCTAGTGAGCGTCCGCGTAGAACGGGTTCACCCCCGAGGCGTGATCGGTGATGTCGCGCACGTCGCTGAGCTCGGGGATCGCCGCACGCAGGGCCGTCTCGATGCCCTGGGACAAGGTCATGCGGCTCATCGAACAGCCCTGACAGCCGCCCGACATCTTGATGTAGGCGATCCTCTGGGCGTCGTCCATGGCCACGAGGTCGGCGCGACCGCCGTGCGAGGCGATCGACGGGTTGACATCATTGTCGAGCACCGCGATGGCCAGACGAGCCAATTCGCTCTCGATCCCCATCGCCAGGATCTCGGCGGGCACTCCCGGATTGAGCTCCTCGCTGGTGGGGTGATTGGGATTGACGAGGACCAATCCCCCGCCACCGTCGGTGGCGAACTCGAGGCGACTACCGCGCAGGCGATCCACGCTCGCGCGCGGGACGACGATCGTGATCTCGCCGTCACGTCCGACCGCGGCGCCCTCGGGGGCGTCGGCCAGATCCGAGAAGTACAGGTCGTAGGTGTAGCCGGTGCCCATGGTGCCCGTGACCTCCACCCATAGCGCCAGGGAACTGCTCATCTCCTCGTTGGCCAGTGCGTCGAGGACGACGTTGCGCGCCTCGTCGCTGAGCGCGAGCACGTCAAAGGAAGGGGCCGGTGTCATGGGCCCAGTCTACGGCGGGTCTCGCGCCAGCGAACGGGTATCTTCTAGGGGTGACCACCATTCCCCTCGACGCCCACGAATGGGTCAGTTTCGACGACACCGCCAGCGACCGTACCTGGATGGTCGACGCCACGTTCATCGAGAGCAATTGGACCTGCATCTTCAACAACGGCTGCCAGGGCGTGCTGACTGGACCCACGCCCGAACTCGCCCAGGGATGTTGCAGTTACGGCGCCCACTTCACCGACGACGCCGACCGCCAGCGCGTGGAACTCGCCGCGTTGCGCCTGAGCGATGAACAGTGGCAGTTCAAGTCGCGCGCCAAGAAGAACGGGACGACCAAGACCAAGAAGAACGGTGAGTCGACCACCCGACTGGTCGACGACGCGTGCATTTTCCTCAACCGGCCCGGTTTCGCGCGCGGACCGGGCTGCGCGCTGCACGTCCTAGCGATGGACAACGGCGAGAGCTACATCCCGCTCAAGCCCGAGGTCTGCTGGCAGCTGCCGCTGCGACGCGAGGACGTGATCCTCGACAACGGACACGTGGTGACGCGCATCGCCCAATGGGACCGCCCCGATTGGGGCGAGGGCGGCGCCGAGTTCCACTGGTGGTGCACCGAGGACCCCGCCGCTTTCCGTGGCGCCACCCGCGTCATCGACTCGATGGCCGACGAGCTCATCGCCATCATGGGCGACGAATCCTACGCACACCTCCTGGCGCTGATCAACCAGCGATCCCAGCGAGGCACGCCGCTGGCGCACCCCGTCGTGCGACGCCGCGCCTAGTTCTCGGCGGCGAGTGGGTCCTCTTCGTTGAAACTGGGACGGGGCAGGGACCCGAGGATCTCGTCGTAGCGGTCCTCCTCCGCGAGGCACCACGTCGCGTGGACATCCTCGGGCGCCGCGCCGCATTCGACGCACGTCGTGGCACGCGGACCCGTGGAACGCTTGAGTTCGCGAGCTTCAACAAACCGACGGTGGCGGCCTTTTTTCACGTCAACTCCTCACTGGCCGCGGTCCATAACTGGCGGCGGCCCAGACTCAGCACCACTGAGCCGGACACCCATTGTACCAACTCAGCCCCGAGCTCGAACCCCTAACATGGCCGCGTGAACGAGTTCAACCCCGATGAGATGATTGCGCGTTTCCGCGAGCGAGCCGAGGCCGTGCGCCGTCGCGGACTCCCCCCGGTCGAAGGTCCGGACCGTCAACGATTCCTCCAGGCCGCCACCACCGATTTCCAGGACTTCGCGATGCTCGGAGACGCCACGGCGACCCTCGTCGACGGGATCCTACGACTGGAGATCGACCTACGACCACGGCCGACCGGCGCGACGGAGACACCGGCCTAGCCGGTACGTAGCGTTCCCACCCGCGCCTGCGCCTCGGCGAGTTCGGCGCCGGCGCGTCGCAGGTACGCGATGGCCCGACGTCGTTTGCTCGACGAGTGCGCCGCCTGGTAGCACACGTTGGCCCCGTCGCCGAGGTCCGTGTAGGCCGCCGAGAGCAACGACGTGGTCTGCGCGTCGGGCGTGGGCAGCGCCGCGTTCGCCTGGAGCGTCTCGAGGTCCAAGACCGCGCAGACCGTGTGGAGTTGCGCCGCGGTCGAACGCGCGTCGCCCAGCGCGCTGAGGGCGTGGCGCGCGTCGAGCACCAATTGCGCGCTGTTCGACGAGAGGTTGCTGTTCGCGGCCCACGTCGAGAGCGCCGTACTCGCGCTGACCGATCCGCACGCGCTCAACGCGAGGGACGAGCCCACCACCAGCACTGCGCCGAGCGCACGCGCCAGGCGAGTCACTTAAGGACGACGAGGTGCATCTCGCGTCGACCCCGGCGCAGCACGACGTAGCGATCGTGCAAGGTGCTCCCGAGCCCCAGCGACTCGTCCGTCGCCATGCGCACGTTGTTCACGTACACGCCGCCTTGTTCGATGTAGCGTCGTGCCTCGGCCTTGGACTTGGCCAGGTCGCAACGCACGAGAAGTTCCGCCGCGTCGACACCGGAGGCGAACTCCGCACGGCTGATGGTCGAGGAGGGGGCGTCGGCCACGATGGTCAACAGCGTCGCCTCGTCGAGTTCGGCGATCGAGGGTTGGAAGAGCGTCTCGGCCGCGCGTTCGGCCCCGCGTGCCGCGTCCTCGCCGTGCACCAGGGCCACCACCGCGTTGGCCAGCGCCCGCTGGGCGCGGCGCTCACGCGGCGCGGTCTTGGTCGCCTCGTCGAGCTCGGCGATGACGTCATGGTCGAGGAAGGTGAAGAAGCGCAGCAGCGTCGGCGTGATCGCGTCCTCGGCGTTGAGGAGGTACTGATGCATCTCGAAGGGCGAGGTGAGCGCCGCGTCGAGCCAGATGTTGGACCCCGACTCGGACTTGCCGAACTTCGTGCCGTCGGCGCGCAACAACAGCGGTGACGTCAGTCCCGCGGCGGATCGTCCGGCCGACTTGCGGATCAACTCGGTGCCCATGGTGATGTTTCCCCACTGGTCGGAGCCGCCGAGTTGCAGGGTGCAGTCGTAGTCGATGTTGAGCCGCAAGAAGTCGTAGGCCTGCAACAACATGTAGGTGAACTCGGTGAAGGAGAGTCCAACGTCGTCACGGTCGAGGCGACTCTTGACCGAATCCTTCGCGACCATCTGGTTCACCGTGAAGTGCTTGCCGACGTCGCGCAGGAAGTCCGTCAGTGAGATCGTGGTGAGCCACGCGGCGTTGTTGAGCAGCAGCGCCTGGGACGCGCCCGCCGACGGCGAGAAGTCGAGGAACCGCGAGAGTTGACCGCGGATACCCTCGACGTTGGCGTCGATCTGCTCGGGGGTGAGCAGGGGCCGTTCCGACGCCTTGAAACTGGGGTCACCGATCATGCCCGTCCCCCCGCCCGCCAGCGCGATCGGGCGGTTCCCCGCGATCTGCAGGCGCCGCAGGTTGCACAACTGCAGGAGGCTTCCCAAGTGCAACGAGGGTGCCGTCGGGTCGAAACCGATGTAGGCCGTGACGCCCCCGGCGCTCAGCCGGTCCAGCAGCGTCTCGTCCGTGCTCTGGTGGACCAGACCACGGAATTCCCAGTCGTCGCGCAGTCGCATACGCTTCAGTCTACGAGGGGCGTCGACTACAGACTCGACGTGGCGGGCAGGTGAATCTGCAGCCACAGCACCCACGACTGCCAGAGCCCCGTCACCTCGGCGACGCCGATCAACACCAAGAGCGCGCCACCGACGACGCCGATGGCGCGCGCGTGACGTCGTAACCAGCTCGAGGCGCTCGACATCCACTCCGTCGCGAGCGCGGCCACCAAGAACGGGACGCCGAGTCCGAGGCAGTAGACGAAGGCCAGCATCGAACCGCGCAGCGCCGTCGCCCCCGAGGACGACGCCGCCAGGCCGTCGATCGCGGCCAAGGTCGGTCCGATGCACGGCGTCCACCCGACGGCGAAGAAGATGCCGAGCAGTGCCGCCCCCAGTACCGATGCGCGCGGGAGGAAATGCACGCGTCGTTCTCGCTGCAACCACGAAGAGGGCCACCAACCCGCGAAGAAGAATCCCAGCACGATCGTCACGAGGCCGAAGACGATCTCGAGGGGGCGCTGGTGGGCCTTGAGCGTGTCGCCGAACTGACCGAAGAGAGCCCCGAAACTCACGAAGATCGCCGAGAAGCCCAGGATGAACGCCAGGGAGCCCACCAGGGTCCGCCCTCGCGCACCGCGCCCGTCACCGCGCGAGGCCGAGCCACCGAGGAAGGCCAAATAGCCCGGCAGGAGGGGTAGCACGCAGGGCGACACGAAGGAGACCAGACCCGCCGCGAAGGCCAGGGGGAAGGCCGCGAGCAGTGACGCCGGTAGCGAGGCGATCATCGCCGCGACCACCATCGCGCGACGAGCGCGTTCAACTCTTCGTGGCGCACCACGTTATGAGCGCGCTCCGGCACCCGGGCGACCACCACGCTCAGTCCTCGGCGTCGAAGACCGTCATCGAGGGCGGCGCGCAGTTCCGTCGCGTTGGTCGCCGTCTCGCCGTGGTGTCCGAACGCGCGCGCCAGCTCCGCGAGGTCGTGGCGCCGCGGCGTGGCGAAGAGTTCGTCGAACTGCGCCGAAGGCAACTGTCGCGCCTGGGCCAGGAAGGAGAAGATCCCTCCCCCGGCGTTGTCACTCACCACCAGCACCGCGCTGGTGGAGCGCCCGGGATCCTCCACGAGAGCCGAGACGTCGTGCAACATCGTCACGTCGCCCACGAGACCGATGGCCGAGGAACCCTGGGCGACGCCGAGGAACGTCGACACCACGCCGTCGATCCCGTTGGCCCCGCGATTGGCGTAGACCCCACCCTCGCGCGTCTCACCCCACCATTCTACGTCGCGGATGGGCATCGATGACCCGACCACGAGGTCGCAGCGCGCCGCGTTGGCCGCCCTCACCACGAGGCGCGCCACGAGGATCTCGTCGAAGTGCCCGTCGCACCATTCCTCCAACTCGCGCCCCAGCGACTCGCTCGCCTCGCGCCACATCGCAGCGAAGGTCGCATCACCCCGGTGCGCGGCGAGGGACGCGTCAATGGTCCCGGCGATCCGGCGCGTCACCACCGCGTCGGGGTCGGCGACCGATCGCGCTCCCTCGAGAGCGATCACCGCGACACCACTGGTGGCGAGTCGCTGCGCGAGGGACTTCGACGCGGGCACGCCCCCCAGGCGCACGATCACGTCGGGGCGCAGGGTCGACCAGATCTCATCGTGCCGTACGAGCGGGTCGGCGTAGGCCAGCGATCCGGCGGCGGTCGCGTCTCCCAGCACCACCCAGTGGGCGTCGTGGGCGGCTCGGATCGTCTCGGGCGACGTCCCAGCCCCGACGACACAGAGCACCCGCTGGCCCCCGACGTCGATTGGTGCCGGCGGGTACGCGGGCGCGGTCGCGGCGACGACGTCCTCGAGCGACGGAGGCAGTCCGAGGGGCGCCGACAACAGCGGTTCGACGAAGGCGGCGTTGAGATGCACCGGCCCCGGCGGATTCGTCACGCCGGCGGCGTGGCGCCACAGGCGACCTGCCAGGGGACGCCACGAGGTCGACGCGTCCAGGCGCGCCACGCCGGGCTCCTCGTAGAGGCGCACCTTGTTCCCGTAGAGATGTTGCTGGTCGATCGTCTGGGGCGCGCCCACGCCGTGCAACTCGGGCGGACGATCGGCGGTGAGCACCATCAGCGCCACGCCCGCGAGATCAGCCTCGGCGACCGCGGCGTGGACCTCGGCCGCGGCGGTGCCGCTGGTGACCACAATGGCGACCGGTCGACGCGTGCGCAGCGCGCGACCCAGCGCGAAGAAGGCGGCACTGCGCTCGTCGATGCGCACGTGCACCGCGACACCTCCGTGCTGGGCGAACGCCACGCTCAGGGGCGTCGACCGCGACCCCGGACAGATCACCGCGTCGCGCAACCCCAGCCGGTGCCACTCGTCCACCAGCGTCGCGACGAACGTTGCCTGGACGGCACTGACGTTGGGTACGCTCTCTTGCAATGCCACTCCTCACCCTGGAACGACGCGGAGCGGGCCCGCCACTCGCGTGGCTGCACGGATTCACCCAGACTCGGTCGTCGGCGCGTCAGTTCCGTACCATTCTGACAGGTCGCCACGAGGTCATGACCCTGGACCTACCCGGACACGGCGACGCCGCGTCGATCAGCGCCTCGTTGCCCGAGATCGCCGCGCTCGTTCTCGACGCCCTTCCCGATGAGCTCTTCGCCCTGGGCGGCTACTCCTTCGGGGGACGCGTCGCGCTGCACGTGGCCCTGCACGCACCCGCGCGACTCACGGCTCTCGTCGTGCTGGGCGCGTCGCGCGGCATCGCCGACCACGACGAACGCGCCCAGCGCCTCGCGCGCGACGAGGCTCTCGCGTCGCACCTCGAGGACGTGGGCACCGAGCAGTTCCTACGCGAGTGGCTCGCCCAGCCACTCTTCGCCCGCCTGGGCCCGCGCAGCGAGCCCGAGAGCCGCAGTCTCGACGCGAGGGGACTGGCCGACAGCCTGCGCCGCGCGGGCACCGGCACTCAGGAGTGGCTGGGCCCGCGCCTCGCCGATCTCGCCGTCCCGACCCTGGCGCTCGCGGGCGCCGCCGACGTCAAGTTCACCAAAGAGGCCCGCGCCATCGCCGACACCGTGGCGGATGGACACTTCGCCACGATCCTCGACGCGGGTCACGCCGCCCACCTCGAGCAGCCCGAGCGGACCGCCGAGGTGATCGAGGGATTCCTCGACGCGCGGAGCTAGCGCGTGACGTACATCACGAGCGCCGTGGCCGCGCCCACCGTCCACTGCGCGTACGCGGACTGTTTGAGCATGGGCAAGAGCTCTCGTCCGTTCTTGGTCGAGAACGCCAACTGCAGCGCGGGGATGTACATGACCAACGCGACGGCCCCGATGAGTGACTCGCCGCCGAGCGCCGCGCCCAGCACGGTACCCATCACCCACAGCGCGAACAGCCAGGCGCCCCGGCGCCGTCCCAGCCGCGCGGCCAGGGTGTTCTTGCCCGCGGCGCGATCCCCCGCGACGTCGCGGAGGTTGTTCGCCTCGAGCAGCGCGCACGCCATCGATCCCGTGGCCAGTCCCCACCACCACGCCCCGTGGGGAATCACGCGATGCTGGGCGAAGGCGCTGCCCACGGTGGCGACGAAGCCGAAATAGGCCATGACGAACAACTCGCCCAGTCCCATGTAGCCGTAGGGCCGAGGCCCACCGGTGTAGAACCAGCCCGCGGCCACGGCGCTGATCCCCAGGGGGATGAACAACCACGTGGTGCGCAGGCTCAGTACCAGACCCGCGACGGCGGCGAAGGCGAAGAAGACGAACGCCGCGCGCTTCACGGCGAGGGCCGGCACCAGCCGCGACGCCGTGAGGCGAAAGGGGCCGACACGCTCCTCGTCGGTCCCGCGGACCCCGTCGGAGTAGTCGTTCGCGTAGTTGGTGCCGATCTGCAGGGCCAGGGCAATCACCAGGCACAAGAAGGTGTTGAGCACGTTGTAGGGGCGAGGGCGCGCGAGGGACGCACCCACCACCACCGGGACCGTCGCGGCCGGAAGGGTGCGCACGCGGGCGGCCAGGACCCAGCGCTGCAGAGTGCCCGGAGCGCTCATGGACGCTTCGGGAAGCGCGAGAAATCCGGGCGCCGGTGCTCGACGAACGCGTTACGCCCCTCCTGGGCCTCCTCTGACATGTAGAAGAGCATGGTCGCGTCGCCCGCGAGCTGCTGGACGCCCGCGAGTCCGTCCTCGGCGGCGTTGAAGCCGGCCTTGAGCATGCGTAGCGCCAGCGGTGAGAGCGTCAGGATCTGACGGCACCACGCGACGGTCTCGACCTCGAGTTGGGACAGCGGGACCACCGTGTTGACCAGCCCCCACGAGAGGGCCTGGGCCGCGTCGTATTGTCGGCAGAGGAACCACACCTCCTTCGCACGCTTGAGACCGATCGTGTTGGCCAGTAGCGACGAGCCGTAGCCGCCGTCGAAGGAGCCGACGCGAGGACCGGTCTGTCCGAAGCGCGCGTTGTCGGCCGCGATCGTCAGGTCGCACACCAGGTGCAGGATATGACCGCCACCGATCGCGTAGCCGGCCACTTGGGCGAGGACCGGCTTGGGCAGACGGCGGATCTGCACCTGCAGGTCGAGGACGTTGAGGCGCCCGACCCCGCGCCGCGCCACGTCGTCGTCCCCCATGTACCCGTCGTCGCCGCGGATCTTCTGGTCCCCGCCCGAACAGAAGGCGTCCCCACCCGTGCCGGTCAGGATGATGGCGCCCACCTCGATATCGTCGCGCGCGCGCTCGAAGGCGTCGGACAATTCGAAGAGCGTCTGAGGTCGAAACGCGTTCCTGCGCTCGGGGCGATTGATGGTGATGCGCGCGATCCCCTCGGCCGATTCGTAGATGATGTCCCCGTAGTCACCCGCCGCCACCCACGACGGGGCGGGCATACGGCGGAACTCGTCCACGGGGTCGTCGGGGGATCCGGAGATGGTCGTGGTCAACATGCGACAACCCTACCGCCCGGTCTCGCGCGGGCCCGCGTCCTCGCCCTCGCGATGGTCCGCGTGCCGAACGGGGCTCATCGGGACCTAAGGTTCCTTCGTGGCATCGCTCATCGCCCTGGACTTCGCACTCGGCCCCGACCTCGAGTACGCGTTGCGCGACTGCGCCGAGGGCGGCCGAGCCGTGTGCGTCCTCGACCAACGAGTCTCGGCCGCGCGTCGCGCCGAGGACCTCGCGGCCCTGGGCGCGACGCACCTTCGCGACCGCTTCGGCGTCAGTGCCCTTGAGGGAGGGCGCGAGGTCGATGACGAGGTGGGCCTGGTCATGCTGACGTCGGGATCGAGTGGAGCGCCCAAGGCGGTGGAGCACACGTGGTCCTCTCTGCAGGCGAGCGCACGGATCACCCAGGAGTCGCTGGTGCGTGCGACGCAACCGGTCTGGTACCCGTGTCTCCCCGCCAACCACATCGGTGGACTCGCCGTGATCCTGCGCGCCATCTGGGGCGGCGCTCGACTGCTGTGGGGCGACCCTGAGGACATCTCGAGCGCCCCCCGTCACGGAGCGACCCACGTCGCCCTCGTCCGAGCCCAACTGGCGCGACACGACGTCCGCGGCTTCGATGCGGTCCTGCTGGGCGGCGCGCGGCCGCCGGGCGAGCTCGCCGAGAACGTCATCGCCACCTGGGGCATGACCGAGACCGGCTCGGGGGTGGTCTATAACGGCCGCCCCCTTCGCGACGTGGAGGTACGCGCCGTCGACGGACAGATCTGCGTGCGCAGCCCGACGCTGTTTCGCTCGTATCGCGACGCGGCGCGGCCGCGCATCACCGGACCCGACGGCCTCGACGACTGGTTCCCCACTGGTGACGCCGGTGAGGTGAACGATGGCCTCGTGCGCGTACGGGGCCGCCTCGGCTACGTCATCAACACGGGAGGTGAGAAGGTCTGGCCCGAGGACCTCGAAGCGGTCCTCGCCACCGTCGACGGGGTGCGCGACGTCGCGGTCACCGCCGAGGACGACCCCGAGTGGGGCCAACGGATCATCGCCCTCGTCGTTAGCCCACAGGGTGCCCGTGACGACGAAATACGCCGTGTCGCCGAGGAGCGCATCGGCCCCTGGGCCAAGCCCAAGGAGGTTCGCTACGTCGATGAAATACCGCGCACGACCAACGGCAAGGTCCGCCGCGGCGCGCTGGCGCCACGTCCTTAGGCGCCGTCGCAGCGGTCGCCTCGCGACCTTCGCGACGTGGAGCTACTTAACGATGGTGCTGCCGCGACGCGCGAGCGAGTCGATGGTCACCGCGGCCAAGAGCACCAACGCCGTGGCGATGTACTGCTGTGCGGAGCCGAACTGCAGAAGCGCCAGCCCGTTGTAGATGGTGGCGATCACGAAGCCACCGATGAGCGCGTGCATCATCTTGCCGCGTCCCCCGAAGAGGCTGGTGCCGCCGATGACCGCCGAGGCTACGGCGTACAGCACGAGCGTGCCACCCTGGATACCGTCGGAGATGCCGTTGAGTTGCGAGACGTAGACGAGACCCGCGATCCCCGAGGTGAGCCCGGTCAGGACGAAGGCCAGCATGCGATAGCGATCCACCGCGATGCCGGCGCGTCGCGCGGCCTCGGCGTTGCCGCCGATCGCGTAGAGATAGCGTCCGGGCTTGGTCTTGTTCAAGATGAACGTGCTCGCGGCGAGGATCACGCCGACCACCACGATGGCGTAGGGCATGCCGTTGAGCTTGGTGAAGGTGCCGCGGTTGGAGTTGAACACCCAGCCCGCGAGGACGCCCGCGACCAACATGCCGCCGACCTTCATTCCCAGGATCAAGGTGGGCTGGGACTCCAAGTTCTGCGCTGAGCGACGCGCATTCTTTCGAATCATGTTGAAGGACATGATCGCGACGGTCCCGACGATGAAGATCCACGTGAACAAGGGCGTGAGGTTCCCGTAGACGATGTTGTAGAGCACCGTCTCGTGCACCGAGATGGTGCCACCAGTGCCCTGGGAGTCCACCACCCAGATCAGCGCGCCCTGCAGTCCGAATTGTCCCGCCAGCGTCACGATGAACGACGGCAGCCGTAGTCCGATGACCAGGAGACCCCAGAGCGCCCCCACCGCCACGGACACGAGCAGCGCGGTGCTGAGCGCGGCGTACCACGGCCAGTGGAACTGCAGGTCCACCAAGATGACCGCGACCGCGCCCCCCAGACCGGCGGTGAAGCCCGCCGACAGGTCGATCTCTCCGAGCAGGAGCAGCCAGACTTCGGCCATACCCAAGATCACGAAGATCGACGCCTGGATCGCGAGGTTGGTCAGGTTCCCCACCGAGAGGAACGCCGACGACCGCGTCTCGAAGTAGATGCCCATGACGAACAGACCGATGACAATCGGAATCATTCCGCTGTCGCCGCGACGGAAACGCGTCATCATCAGTGCGATGACGTTGTTGGACGCGGACTTGCCCGCCGGGTGCGAGGCGCCTTCGTCCACGGAGGACTGAGTCTCGGAGACTTTCTCGGTAGTCAAGGGGACAGAACCTTTCAGTTCGAAGAAGCGAGCGACGAGGGGACGCGATCGGACCTACCGGTCGTGATCATCTCCACTGCGCTATTGCGATCGTAGTTGGCGATGGGTCCGTGGCTCACCAGGTTGCCGAGGTACATGACGGCGATCCGGTCGGCGACGGCGAAGACGTCATTGAGGTTGTGCGAGATGACGATCACGGCGATGCCGCGCCCCGACAGGGTACGGATGAGATCGAGCACCTGGGCGGTCTGCGAGACGCCGAGTGCCGCCGTGGGCTCGTCGAGGATGACGAGCTCGGACTCGCGCATCACCGCGCGCGCGACGGCCACGGCCTGACGCTGACCACCGGAGAGCGACCCGACGACCTGGCGCACCGACTTCACCGTCGACACCGACAGATCCTTGAGCGTCTTCTTGGTGGCGAGCTCCATCGTGATCTCGTCGAGGACCCCGACCTTGGTCTCCTCTCGACCGAGGTACATGTTCTCGACGATGTCCAGGTTGTCGCAGAGCGCGAGGTCCTGGTACACCGTGGCGATGCCGAGATGAGCGGCGTCGCGCGGGGTGTGGATGTGTACTTCCTTGCCCTTCCAGTACACCGAGCCGCTCGTGGGGGCCCAGATACCGGCGACGGTCTTGATCAACGTGGACTTTCCCGCGCCGTTGTCACCGATCAACGCGGTGACCTGGCCCGCGGGCACGTCGAGGTCGACGTGCTGGAGAGCCTGCACGGCACCAAAACTCTTGGTGATGCCGCGCAGGCTCAGCAACATCGACGCTGAGGGCGCCACCCCCGAGCCCGCGGGCTCAGTTGGTCCGACTTCGGATCCGGTGTGGCCGTTGTTCTCGGGGGTGTCGTCCATCAGCGATGACTACTTGATGCCGTACGTCTTGCAGTCCGCGGCGAAGCTGGGCTGCGTCGAGCCAGCCACCGTCGGGCTCTGCGAGGTGCACAGGGCCTTGGCCGAGATGACCTTGTCCTTGATCACCGTCTTCTCGACGCTCGCGGCGGTCACCCAGGTCGGGGTCAGCAGGACCGACGGAACCTTCTTCAGGCTCGCGATCGTCGCGCTGGAGTCCGTGGCCGTACCGTTGGCGAGACCGGCGGGAACCTTGATGCCCGCGCGCAGGTAGATCGCCAGAGCGGCGGCCGCCTGAGCCTCAAGCCAGATCGGCTTGTACACGGTGCCACACTGGTAGCCCGAGATGATGTTCTGGAAGCCGGTGAGCGTCGCGTCCTGGCCCGTGAAGGGGATCTTCTTGGGGCTCAGGCCCTTGCTCTGCAAGTACGCGATGATCGGAGCGGCGTTCTCGTCGTTCGGCGTCAGCACCGCGTTGATGGCCGGGTTGGCGGTGTAGGCACCCTGGAAGTCGGTGAGCGCAACGCTCGGAGTCCAGGTACCCGTTCCCTCCGGGATCAGCTTGTAGCTGCTCTGCTTGGCCAAGACGGCGTTGTAGCCCTGGGCGAACAGCGTCGCGTTGTTGTCGGTCGGCGCACCCTTCATGACGTACACGGTCGGGTTGGCAACACCCCAGGCCGACACGCACGACACGAGACCCTGACCGATCAGGGAGCCCACGGTCACGTTGTTGAAGCTGACGTAGTAGCTACGAGCGCCACCCAAGGTCAGGCGGTCGTAGTCGATCACCTTGACGCCGCGAGCCTTCGCGTAGGCCTCGATGATGGCACCAGTGGTCGAGTCCAGCGGGTCCAGTACGAGGACCTTGGCGCCCTTGGCGATGTCCGCCTGGGCGTCGGTGTACTGGGTCTGGGGGTTGCCCTGGGCATTCTGCACGACGTACTGCTTCGTGGTGAGGCCGGCGGTCTTGAACGCCATCTTGAGGTAGGGCGCGTCGAACTCGGTGTAACGAGTCGAGGACACGGTGTCCGGGAGAATGACGGCGATCATGCCGCTTCCCTTAGCCACAACGCTCTTGAGGTACTTCATGGTGCTAAAGCTCGTGTTGAACGTCTTGTCCGACACGGTGGGCGTGGCGGCACTACTCACGGCGGGCAACATGGCGGCAGCGATGCTACCCACCAGGGTGACCGACGCAAGAATCCTTGCATTCTTAAAATTCATCTCCCCAACTCTTTTCTGGCACCCTAGGGCGCCTCTCGGTTTTCGGCACAACAAGCTCCGTCACGCTGTCGCGTTACGGCATTGAGAACATAACACCAAACACACCAATGTGAACGCACGGTTTCACGCGATTGTCACTTGTATCGTTTCAAAAAATCACACAAAATTTCATTACTCCGAGGAAAAATTACTGAGGGGTAACCCGCGGCGATGGATCAGGTATTGAGACCGGTGATGGTCCCGAGCAGACTCTCGACCGTATAATCCGTGGTCAAGGAGTCCCTGACCACCCGGCCCAGGCGTAGCACGATGATCCGGTCCGTCACCTCGAGCACGTGAGGCAGCGTGTGCGAGATGAACAGGACGCATATTCCTTGTTCGCGAGCGGCGCGTATGACCTTTAGCACTTCTTGGGACTGACGCGCGCCGAGGTGGTTCGTCGGCTCGTCGAGGATGATGACGTGCTTGGCCCACATGACCGCGCGTCCGATGGCGACCGCCTGGCGCTGACCGCCGGACAACTGCGACACCGTGCGCTTCGAGGGTGGAACCGTGATGCCCACCTTGTCAAGTTCCACCAGCGCGCGACGCTCCATCGCGCGCTGGTCCAAGAACCCCAGTCGGCCCAGCGGGCCCCGTCGCTTCACCTCACGGCCGAGGAAGATGTTCGCGCCGATGGTCAGGTCGGGCGCCAGGCCCGAATCCTGGTACAGGGTCTCGATTCCCGCGGCCATCGAGTCGTGGGGGGATTTCCAGTGGCGCTGCACGCCGTCCACGAAGATCTCCCCCTCGTCGGGCGAGTGGACGCCCGAGATGGTCTTGATCAGCGACGACTTGCCCGCGCCGTTGTCGCCCACGAGTCCGATCACCTCGCCCGCGTATGCCTTGAAGCTCACGTCGGAGAGCGCGCGAACGGACCCGTAGGACTTTGAGATGTGACGGAGCTCGAGGATGGGTTCCTTCTCGGACGACATCAGCGTTTCCTCGTTCCCGGACTCACGGTCTGGAGTATCGCGGCGACCGCGATGAAGCCCGCCACCACCACCTGATTCCAATACGTGCTCACGTTGATGAAGACCAGGCCGTCGGTGACCACCGTCAAGATCGCCACGCCCAAGATGGTGCCCGAGATGAGACCCACGCCGCCCACGAGGCTGGCCCCGCCGATGACGACCGCGGCGATCGCCTCGAGCTCGGTGCCGATGCCCGTCTGGGGCGCTCCGCCCCCGATGCGGATGTAGAAGAACATCCCCGTGAGACCCGCGAGCATGCCCGACATGACGTACACCGAGGCCACGTGGCGATTCACGTTGATACCGGCCGCGCGCGCGGCGAACGGATTGGACCCGATGGCGTAGTTGTAGCGCCCGTAACTGGTGAAGTGCAGCACCAGCCCCAGCACGCCCACGATCACCAGGACGATAAGAGCCTGCCAGGTGAAGATCCAAAAGCCCGTGGAGCTCCAGGTCGCCGCGACCGGGTCGTAGCCGATCTGGGCCCCCTGGGAGAAGAACAGGGCCAGGCCCGCGCCCGCGCTCAGCGTCACCAGGGTCGCGACGAAGGGCACCAGGTTGGCCTTGGTGATGAGCACCGCGTTCAGTGCCCCCACGACACCACCGACCCCGGTGCACACGATCGTCCCCACCAGGAGTGAGGGCAACTCGCCGAAGTGGTGACTCTGCAGATGCACGATGGCCTGCGCGCCGATGACGCCCGAGACGGCGATGGTCGAGCCCACCGAGAGGTCGATGCCCCCCGACACGATCACGAAGAGCTCGGCGACAGCGACGAGCGCCGCCGCCGACAGGTCGACGACGAGGTTCTGGAACTCGGCGACCGAGAAGAACCGCCCGTTGTGCACGTCGAAGTAGACCATCACCGCCACCAGCACCAGGAGCAGGATGAACTGTTGGTTGGCGAAGAGGCCAAGGACGCGGCGAAGCGGTGACGTCACCACTGGCTCTTCCGCGCTCCCCACGGGTGTCTGCACAGTTGACACGGCACTCCCTTAGGACGGCATCACACTACTGATGCGCTCAGAATTAAGGTACAGCACGACACGGCGAATCCCCCGGACGCCCTGGGGCGTCCGGGGGACCGCCTCAGTGGACGACTAGGCCGTCTTGTAGACGTAGGTGCTGCACAACTTGGCGCAGTTCGCCGGGGTCAGCACGATGTTCGCCAGCGTGTTCAGGTGCTTGATGCCACCCTTGCCCGTCAGCTTCGCGTAGACCGCGTCGATGATGTCCTTACCCTCGAGGGCCGGCTGCTGGGAGATGATGGCCGAGATCTTGCCGGCCTTCATGCTCGCGATCGTCGTGGCGTAGGCGTCGTAGCCGACGACCTTGATGTTCTTGCCCGCGGCGCCCGAGGCGACGATCGCCTGCGACGCGCCCTCCAGGTCGGTGCCGTCGATCGCGAAGATACCCGACACCTTGTTGGCGGCCAGGGCCTGCTTGAAGCCCGAGCTCGCCACGGTGGGCTGAGAGTTCGAGACGATGGGGTTGAGCGCCTTGATGTTGGGGTACTTCGCCTTCAACTCCTGGGCGAAGCCCTTGAGTCGCGCGGCGTCGGTCGACGTGGTGATCGAACTGACACCGATCGCCACGACGCACTTGTTCGACGCCGAGCAGTTCTTGGCGTAGCCCATCGCCGACGCCAGCGCGTCCGCGGCGGCCTGGCCGCCCTGCACGTTGTTGCCCGTCACCCACGAGGTGATGTTGGCCTGGTTGGCGTCACCCGAGTCGACGTTGAAGACGGGGATCTTCTTGGCGACGTACTGAGCGACCAGCGGCTGCAGGGCCTTGGTGTCGGTCGGCGCGAGGACCAGGGCGTTGGGCTTGGTGGCCAGCAAGTTCTGGACGATCGGGATCTGGGTCGCCGCCGAGTAGACGCTGGGATTGCCTTGCCACACGAGGCTGATGCCCAACTTGTTCGCTTCGGCAGTGGCCCCGACCCTCATCGAGAGGAAGAACGGGTCCGAAGCGGCACCCACGACGTAAGCGACGGTGTACTTCTTCGACGCGGCGTTCGCCACGGCGGAACCCCCGACGAACGTGAAGATCGACGCGGCCAGAGTCGAGGCAACGGCCGCACCCTGGACGAATCGCATGGAACGTGACTTCATGATTTTGCATCCCCCTTTGCCCGGACCTTGAGACCATCTCACGGATTACTGGACAACGTTGTCTCACACTAGCGACGGTGACAAATCGTGTCAAACACTTGTAACAAAAATTCGTCTTCTCACCGCGTGTCGCAGGACGCCAACGTCAATGAACACAAGGATCGCAAGAAAACCCTGATAGTGGTCAGTCGCGCTCGGCGGGCGCCGCGATCTCTCCCGAACCTCGAGAGATAAACGTTGTCTCGACGATCTTCTTCTGGGATGGACCCTCATCACCGTCGATGCGTGCGAAGAGCATCCGCGCCGCCTCGCGACCGATCGCGACGGGGTCCTGGGCGACGACGGTGACCGCGGGCTCAAGGAGGTCGGCGAGGTCGAAGTCGTCGAATCCGACCAGCGCCACGTTGCGCTGGCGCCCCCGCTCTCGGATTGCGCGCACCGCCCCGATGGTCAGGAGGTTCTGCCCGGCGAAGAAGGCGGTCGGCGGGGTCGCTGCGTCAAGGAGGTGCCCCGCCGTCTCCTGGGCGGCGTCGCTCGTACGCAGGTCGCGCGCGATGATCGTCGGGTCGACCTCGATGCCGGCGTTCTCGAGCGCCACGAGGTACCCCTGGTAGCGCTCCTCGGCGGTGTAGATCGTGGTGAGGTCACCGAGGAAGGCGATACGCCGGTGACCGCGGGCGATCAAGTGCGCGACCGCCAGTGACGAACCGGCGCGCGAATCCGAGAGGACGACGTCGGCGTCGAGCAGCCGGGGTGGACGGTCCACGAAGACGAAGGGGACGCCCGCCATCTGCTCCTGGCGCAGGTATTGGTGGTCACGACTCGCCGGCGCGATGATGACCCCGTCGACGCGATGGCGCGACATCGAGGCGGTCAGCGTGTGCTCGCGCTGGGGGTCCTCGTCGAAGCTGCCGCCGAGCACCGAGACCCCGCGCGCGATCGCCACCTCCTCGACCGCGCGGTAGATCGTCGCGGAGAACGGGTTGGCGAGGTCCTCGAGCAGCACGCCGATCGTCGAGGATCGACCGTCACGCCGGCGCAGGGCGCTGGCCCCGAAGTTCGGTTGGTAGTGCAACTGGGCCGCGGCGCGGCGCACCCGTTCGACCAATTCAGGATTCACCGTCGGCTCGTCGTTGATGACCCGCGACACCGTCTTGAGACTGACGCGCGCCAGCGCGGCGACATCCTTCATGGTCGCGCGTGAACCCTGTCCCCGGCCCGGCGCGGCGTCGAGCATCACTCTCTCCCTCGTGCGCTCCCCCCGTGAGGAGCGACCCCCACGATGGTAGTGAGATAACGTTGTCTCCACAAGGGTCGAGGGTCGGAATCTGTCACGAGCGACGGGTCGGGTGCGCTCTCGATGCCCGGCGAAGAAGGTGATCCCGTTGAACGCTCGACCGATTGCGGTGCTGGGTGAGAATCTGGTCGACCTGCTCGTCGCCCCCGACGCCACGGTGCACGCCGTGATCGGCGGCGGTCCCCTCAACGTCGCGCGGACCGTGGCGCGCCTGGGCGGCGAGGCCCATTTCTTCTCGGGCACCTCGAGTGACGCCTTCGGTGGCTTCGTGCGCGACGCCCTCGTCGAGAGCGGCGTCGCACTGGCGCTGCCCGCGCCGCTCGACGCCCCCACGACGCTGGCGGTCGTCGAGCTCAACCCCGCCGGACCGCGCTACCACTTCCACCTCACCGACACCGCGGCGTTCAACCTCGACGCCGGGGCCACCCAGAGGGCGCTCGACGAGGTCGAGCACTGGTCAGCCCTGTACTTCGGCACATTGGGGCTACTGGTCGAACCCATGGCGTCGCTCGGCGAGGCCATCGTCTTGAGCGCCGCCCCCGAAACGCTGGTGGTGATCGACCCCAATTGTCGGCCCAGCGCGGTGCGTGACGAACCGGAGTATCGCGCGCGCGTGGCACGCCTGAGCGCGCGCGCCGACGTGGTCAAGGTCTCGACCGAGGACCTCGACTACCTCTACCCGCGGCTCTCCCACGACGACGCGGCCCACGCGATCCTCGACATCGGGGCGCGCTGCGTCGTCGTGACCGACGGACCCGACCCGGTGGTGGCCGTCACGGCGGGGGGGCGGGTGAGCGTCGACGTGGCTGCGACCGAAGTGGTCGACACCGTCGGCGCCGGGGACGCCCTCGTGGGCGCCTTCATGACCTGGTGGACCGGTCACGACCTCGGCCGGGCGGACCTGCACGACGCGCCCACGCTCGTCGCCGCGCTCGCGGCCGCCGTCGACGTCTCGCGCATCACCTGTCAGCGCGCGGGCGCTCAGCCGCCACGTCGCCACGAGGTGATCGGACTAGAGGGCTGGCGCTGGCTCTAGCGCCGCCATCACCCTCTCCATCGTCTCCATAATGGCGATCGACTCGTCGAGGGGCATCACCGGGCTCTCGAGGAGGCCAGCTCGCAGGCAGCGCGCGACCTCGATCGCCTGGAATCGAAGACCGCGCCCGTCGACGTCGAAGCGATGCTCGCTGACCTCGCCCGTGCGCGGGATCACGCGAAACGAGGTCGGCGCATAGAAGTCGCCGTCGATCTCGATGCGCGCCTCGGTGCCGGTGATGCAGGCCCGCGTGGCGCTGCGCGCCCTCGAGGTGCACGTGAGGAGGGCCTGGGCGCCGGAGTCGTAGCCGAAGATCATCGACGCCTGCCCGTCCACCCCGGTGAAGGCCGGGTCCACCATGGCGACCATTCTCGCGGGTGCGCCGAGCAGCATCGACGCGAACGAGACCGGGTAGACCCCGAGGTCGAGCATCGCGCTGCCACCGAGCTCGGGGGCGAAGAGCCGATGTCCGGGCTCGGGCGCGAACCACTTACCGTGATCGGCCTCGAACATCACGATGTCGCCCAGGGTCCCGCGCGCGACGATCTCGCGGATCGCGACCACGTGGGGCAAGAAGCGCGTCCACATCGCCTCCATCATGAAGAGGCCCGCGGAACGCGCTCGGGCCACGAGGTCGCGCGCCTGCGCCCCGTCCATCGTGAAGGCCTTCTCCACGAGCACCGGTTTGGCGTGACGCAACGCCAGCGACGCGTTCTCGAAGTGGAAGGGGTGGGGCGTGGCCACGTAGACGGCGTCCACGTCGGCGTCCTCCACCAGGGCCTCGTAGGAATCGTACGCGCGCGCCACCGCGAATTCGCGGGCGAAGCGCTCGGCGCTGTCGCGACGGCGCGAGCCGACCGCCACCACTTCGCCCTCGTCGATCAATCGTAAGTCGCTCGCGAAGGTGGCGGCGATCCTTCCCGTCCCCATCACGCCCCATCGCACTGGTGTGGTCATCCGCTCTCCTTCGTCGCTCCCGCACCACAGTAACGAGTGCCGGTGCCCGCGAGTCGCCGTGGTCGGTTCCGGCCCTAGAATGTCGAGGGCATGCCCCTGCTCCGCGACTGCGCCTCCGATCTCGACTCGTCGTACTTGATCTCTCACGCGGACAATCCCGTGGACTGGTGGACCTGGGGTGAGGACGCCCTGAACGAGGCGCGTCGTCGCGACTGCCCCCTCTTCTTGTCGATCGGCTACGCCGCGTGCCACTGGTGCCACGTCATGGCCCACGAGTCCTTCGAGGACCCCGCGCTGGCCGCACAGCTCAACGAAAACTTCGTCTCGGTGAAGGTGGACCGCGAGGAGCGCCCCGACCTCGACCAGCTCTACATGGCGGCCACCCAGCTCATCAGTGGACACGGCGGATGGCCGATGTCCGTGTTCCTCCTGCCCGACGGTCGCCCCTTCACCGCCGGGACGTACTACCCCCCGGTCGATCGTTACGGCCACGTCGGCTTCTCCACTCTCCTCACCGCGGTCAGCGACGCCTGGCACCAGCGCCGCGGCGAGGTGCACGAGCAGGCCCGCGCGCTCGCCGACGCGCTCGCGCGCGAGATCGCCTTCGTCGATCACGTCGCCGCGCACCGCGCCCCGCTCGACCTGGTCGCCGCACGTCGACGTCTCGCGGACGAGATCGCGGCGGACACCGACGCGAACGGCGGGTCGTCGGCGCCGCGCTTCCCCCGACCGAGCTTCGTCAGCGCGTTGCTCGCCGTCGAGGACGCGGCCTCGCACAACGCCGCCGCGCGCATCCTGCGCGCCATGTCCTACGGCGGACTCTTCGACCACGTCGGTGGAGGCTTCGCGCGCTACAGCGTCGACGCGAAGTGGCGCGTCCCGCACTTCGAGAAGATGCTCAGCGACCAGGCACTGCTCGCCGACTGCTACTTCCGCGCGGCGCGGGCCGCCCCCGACGGCCGCGAGTACCGCGAAGTGGCACGACGAACGGTCGACTTCGTCCTGGACGAACTTCGCGTGACCGACGGATTCGCGTCCTCGCTGGACGCCGACGCCGCCGCGAAGGAGGGGTCGCACATCACGTGGACGCCCGAGGAGGTCGCCACCGTGCTTCGCGACGCGGGCCACGACGAGCTCACGGCGGCGACCCTCGAGTACTTGGCCATCCGCGCCCCGGGGGACCTCGACGGTCGTAGCGTGCCTCGCATCGGCTCTCCCTCGACGTTCACTCCCCCGCCGGAGTTGCGCGTCGCCCTCGACGCCCTCTTCGAGGCGCGCCGTCGGCGCCCCCAACCCGCGCGCGACGAGAAGGTGGTGCTCGAGTGGAACGCGATGTTCGCGCGCGCCCTCATGTCCTCGCGCGACGCGCGACTCACGTCCGTGGCGAGTGACCTCCTCGAGTCGCTCGGCGACTCGCACTTCGAGCGCGGACACTGGTGGAGGACCCAGGGCGCTCGCGACCACGCGACCGCCGCGGACCTCGCCTGGCTGGTGGACGCCCAGGTCGACGCCTTCGAGCACGACGGGCAGGAGCACTGGTTGAGCGCGGCCTACGACGTCGCGCGCTACTTGATCGAGCATCATTGGCACGGCGCGGTGCCCAGCGCGCGCGACCCGCACCAGGGTCAGGGGTTCTTCACCACGTCGGACCAGTGCACCGATCTGTTCGCTCGCCCCACGGAGATCTTCGACGGCGCCACGCCGTCCGCCCACGCGGTCGCGACGCGGGCCTTGGCGCGCCTCGCCCTATGCCGCGGCGACCAGGACCTGATGGCCGTGGCCGAACGCCTCGTGGCGCTCGGCGCCGAACTCATCGCGACGCACCCGCGGGCCGTCGTGGACCTGGTCGACGCCGCGGGGTACGTGGGCGGCGTCGAGGTCGTGGTCCCGGGAGACGCCAACACCCTGAGCGATCACGTGCGATCTCTACCCATAGTGCGCGGCGTCTTAGTCACGGGGAGGGGTGGGTCGCCCCTGCTGTCCGGACGCGAGGAGGGCCTCGCGTACGTCTGTCACGCCGGTACCTGCCAGCGTCCGGTGGCGAGCGTGGCGGAGCTCGACGAGCTCCTCGTGGGGTCGGTCTAAGCGTGTCGTGGTGGCGCCGCGACCCCGCCGCTCGAGCGATCAAGCGATTGGTCGAGCACACCCCGGAGACCGCCGTGGTCGACCTCACCCCCGGGAGCACCGTCTACGGCCTGGTGCTGGGCTCAACGAATGAGACCACCACCGTCATCGATCTCGCCTCGCACACCATCGTTCGCTGGCGCATCCCCTGGCCCGAGGACTTCGAGACGGACCTCGCCGCCTTCGACGTCGTCGAGGGCGTCCTGGCCCAGGACCTGCAGCGCAACGACCTGGCCCAGCCCGAGGCCGTGACCATCGCCGAACTCCCCCGGCGTCTGGGCAACTACTCGGGTCGTCGGGTGCGCAAGTGGCTCGAGCAGTTGGCGACGCCCTCGGATGGACCCCTCTTCGGGTTTCGCGGACCGAGCGCGCCCTACTGGGAGTTCCGCGGCGAGCGGCCGAGCGTGGCGTTGGTCGCGGCCGACCGGGGACCCCAGTTGATGCGCCGTACCGACGACGGCACCACGTGGGTGCGCTTCGGCTGGTACGGCGACGACATCTGGCTACTGTGCGAGGACAACCACGCCATTCGTACCATCGAGGCCACCCGGCGAACCTCGCTGGCGGGCAAGGACCTCGCGACGTCGCTGGGCTTTCGTCCGACGTACATCCTGACCACTCTCTCCCAGCCCATCGACGGGCACTGCTACAAGAGCTGCACCGGCCTGTTGCCGCGCGGCTAAGGGCCGGCTACTTCAGGAGTTTGCCCGAGGCCAGGGCCTCGGCCATGGCCCAGCCGAAGACCACGAGTCGCTGGCCCTTCTCGGCGTCGACCGACTCGAAGATGGCGTGCGCGCCTTCGGGGATCGGCCCCTTGGAGGCCACGTAGTCCAGACCGCCCACCGAGCCGGTGGGAACGGTCATGACGAACGTCTTGTCATCGATCGCCTTCTCCGCGCCGAAGCGCTTGGCCAGGCGGCGACCCCACGCCCGGTCCTCACCGGTGGGCTTGTAGCCGAGTCGCGGTACGACGTCCTCGAGGCCGAGGAACGCCCGGTACCCGTCGGGCGAGGTCAGGCGCGAACCCAGGAGGACGTCCTCGTCGGGGAACGCCAGCAGGGCGCGACGGAACTGGTCGTGCAGGATCGCCTTGAGCGTCTGGTCGGACTTGGCGCTGCGCTCCACCAGCAGCAGTCCGATCAACAGCGAGGGCGTGCCCCCGATCCTCTCGAGCGTGCAGAACGAGTACCCGCGCAACTTGGCCCCTTCGCGCGCGTGGGTGACCAGCACCCACTCCTCGCGTTGCTTGGACAAGAACCCGATGTCGAAATTGGGCTCGCGGTCAACACACAGATCCGCCATCTCCGCCAATTCGGCGTCGGAGAGAGCAGTGGAATCCTTCGTGGAGACAGTCATTGCCATGGACCCATTCTACGGCGCGAGCGCGCGCGATGAAAATCTCAGGCTTTGATGACGTTTCGACCAAATTCGCTGCGCAGATCGCCGACCACCGACGCGATGGCGACGCTGAAGTCCGGTCCCAGCTTGAAGGCGCGTCCGTCCAGGCCGGTCTCGAGGATCACCGGGGAGGGACCGGGATAGCGCTGGAGGATCTCCTTGAGTCGCGCGATGGAGGGCGCCGTGAAGTCCTCGGGGCGGAAACTCAGTCGCAACTCACCGTCGCCCTGTTCGACGTGCACCACCTCCACGTCCATCGCCCCGAAGCGTGGCTCCTCGTCGCGCACGTCCACGCGGACCTTGACCACCACGACGTTGTCCTTCGCCAGGTAGCCGCTACAGCGCTCGAACACCTTGGAGGAGAAGTTGACCTCGACCGAGCCCCCGAGGTCCTCCACCACGGTGCGCGCGTAGGCGCGTCCGTCCTTCGTGGTGCGCAACTGCACCTCGGAGAAGATGCCGCCGATACGAAAGGGTCGGTTGGCCTTGGCGAGTTCCTCCGCCTGCTCGCGCAGGCTCACCAGCGAGCCGTCGGTCTTGGACGCCAGCAGGTGTTCGACGGCGTAGAGCGGATGGTCCGAGATGTACGTGCCGAGCATCTCTCGCTCGAAGTCGAGCTTGACGCTCTGGTCGAACTCGAGGGGGGAGATCGCCACCTCGGTGCCCTCCCAGTCGTTGGCGCCGTCGGCGTCGAGCGAGGCGAACAGCGTGGAGATGCCCAGGGACAGATCCTTGCGACGCGCCAGTGTCACCTCGATCAGTTCGTCGACGCTGTGCAACAGTCCCCGGCGCGACACGCCGAGGGAGTCGAAGGCACCCGCCTTGATCAGCGATTCCACCGTGCGTCGGTTCAGCACCGACGGGTCCACGCGACGCACGAAGTCGTAGATCGACGCGAACGCCCCGCCGGCCTCACGCTCGGCCACGATCTTCTCGACCAGCGCCTCGCCCACGTTGCGCACCGCCGCCATGCCAAAGAGGATGGTCTGAGGGGCGGTGAGGCTGGGGGCGTAGTCGGCGAAGGACTCGTTGACGTCGGGCACCCCGACGGTGATGCCCATCTGGCGCGCCTCGTTGAGGTAGAGCGCCGCCTTGTCCTTGTCGTCGCGAAACGAGGTCAGTAGCGCCGACATGTACTCGACGGGGTAGTTCGCCTTGAGCCAGGCGTTCTGGTAGCCGATCAGCGCGTAGCCGTAGGCGTGGCTCTTGTTGAAGGCGTAGTCGGCGAAGGGCTCGATCTTGTTGAAGATCGCCTCGCCGAGTTCACGGCCGTAGCCTTCGCGCTGCGCCCCCTCGACGAACTTGGTGCGCTGGGCCTGGATCATCTCACGGATCTTCTTCGAGCAGGCCTTGCGCAGGTCGTCCGCCTCGGTCATCGAGAAACCAGCGATCTTGGTGGCCACGCGCATGATGTTCTCCTGGTAGATCATCAACCCGTAGGTCTCCCCCAGGATCTCCTGGAGGTCCGGGTGGTCGTAGCGCACCTCCTGACGGTGGTTCTTGCGGTCGGCGTAATCGTTGTGCACGTTCTCGCTCAGCGGACCCGGGCGGTAGAGCGCGTTGAGCGCCGCGATGTCGTCGAACGTCGTCGGCGCCAATCGACGCATCAGTTGGCGCATCTTGTCACCCTCGAGCTGGAAGATGCCGATCGAGTTGCCCTGCTGGAGCATCTCGAAGACCTTGGGATCGTCCAGGGGGACGTGATCGATGTCGACGTCGAGCCCGTGACCGCGGCGGATGTGCTCGAGGGTGCGCTCGATGATCGCCAGGTTGCGCAGACCGAGGAAGTCCATCTTCAAGAGGCCGAGCTTCTCGATGGCCGTGGCCTCGTACTGGGTGACGATCGGCGCGTCCTCCACCGGCGCGTTCGGACTGGCCTTGCGCTGCACCGGGACGTAGTCGAGGACCGGTCCGCGCGTGATGACCACGGCGGCCGCGTGGATCCCGTCTTGTCGGCGCTTGTCGACGAAACCCTTGGCGGTGTCGATCACGTGGGTCACCTCGGGGTTGGTCTCGTAGAGGGTCCTGAGGTCCGCCGCCTCCGCGTATCGGCTCTCGAGACCCGGCATCGGCGTGAAGCAGGCCTCGAGGGGCAGGTCCTGACCCATCACCAGCGGCGGCATCGCCTTGGCGATCTGGTCGCCCAACTGGGGTGGGTAGCCCAGCACCCGCGCCGCGTCGCGCACCGCCGCGCGGGCCTTGATGGTCGAGAACGTCACGATCTGGGCGACGTGATCGGCCCCGTATCGTTCGGCGGCGTAGCGGATCATGTCGCCGCGGTAGCGCTCGTCGAAGTCCATGTCGATGTCGGGCATCTGCTTGCGACCGGGGTTGAGGAAGCGCTCGAAGATGAGCCCGTAGCGAATGGGGTCGAGGTCGACGATCTTGAGGCAGTAGGCGACGCAGCACCCGGCCGCCGAACCGCGGCCCGGGCCCACGCGAATGCCCCGCTCGCGCGCGTGGCGGATCAGGTCCCAGACCACTAGGAAGTAGTCCGAGAAGCCCATCTCGGCCACCACGCGCAATTCGTAGTCGAGGCGTTGCTCGACCTCGGGACTGAGCGAGTCACCGTACCGCTCTCGCGCCCCCTCGAAACTCAGGTGACGCAGGAGTCGGTCCGCCCCCTCCTTGTGCGTGGCTCCCGCCAACTCCGCGGGGATGGGGAACTCCGGCAGGGCGTTGTTGTCGAACTCGATGGTCAGGTCCACCCGTTCGGCGATGGCCAGGGTGTTGTCGCAGGCCTCGGGGATGTCACGGAAGAGGTGGCGCATCTCGGCCGCCGACTTGAGGTAGTGCTGATCGCTCGAGAAGCGGAACCGTTGGGGGTCGGCGACCAAAGAGCCCGTACCGATGCACAGCAGGGCGTCGTGCATCGCGGCGTCGGAGTGGTTGACGTAGTGCAGGTCGTTGGTGGCGAGCAGGGGCGCCCTGAGGTCGCGGGCGATCTGCAGCAGCTGCGGATTGGTGCGTACCTGCTCGGCGATCCCGTGGTCCTGCATCTCGATGAAGAAGTTCTCCGCGCCGAAGATGGTCTGGAGCCGACCCGCCAGCTCCAGGGCCTTGGCGTAGTCGTCGTGCAGGAGGGCCTGCAGGACCACGCCGCCCAGGCACCCCGAGGTCGCCACCAGTCCCGAGGCGTGTTCCTCCAGCAACTCCCAGTCCAGGCGCGGCTTGTAGTAGTAGCCCTCGAGGAAGGCGCGCGAGGACAACTCACGCAGGTTGCGATAGCCCTCGTTGGACGTCGCGAGCAGTGTCAGGTGGTGGTAGAGCTTCTGACCCCCCTCGGTGTCACCGCCGGTGTCGTCCATCTTCCCGCGTCGCGGTGGTCGGTCGAAGCGCGAGTTGGCCGCCATGTAGGCCTCGAGGCCGATGATGGGCGTGACGCCGTTCTTGCGGCACGTCTCGTAGAAGTCGATGACGCCGTACATGTTGCCGTGATCGGTGATGCCCAGGGCACTCTGACCGTCGGCCTTGGCGGCGAGCACCAGCTCCTCGACGCGCGCCGCGCCGTCGAGCATCGAGTACTCGGTGTGGTTGTGGAGGTGAACGAAACTGTCAGCCATGGGCCAGGGACCTTCCGAGGTCGTCCGCGAGGTGTCGTGACGCGTCGACTCTAGGACGAGGCAGTGACGCCACCGCTCTACAGGTAGGTCCCGGCGCGGGGTTCACCGCCACCACCGGGATTGAGCGAGCGGTCGCGCATCTTCTCGAGTTGTGCCGCCGCGGCCGCCTGCTGGGCGAAGAGGGAGGCCTGGATGCCGTGGAAGAGACCCTCGAGCCACCCGACGAGTTGCGCCTGGGCGATGCGCAGCTCCGACTCGGTCGGGACCTCCGCGCTGAAGGGCAACACCATGCGGCCCAATTCGGTCCCGAGGTCGGGCGAGAGCGCGCTCGAGAGCTCGTGGATGGAGAGCTCGTAGATCTCGCGAAGGCGGGCGCGGCCGGCCTCGTCCAGTGGCGCCGAGCGCGCCTCGTCGAGCAGGTTCTTCACCATGGCTCCGATACGCATGACCTTGGCGGGCTGGGAGATGAAATCGGTCTCCGGCTCGGGAGCGGTCTCGGTCGACGCGTCCTCCGCGCCCGGCGACAGCACCTCATCGGGGTTCACGGTGACGTTGGCGTTGGGTTCAGGTTGCACAACATCGAGTGTGCCAGATAATCCACCCATCGGTCGGCACCGACGGGGCGTCGACCCACCGGTAGACTGCCAGCGTGAGGGTGTCGACGAGGGGAGATTACGCCAGTCGCGCGCTGCTGAGCCTGGCGTTGGGCGACGACCTCTCGGCGCCCACGTCCGTGCGCGACCTGGCCGAACGAACGGGTCTTCCCCAGCCCTACCTCGAGCAGATCCTGCTGATCCTCAAGGGCGTCGGACTGGTGCGCTCCAAGCGCGGGGTCGGCGGCGGCTACGTGCTGGCCAAGGACGCGGCGGACATCACCCTGGCAGAGATCGTGGCGGCGGTGGACGGGCCGATCGTGGCCGGGGACTTCGGCGAACCGCACCGTGACGGCGCCTGCGACCACGAGGGCCAGTGCGTGCTGCTCGCGGTGTGGGCCGACGTCGGAAACCACATGCGTGAGCACCTGAGTAGTTTCACCCTGGCCGACATGGTCCTGCAGGCCCGCGGGCTCCAGCCGCCACGACGCCCTCACGAGGCCACGAACCAAGTGATTCTTAAAACCTGACTAAATTGAACCCCCGTCACGAGGGCGGCGTGGTAAATTAGTTATGCGTCCATAGGAGAAATTCCCCTGGGTCGTGCTCTCTCATCCCCAAAGGAGTAGCCATGAACACACCCCGCCGATCGACCGTGAACACCAACGACATGCTGGGCCTGCTCATGCGTGACCTCGACCGCTACCCGATGCCCAACTACGACGAACAGGTCGAACTCGCCAAGCGCGTGACCGCGGGCGACGAGGAGGCGAAGAAGCAGATGGTGGCGGCGAACCTGCGCCTGGTGCTGCACTGGGCGCGCCGCTACCAGGACCGTGGCGTCGAAATGGTTGACTTGGTCCAGGAGGGCACCTTCGGCCTGTTGCGAGCGGTCGAGAAGTTCGACTGGGAGCGGGGTTTCAAGTTCTCGACGTACGCCACGTGGTGGATCCGTCAGGCCCTCCAGCGCGCCGTCCAACAGCACGGTCGCACCATCCGCATCCCCCTGGAGGTGGGTGAGCAGCTCCAGCGTCTCGAGGCCACGTCGGCCGAGTTGACCTCGCTCTTCGGTCGTAAGCCCACTGACGAGGAGCTCGAGGAGGCCACCGGCATGAGTCGCGAGGTCCGCGAGGGCCTGCGTGGACTCGCCGGGGTGACCGCGAGCCTCGACCAGCCCGCTTCATCGGACTCGGCGACGACCCTCGGCGACCTCGTGGCCCCCAGCCAGAACGATTGGGTCGGCGACATCGAGCAGAGCATGATGGACCGTCAGCTCCTCGACGCCCTCGACCAGTTGACCGACCTCCAACGTGAGGTGATGACCTTGCGCTTCGGGTTGGGCGGGACCACTCCCCTCTCGTTGCAGGCGACGGCCACCAAGATGGACATCGGCGTGCGTCGCGCGGAGGAAGAAGCGCTCGAGGTCCTTCGCCACGACGCCACCGTCCTCGCCGCTCACGCCAACGCCTAGGCCCCTTCCCAGCCCGGCACCAACGACGCCAGGTCCACTGGAAGCGACGCGCCGGCGACGACGCGTTCACCCGTGCGAGGGTGCTCGAAGGCCAGTGTGCGCGAATGGAGCCAGAAGCGCTCGTCGTCCAGGCGTCGATCACGGCGATGCCCGTAGCGGGGGTCGTTGACCACGGGATGACCGATGGTCGACATGTGCACGCGGATCTGGTGCGTACGCCCCGTGTCGAGGCTCAGGCGCAAGAGCGTCACCGCGTGCGGCTTCTCCAGTCGGGCCAGTACCTCGTAGCCGGTGCGTGCCGGACGGCCGTCCCCGCGCACCGCCATCAGCGTCGGATTGCGCGCTGATCGCCCGATCGGGGCGTCCACCACCCCGCGCTCCTCGGGGACGTGCCCCTCGACGAGCCCGAGGTACGTGCGCTCCATCGATCGCGTCGCCAGCTGGTCACGCAGGCTCACCAGTCCCTCGGGGGTCTTGGCGACGACGAGGACACCCGAGGTCCCCTTGTCCAGACGGTGCACGATGCCGGGACGAAACGGGTCGCTCAGGCCCTCGTCACTCAGGTCGCGGAGCTGGGGGTAACGCGCCAGGAGCCCGGCCACCAGAGTGCCGGTCCGCTGACCGGCCCCGGGATGCACGACCTGGCCCGCGGCCTTGTTGACGACCGCGAAGTCCTCGTCGTCGAGGACGACGTCCACCATCACCGAGGCGTCGGGCTCGACGACACCAGTGTCGGGTGCGGGCAGCACGGCGACCAGGTGCTGACCTTCCTCGAGGACCACCGAACCCTTGCGCACCACCTTGTCATCGATGCTCACCGACCCCTCGTTGACCAGGGTCGTCGCCTCGGAACGCGAGAGGCCGGTGAGCATCGCGATCACGCGATCGACACGTATCGCGTCGAGGGTGCCCGGCACGATCAGGTCGAGGACGTCGCCGTCGAAGGCGTCGAGGTGCTCGTTCATCGTTGGACCAGGGCCGAGCCGCGCAGCATGGCGACGGCGAGGATCACGAACCCCACGGTGACCGCGGCGTCGGCCAGGTTGAACACCGGGAACCTCCCCACCGAGATGAAGTCGGTGACCCGGTGGGGCACCCGCACCAGCCGGTCGATCTCGTTGGAGACCCCCCCACCCAGTAGCAGACCCAGGCCGATCGTGGCCAGCCCCGGCGTCGCTCGCAACGCCACGAAGAGGACGACGAGCACGATCACCAGGGCCACGATCGCACTGAGGGCGGGACTGGAACGGTTGAGGGAGAACGAGATGCCACTGTTATAGGTCAATCGGAACCAGAGTGGTCCCGCGACGTGCACGTCGTGCGCACTCAGGGCGTGACGCGCCCACCACTTGCTCAGGGTGTCCACGAGGGCCACCGACAGGGCCCAGCCGACGACGGCGGAATTGACGCGGCTCCCTAGACGCTGGCGCGACACGTCACGCAGGTGAAGACCGGCAACTGGAACTGCAAGCGGGCCTTGGAAATCGGTTCGAAGCACTCGTCGCAGCGACCGTAACTCCCGTCGTCGATACGCGCGAGGGCCACGTCGATCTCGTCCACCTTGAGACGCAGCGAGCTGGCGAAGTCCTTGAGCTGGTCGCGCTGGATGTCCGAGGCGACGCTCGATCCGTCCTCGTCGTCGTACTCGAGACGTTCGCGATCCACGAGCATCTCGTTGGCCTCCTCGTCGCTCACGGCGATCTGTTGGAGGGTCGACGCACGGGCCTCGAGCAATAGACCGCGCAACTCCTCGAGGAACTCGGGCTCGTCGGCGTACGGCTTGGAGTGCATCTTACGATCGAGCGCCTCCTGGCGCCGGCGCTCCTCGGCCTCTCGGCGCTCCTGGCGCTTGAGCTCCTCTTGGTTGCGCCGTTCGATCTCGCGCAGCTTGCGCTGCTTCTCCGCCTCGACAGCCTTACGTTTGGCCTCCACCTCACGAAGCTTCTTCGCCTCGATGGCGGCCTTCTCGCGCGCCTTTCGCTGGATCTCCCTCTCCTTGGCGGCGGCCTTGGCCTTGGCCTCGCGCTCCTTGGCGGCCTTGGCGGCGGCGGCGGCCTTGGCCTTGGCGGCCAGGGCCTTCTCACGTTCGGCGGCCTTGGCCTTGGCCTCGCGCTCCTTGGCGGCCTTGGCGGCGGCGGCGGCCTTGGCCTTGGCGGCCAGGGCCTTCTCACGTTCGGCGGCCTTGGCCTTGGCCTCTCGTTCCTTGGCCGCGGCGGCGGCCTTGGCGGCGGCGGCCTTGGCAGCGGCGGCCTTGGCCGGAGATGACTTAGCCGTCGCCTTGACGGATGCGGTCTTCGACGCGGCGGTCGGTGCGGTCTTCTTCAGTGGTGCAACGTTCTTCACGGTCTTCTTGACAACTGCTTTCTTGGCCGGGGCCTGGGGGGTTGGGGATTTCTTCGAGACGGACGACGCTTTCGTGGTCACGGTGCGGGGCGCCTTCTTCACGGGAGTCGACTTCTTCGTGGCCGCCGCCTTCTTGGCCACAGTCTTCTTCGTCGAAACTCGGGCACTTGACGGCATGAACGACCCCCTTGGACGGTGTGAACCAGCGCGCCGACCCTAGCAGCCCGAGGGCGTGCTACGCGCGACCGTCACTCATCGGATCGAAACTCAGGATCTGACCCGTCGCCGGTGGTGCGGGCGGTGGGGCGACCGGGCGCTCCGGCATCGCCGAGGGCGATGCCACGGGGGGTGCGGGTGCGGGTGCGGGTGCGGGCGCCGGTGCGGGCGCGGATGCGGTAGTCGGCGTGGGTGCGGATGGCACGTGCGAGGTGGCGCTCGCGCCCACGTGCAGGGAGTCCTCCACCCACTTGGCCAATTCGGCCAGGATCGTCGACAGGCGCGTGCGCTCCTGATCCAACTGACGCGTGAGCAGCACCACGTC
>JAGXBH010000052.1 GCA_018971185.1 Acidobacteriota bacterium
GAGAATGTTGGGAGCGGACTTCAACCACCTCTGGAGCCATCCAAAGTGGTCGGCCGTCCCAGGAAGTAGCCTTGGCCGAGCATCTGGGAGTCCTGACCCAAGGTCGTACCGATGCGTAGGAGCGTCTCGGCCTCTGCCGCGGTCTCGACGCCCTCGGCAATGACGACGGTGTCGGTCTGTGCCGCGAAGTGACAGATGCCGGCAGTCATCGCCTCACGAGCGGGGTTGGTGTCGATGTTGCGAATCAGCGAGATATCGAGTTTCACGAAGTCTGGTTGTAGTTCGAGGATGTGGGCGAGGCTCGTGAATCCCGCTCCCGCGTCGTCGACTGCCACTCGACAGTCGGGGAGTCCCGCGACGACACTGCGGATCGCCGCGTAGTTCTCGATCTGATCGTGCTCCGTGATCTCAAGGACGACCTGACGATTCGCGCGTGCGAGGATCGGTTCAACGTAGTGACCCAGTAGTGCCGCGGGCGAGAAGTTGAGGCTGAGCCAGATCTCCTCGTCGAGGTCACGCGCGGCGTCGATTGATGCGAGGGCGCACGCGACTTCCAAATCTGGTCCAAGGCCCGCCTGTTGGGCGTCCATGAAGCACAGGTCGGGCCGACGACCACTGTCGAAGCGAGTCAGGGCTTCGTAGCCGACGATTCGTCCCGTGGCTAGCTCGACGAAGGGCTGGAAGACGGACGTGAATGCTCCCTCATCCATGATCCGCTGGATCTCCGAGCGCAGGGACTCGCGGTGGCGCTGGGCCTCGATCTGGGCGCCGAAGAACGATCCCGCGTAGGAGCCGAGTTGGTCGAAGGCGGCGAGGCGGTGGGGCAGATTGCCCGCGGCGTGTTCGTCACGCGTGGCGAGGGCGAGGACCCCGATGGTTGAGTCGTTCCAACGCAGGGGCGCCACGACGACGCCTGATACGTTCGTGTTCCTGATGAGCTCGAGTGCCTCTGAGCTCTCGCTCCAGCGAGGTTCGTCGAAATCCAGGATACGCGCGGGATCACCGAGATGAATCTGCTCGGTGACTAGGGACGCGGGGATGGCGAGGGAGGGGTGGTCGGCGAAGAAGGGCTCACCGTGCGTGCCCATGATGCCCAATTCGTCGTTGTGATGAAGAGTCAAGAGGGTGACGGCGTCGATGCCCTCCAGTCGTGTCGTCAGGCGGCAGAAGAGGTTGGCCATCGCCTCGAGCGAGCTTACGGGTCTCATCTCGCGCATGATCGCGAGAATCGTGTTGCGGTCGTTGTCGTCACTGGTGAGGCTGGCCTGGAGATTGCGCTCCAAGGTGAGGTCGCGCTTCACCGCGACGTACGCCGCGAGTTCCCCCCTCTCGTCGTGGATCGACGAGACGGTGGCCTCCTCCTCGTAGAGCTCGCCGTCCTTTCGCTTGTTGACCAGCACCCCTCGCCAGGTCTCTCCGCTCGAGATCTGACGCCACATGGCCTCGTAGAAGGCGCGGTTCTGCAATCCGCTCTGGAAGATCCGCGGGTTCCTCCCCACCAACTCGTCGAGCTCGTAGCCGCTGGAACGAAGCGTGGCCGGGTTCGCGTAGACGATGTTCGCGTGGGAGTCGGTGATCGTGATCGACTCCCCCGACTGCTCCACGGCGGCGCCGAGCAGGAGTTGCTCGGAGAGCGAGTGGACGAGTCGGTCGTGCTCGCGCAGCCGCTGCAGGCCGAATCCCAGCTGGGCGGCCAACTCCTCGAGCACGTCGATCACCGACGCATCGAAGGCCCCAGCGTCGGACGCCTCGACGACGAGGACGCCGTCGAGGGCGCGATCACAGCGCACGGGTAGCGCGATCGTCGCGCGGAAGCCTCGCGAGCGCGCGTCAGCGTCAAGTTCGAAGAACCGTCTGTCGTTCAGACGATCGTTGACGACGACCGTCTCACCCTCGACCCAGGCGCTCTTCACGGGGTGTCGATCGTCCTGGTCGTCATCGAGGGAGATGAACGCAGACTCGGCGTAGGAGTGGTGCTCTTCGCTCGAGGCGACGCACGCGAGATGCCGAGGGTCCGCTGCCCCGGGTCGCGCGTACCAGCACAGCAGGTAGCCCCCCTCGTTGACCGTGACCTGACACATGGAGGCGAGGAGCCCTCCCTCCTCCTCGCTACGAGTCAGAGATCGACTGGCCGCGGAGAGAGTGTTGAGGGCTCGGCGGGTGAGGACCTCCTCGTGTGAATCGCGCAGCGACATGATGGCACCGCGCGCGACCCGTCCTTCGATCAGTGGTTGCGCGCGCACTGACATCCAGCGCGGCTCACTCGATCCCGTGCGGAACCTCAATTGCGCGGTGCGCACTCGCTCGCCGGCCATGACGAGTGACTGCCACGCCAAGGCCCGGGTGGTGTCGGTGGGGGCGACGAACTCGACGTAGTTACGGCCGATGACGTCGATCGGTCGCCAACCGAGGACGGGGTGGACCGAGGGCGACACCCACTCCACGATCCCTTGGGTGTCGGTTTGGACCACGACGTCCGACGCGTTCTCCGCCACCCGTTGCAGGTCCTGCTGGGACTGCAGGAGTTGGTCGCGGTAGCGGGTGGCCTCGGTGACGTCGCGCCACACGGCGACCCGGGCCCGATCGAGTCCGGGGACGTCCACTAAGTGCGACGCGACCGCGACCGAAAGTACGCCGCGCTCGAGGTGGTGGAGACGCACCTCGAAGTGCACCACCTCCCCCGACATGATCCTCGCGAGTGCGGCCGAGAGGATCGCGACGTCCTCGGCCACGACGAACTCACTGAAGTGGTGGTCGACGACCTCGTTCGCACTCCGACCGAGGAGGGTCGAGACGTTTGGGGTGACCCACGCGATGCGCCCCTCGCCTTCGGTGATGGAGACGACGTCGGCGATGTTCTGGGTGAGGAGTTGCGAGAGGTCCTGATCGAGGACGACGTTGCCTGACGCGTGGAACCCTCGTAAGAGTGCGATGACAGTATCTTGCGCGCCCTCGACTCCCGTCACCGTGTGGAACGTCGCGCGCCCTCGCCTCGTGGAGCCATCGCGATGGCGCAACGCCAGCGGCGTGGCGGACACATCCCCGGTCACCTCGCCCCACGGGGGGGACGAGATGTCGAGGGAGTCGTCCGCCACCATGTCGTTCAGGCGCTGTCCCAGGATGTCACGCGGTGACCACCCCAGTGACTCGATGACGGCTGGTGACGCCCACAGGATTCGTCCGTCGAGGCTGAGTTGCACGATCAACTCACCTGCGGAGGTCACCTCGTCGCGTGGGTGGTCCTCGCCGACACCGGACGTCATGTCGGGTTCAATCCGATGCTCGGGGGCGATGTGCGGCCGAATCAGGTACGACATTCGTCCGTGACGGTGCCGCGGGCGACCGCGCCCCGTCCGCTCGGTGGCGAGGAGGGGTCGCGGCGACCAGGGTCACTGTCAAAGATGATGCGTGCATCGCTCGTCCTCAAACAATTGATAATCCAGTAAATCCATACGGCTTGTCGCCATTGGGCCCAACTCTAGGCCCGCTCGGGCGCGTCCGATGCCAAATTCAAAGGTGTTTGCTCGAGTGGGACCGCCGCGGACGGCCCGGCCAATCCACCACGTCGGTCGAGGGTCCCTGGAAAGGGGCCCTCGAGGTTGTCCACTCGGCTGGCATCACTGGGTCGTGGAGGGAAATCAGGGATGCTTTACCCGTCCGTCACGCACCGTTCACTTGCGCCCCTTAGCATCGACGTGAGACGAGGCGGAGGAGCGGCTGGTGCAAGAACCTGTTGGAACCAAGACCACGACTAGCGCGGTCGATCCCGTCCTGGCGCGCCTCGACCCCGATCGCGATCGACCGGCGGACGCGATGGCGACCGAGGCGTTGAGCCTCAGTTTTGGCGCCACCAGGGTTCTCTCCGATGTCACGATGCGCGCGCGCCAGGGCACGATCACGGCGTTGATCGGTCCGACGGGCTCGGGCAAGTCGACGTTCCTTCGTACCCTCAATCGGATGAACGACAAGGTACCCGGATTCGCGCACGTCGGCGACGTGACCCTCTACGGCGAGTCGATCTGGGGTCCCCGCCAGGACCTGCTGACCATTCGCCGCCGCGTGGGCATGCTGTTCCAGCGACCCAATCCCTTCCCGATGTCGATCCGTGACAACGTCGTCGCCGGCGTACGCGCCCACGGCATCGCGCGTGGTGAGCAACTCGACGTGGTCGCCGAGACGCGACTGCGCGAGGTCGGGCTCTGGGACGCCGTCAAGGACCGCCTCAAGGAGTCGCCGTACCGGTTGTCGGGCGGCCAGCAGCAGTTGCTCTGCCTCGCCCGGGCCCTCGCGGTCGGCCCCGAGGTGCTGCTGCTCGACGAGCCCACCTCGGCGCTCGACCCGCTCTCGACCGACGCGGTGGAGCGATTGCTGCGCACCATGACCCCCGCGTTGACCCTCATCGTCGTCACCCACAACCTCGGTCAGGCGCGTCGACTCTCGGACTCGACGATGTTCTTCTTCAACGGACGCCTCGTGGAGCACGGTGACACCGAGCAGGTGTTCTCCGAACCGCGAGAGGCCGACACCGCGCGCTACGTGAATGGTCTGATGGGCTGAGGACCCGCGGTCGTCACTGGGTGATGGACCGGCGACCCCCGAGAATCGATGCGCTAGGCGAGTGCGCTAGGTGAACGTGGGCGGCGGGACGAAATCATTTAGAGATGTCGAGCGCGACACTGGGTGGTCACGACCGGTTCACTTGGGCTTCTTACGATGACCTTACCTACAACAAGGAGGAAAGTGATGTCGTTGCAACGTCTAGTACGAGTACGGGGGCGCTCGATTGCGACGCTGGCCCTCGCCGCCGCCGCGACCGTGTTCGGCGCCGGAACAGTGGCATCGGCCGGCACGGTCAAGTTGCCCAAGTCCGGCGTGGAGAAGCCGCCGTCAGCCAGTCTGACCGAGACGGGCAGCACGCTGCTGTACCCGTTGTGGAACATCTGGGCCCCGGCCTACGAGCAGGCCTACCCCCAGGTCAAGCTCACCACGGGTGGCACCGGATCGGGCACCGGGATCGCCGACGCGGCGAGTGGGACGGTCAACGTGGGTTCCTCCGACGCCTACCTCTCGCCGTCGCTGAAGCAGGCGACGCCGAGCCTGCTCAATATCCCCTTGGCGATCTCGTACCAGGTCATCGCCTACAACATCCCCGGTCTGCACGCCAACTTGAAGCTCAACGGTGGCATCATCGCGGCCATCTACCGCGGTGACATCAAGACGTGGAACGACAAGGCCATCGCGCGACTCAACCCGACGGTGAAGCTGCCCAGCCTCCCGATCGTGGCGCTGCACCGTTCCGACGGCAGTGGTGACACCTTCATCTTCTCGCAGTACCTGTCGGACCAGGTGCCCTCGTGGGCCAAGGGTCCGGGCTTCGGGACGACCATCTCCTTCCCGGCGATCTCCAACGCCCTCGGCGAGAACGGCAACGGCGGTATGGTGAGTGGCTGCCAGGCGACCCCGGGCTGCATCGCCTACGTCGGCGTCAGCTTCCTGACCCAGGCGCTGGGTGACGGACTGGGCTACGCGGCGCTGGGCAATGGTGTGGGTCAGTACATCATGCCGACCCCGGCCTCGGCGTCCACGGAGGCGGCGGGCTTCACCAAGGCGACCCCGGCCAGTGGGACGATCTCGATGATCAACGGCAAGATCCGTGGCGGGTACCCCATCATCAACTACGAGTACGCCATCGTCAACAAGAAGCAGTCGTCGGCGCCGACCGCGCGGGCGGTGCGCTCGCTGCTCGAGTGGGCGATCAACGCCAACTACGGCAACAGTGACGCGTTCTTGAGCCAGGTCCGTTTCGTGGCCCTGCCCCCGCAGGTGGTCGCTCAGTCGCTCAAGCAGATCCTGAGCATCCAGTAAGTGTCAACGCCCCGCGAACAACTCCCTGGTAGCGGGGCGTCGCTACTACGTCCCACCCACCGCGACCCGTCGGTCCGGTGGGTGGGACGTCGTCGTCACCGCGAGGACCTCGCGTGGCGATGGGGGGCGCGGGTGGCCTCGTGGATCCCTGTCGCCGGTCTCGCCTTCGTGCTGATCGTCCTCGCCGTCAAGGCGTGGCCGGCCGTCGTGGTCAACGGGTTCGGCTTCATCAAGGGCTCCCAGTGGCTGCCGGGCAACACCTACGGCAGCGTCGTGCACACCCACGGGGTGGCGCACCCCTCGGGTTCGAGTTACGGCGCCTGGCCCCTCATCGCGGGAACGCTCGAGACCTCACTCATCGCCGTGGTGATCGCACTGCCCATCTCCCTGGGCACCGCCTTCGCCCTCACCGAGAGGATGCCGGGGTGGCTGTCGCGCCCCCTGGGATTCCTCGTCGAGATCCTCGCGGGACTCCCGAGCGTGGTCATCGGGCTCTGGGGCGTCCTCGAGGTCGGGCCGTTCCTCGCGCACCACGTCTATCCCCTGGTGGCCGACCACGTCCCGAACGTCGGGCCGTTCCGTTACTTCAAGGGTCCCGTCGGCTACGGCGAGGGCCTCCTGACGTCGGGTCTGATCCTCGGGCTGATGATCGTCCCCATCATCGCCTCGACCACGCGCGACCTCTTCCTCCAGGTGCCGGCGTTGCCCAAGGAGGGCGCCGAGGCGCTCGGACTCACCGACGCCGAGGTCGCGCGGCGCGTGACCATCCCCTGGGTGCGGTCGGGAATCATCGGAGCGACGGTGCTCGGCCTCGGTCGCGCCCTGGGCGAGACGATGGCGGTGGCGATGATCTCGGGTTCGGTGCTCGGCAAGGTCAGCCCCACCATCTACGGCACCATGACCACCATCGCCGCGACCATCGTCAGTCAGCTGGACTCGGCGGCCACCGACGGGACGGGCTTCGCCATCGCGACGCTGGCCGAGGCGGGTCTGATCCTCGCGGCGATCGCGCTGGCGGTGAACCTGTGCGCCCGCTACATCGTGTCGCGCTCGGGTCGTCTGGCGGCTCCCGTGGGGCGCGGCTGATGGCGCAGATGAACCAGGTGTACGCCTCGACGCGCCGGCGTCGCGTGAAGGCGGTGTCATTTCGCGTGGGGACCTTGATCGCCCTCGCCCTCGTCGTGGGTCCCGCGATCTGGCTGGTGCTGGGTGTGGTGGTGCGCGCGGTCCCCCACTGGCAATGGAACGTGCTGACGACGCTCTCCCAGGGAACGAGTGGAGGGCTGGAGAACGCGGTCCTGGGCACACTGGTCCTGATGGCCGGGGTGGCGGTGCTGGCGGGGTCGATCGGGGTGCTCACCGGCATCCACCTCGCCGAGAACGGCTCGTCGAGCCGCGGCGGGGCCTTCGCGCGTGGCGCCATCGACATCCTCGCGGGCTTCCCGTCCATCGTGCTCGGCTACGTCGGTTACATCGCGCTGTGCGTGGGACTGCACTGGGGCTTCTCCCTGCTGGCGGCGTTGGTGATCCTCTCGCTGATGGTCGTGCCCTACATCGCGAAGTCGACGGAGTCGGCCCTGCGCCAAGTCCCCACCAGCTACCGAGAGGGGGCCGAGGCCCTGGGCATGCCGAGCGGTTACGCGCTACGACGCGTGGTGCTGCGCTCGGCGCTCCCGGGCATCGTGACCGGACTCCTCATCGCGCTCTCGGTGGCCGGCGGAGAGACCGCGCCACTGCTCTACACGGCGGGCGCGACCAACAACCTGCCGACGTTCACCCTGTTGCACCAGCCCATCGCCTATCTGACCTACTACGTCTGGACCGACTACAACCAGCCCACTGACGTCGCGCACTACGTGTCCTACGACGCGGCGCTGATCCTGGTCGTCCTGGTGCTGGCCATGTTGGTGACGGCGCGCCTGATCGTCGCGCGGACCCAGCGTCACGCCGAGACGTCGCGTTAGGCGACGCGCCCGAGTCGCCCGAGTCGCCCGGGGAGGCGTCCCACCCGCGGTGTCGGGCGCCGGAGAGCGCGTCGTCGATCACCACCGACTCGACGAGTCGGTGAACCGAGGTACTACGCGGCGGTGGGCGTCGACGCGTCGACGCTGGCCGAGGGGCTCTCGCGGTGCGCCCGGAGTCTGCGAGGTCGCAGCGACCGCGGTCTGAACTCCAGCGCCGCCACCAGCATGACGAGGAGCATCGAGACCATCGTGGCGCTCTGGGCGACGTAGGCGAGGTAGAGGTGGAAGTGGTCGAGCAGCACCTGCACGACGCCGACCAGCTTGTAGCGCGGCCAGGGCACCACGTTGATCGCGACCGCCAGGTAGGCGACGCGCGCGGTCCAACTGCGCCACCCGAGCTCCAGGGGCACGAGCAACAGGAGGGGGATGAAGGAGAAGTAGTGGTTCCAGGCGATGGGCGAGCAGATCGTCGAGATGATGAGTCCGATGATGACGGCGGTGAACTCGTGCCCGCGCGCCCACGCGCCGTAGGAGGCGACCACGCCGATCACCACGAAGATCGCGGCGATCGCCAGTGATTCGCGCGGCGTGAGGTGACCCAGGAAGTACGGCGGTCGCAGGAACACGTCGACGATGCTGGAACTGGCCTCGGCGGTCGAGTAGGTCGCGAAGTGCTGGAGCTCCTGGCTCCCCTCGATCTGCTGGCGAAAGAACGTGATGGCGCTGTGGTAGTAGAACGCCGTGGCGACGGCCGTGGTCGCGGCGAGGGTCACCAAGGCGGTGAGGGCGGGGCGATACTGTCGACGCACCAGCCAGATGACGATGAAGATCCCGGGGTAGATCTTGAGCGCGGTGGCCAGTCCCACCCAGACGCCCTGCGCCGGCGCGCGCATCACCAGGAAGTCGGTCAGGATCGCCAGAGTGAGCATGGTCCCGATCTGCCCCCAGAAGATGTTGTCGTAGACGGCCGAGAGCGCGACGGGCGCGACGATGGTGGCCCCGACCGCGAGGAGGAGGGCGTGGGGCACCGACAGCCGCGTCAAGAAGCGCAGTCCGATGAAGATGCTGCCGGTCAATGACCCCAGGACGCCGAAGGTCCACAGTGGCGCGAGCAGGTTGGAGGGCACCAGCACCAGGGGGCTCAACAACAAGATGCCCCCCGGAGGGTAGGTGAAGGCCTCGATCGAGAAGTCGGTGTAGATGTTTCCCGTGGTCTTTAAGGACGTGAAGTTGCTCGCGCGACCCAGGAGGTCACCGAAACCGCCGTCCTGGTGGCGGATCAGAAGGTAGTAGACCAACGTCTGCATCAGGACGACCGCCGTCGCCACGGCGACGGCCCTGAAGAGTGGCCCGGAGAGGGTGAGGTCGCGCCCCGGCGCGGGGACGGCGTCGCGCTCGGTGACGTCGGCCGTGGCGGAGGTCATGCGTGACGCGACCGCGCGACCCCGGGCGACGCCCCGGTGGAGAAAGTCATGGCACGACCTTACCCGGTGAGGGCGCCGCGGGGTCGAGCGTCAAGGGGCCGAGGAGGGGGTACGAGGGGCGTGGAGGAGCGACTCCGGGCGCCACGACGCCTCAGGAGCCCGCGGGGACGATCGACGCGACGTTGGAGACCGAGGGCTCGTAGAGCCCCGCGGGGCCCCGGCCGAAGAGGCGCAGGATGTTGTTGGTGATGGTGATCAGTGCGGGCGCGGCGCACGTGGGGTCCGTCGCCGTGGTGCAGCGATTGAGGTCGCCGACCCACACGTTGTTGCCCGTGTCGATGGTGCCCGCGTGCGAGACGGGGTTCGTGAAGTACACCATGTCCGAGTAGCTCATGCCGTTCCAGGTGGTGCCACTCGCGGTGCCCTCGTTGATCGGGATGGGCGAGTGGCCCAGGACGTCGAGATTGGCTGGTTCGGAGTTCGAGGCGATGACGTGGTCGAAGTCCGACGCGATGACGTTGGGCAGTGAGGAACCGTTTGTCAGTCCCGTGTTCTGGAAGACCCAGGACTTCGCGTCTGACACCACCATGGGGACGAAGACGTTCGGCGCGAGATAGCCGCTGTACTGCACCCCGATCTGGGGCAGCGGCGACCAGCTGGCGGGCGGCGACTCCCACGTGTTGCCGGTGACCTGTCCTGCGGCCGCCTTGCCGTTGAGGGGGTCCTCGTAGGAGTTGCGGTAGTCGACGACTTGACGGTTGAGCCCGAGGATCGAAGGTTCGAGGCGCGCGTGGCGCACCATCGCGGCCGCGCCGAAGAAGACGACGTTGAGGCCGTGCGCCTGAGCGTTCTGCAGCGCCACCCGCTCCTCGTAGGTCCAGGTCTCGTCGTGGTCGAGGGAGATGAGCACCTTGTGATGGGCCAGGACGTTGGGGTAGGTGGCCAGGGTGATGTCGGTGATGTAGCTGACGTCGAGACCCTCCTTCTCCATCAGGGCCACCAGGGGATACTCGTTGGTCAAGAAGTCTGAAGACCCGTATCCCGTGTCGTAGGGGCGGTCGAAGGAGACGACGCGCGCGCGGTTGCACACCGGGTAGGACGAGCTGTCGATGATGCACGGCCCGGTGCCCGCGTAGAACGAGAAGCCGCCGTAGGTGTTCCAGCCCTGTTCGACCATCGAGCGATTGACGACCACATAGGTCGAGGTGCTCGTCGGGTCCCAGATGGTGAGGGGAATGTAACTCATCGCCGTGGGTCCGGCGACCAGTTTGATGAGGTAGTCCCCCGGCACGAACTTCTGGGACACCAGCATGACCGCCGAGATCTTCCAGTTGTAGCAGGTCACCATGTTGACGGAGGTGTCGACCGGACACGCCGGCTGGTTGATGCCGTGCTGGAGCTGTGAGGTCCAGATCAGTCGCGCGCCCTTGCCCTGGTACCACCCCATGCGATAGGCCTCGAGGTGATACGTCGGATCCTGCGTCGTCACGTAGAAGTCGACGTTCTGGCCCACCTGGGCGTTGGTCGCGTTGGCGAATCCCTGGATGGCCGTGGGCGACGTGCCGGCGGGGATCTGCCACGACGTCGTGCCCGGCAGGGCGTTCTCATTGATGATGGCTCTCGAGACCACTCCGTTGGCGCCGAAGCTGGTCGCGGGCAGTGTGGTCGTGGTGGCCGCCGAGGTCGCACCACCCACGGAGGGACTCGACCACATCTTCACGTTGACCAGCGCCGCCACGAGCAAGACGACGTAGACGCTGATGAGAAGGTACGAGACCCGACCGATTCCTCGAGAGTTACGACGTGGCACAGGCCCTTCCTCGTCCGCGGCAACATCGCGGCCCCCGACGATTCTACGTGGGCCGAGGGACCAGCCGTCCGCTATTCGTCGATCGTGAACGCCTGGTGGACCGCGCCGAGGGTGATCCCCGCGGAGTGCAGGTCGATGTTCTCCCCCCGCGCGCGCTGGGCCGCGATCGCCGCGCGCTCCCAACGCTGCTCCACCTTGCCCAGGCGCCAGTAGAGGAGGGCGACGGCCCAGACGCCGACGAACATCGCCACGATGGTGAAGCCCGCGGAGTTGATGTTGAAGTTGGCCGCGTAGTTCCACAGCCCCCCGCGGAGGTTGAGTTCGCTGGTGAGGACCTGGGCCAACTCCAGGGTGCCGATGTAGAGGGCGACGAAGACGCTCAGGCCGGTGATGGCGATGTTGTAGTAGACCTTGCGCACCGGCTTGGAGAAGGCCCAGCCGTAGGCGAAGTTCATGAAGGAACCGTCGATGGTGTCGAGCAGGCTCATTCCGGCCGCGAAGAGTATCGGCAGGCTCAACAGCGCCCAGATCGGCAGCCCGGCGGCGACGCTGGTGCCCGCGAGCACGAGGAAGGCGACCTCGGTGGCGGTGTCGAAGCCCAGGCCGAACAGCAGGCCGACCGGATACATCTTCCAGGGTGCGTCGACGCTGCGGGCGAAGCGACCGAAGAAGCGCATCATGAAGCCGCGCGCGTCGAGATGCTTCTCCAGCTCGGCGTCGTTGAAGGTGCCCTGGCGCATCTGGATGAACAGCCGCACGATTCCCACCAGGATGATCAGGTTCAAGATGGCGATCAGGTACAAGAAGCCCCCCGACACGATGGTGCCGATGAGTCCCCCGTAGTGGTGCAGCCCGGAGTTCGAGTTCTTCACCTGGGCGCCCAGCGCACGCACGCCCAGCCCCAGGACGAGGGTCAGCCCGAAGACGATCGACGAGTGACCGAGCGAGAAGAAGAATCCGGTCGACATCGGTCGCTTGCCTTCGGCCATGAACTTGCGAGTC
>JAGXBH010000053.1 GCA_018971185.1 Acidobacteriota bacterium
GGGTCGGCGCGGCGCGCGACACGCGGGCCGCCTCGACGTCCGCGCGGGTCACCACACCGCCGGGCCCGCTGCCGCTCACCCCGGCGAGGTCGACGCCGAGTTGATGCGCCCGGTGTCGCACCAGTGGGGACTCGACGGGTGGTTCGCGCGTCGGCGCCCGCGACGCGACCGGCGTTTCGATCGGGGCGCTCGCGACCGATATCGGTGGAGCGGTCGCGGTCGTGGTCGCGTCGATCCTCGCGGCACCGGTGGCACCAGCGGAGGGACCAAGAAGCACGCCAGGCGCCACGCCCCGGCTCGCGGCGGGCGTCGGGATCGACGACGCACCACCACTCAGTGCCTCGGCGTCGCCGGTCACGTGCGCCAGGACCGTTCCCACCGACACCCGCACCCCCTCGGGGACCACCAGGTCCGCCACCATGCCGTCCTCGAAGATCTCGACCTCGATGTCGGACTTGTCGGTCTGGACCACCGCGACGATATCGCCGCGACGCACCCGGTCGCCGGGGTGCACGAGCCATCGGGTGATGGTGCCGACCTCCATGTCGGCACCCAGCGACGGCATCGTGAAGTCGCCCACCTAGGCCCCCAGGGCGTGCACGGCGGCGACCACATCGGCGACCTGGGGCATCGCTGCGTCCTCGAGATGTTTGGCGTAGGGCATGGGGACCTCGGCGCCGCACACGCGCGCCACCGGCGCGTCGAGGTCGTAGAACACTCCCTCGGTGATCCGCGAGGCGACCTCGGCCGACAGACTGCCGCTACGCCATCCTTCGTCCACGACCACCGCGCGATGGGTCCGCGACACCGCCGTGAGGATCGTCGAGGTGTCCAGGGGCCGGAGGCTGCGTAGGTCGACGACCTCGGCGTCGACACCCTCTCGCGCCAGGACCTCGGCCGCTCCCAGGGCGACGCGCAAAGTACCGCCGTAGGCGACGATGGTCACATCCTCGCCACGTCGACGGATCGCCGCGCTGGTGATGTCGCGGGTGTGCGCGTCGTCGGTCAGCTCACCCTCGGTCCCGTAGAGCATGGCGTGCTCGAAGATGAGGACCGGGTCGGGATCGTCCAGGGCCGGGGCCAGCATCGCCCGGGCGTCGTCGAGCGTCGCCGGAGCGAGGACGCGCAGGCCCGGGATGTGGGCGTACCAGCCCTCGAGGCTGTGGGAGTGCTGGGCGGCCACCTGGCGACCCGCGCCGGTGGCCATGCGGATCACCAGGGGCACGTTGAACTGACCGCCCGACATGTAGAGGAGGCTGGCGGCGTTGTTCATGATCTGGTCGAGGGCGAGCAGACTGAAGTTGACGGTCATCACCTCGACGATGGGCCGCATCCCCCCCAGGGCCGCGCCGATCCCCGCACCGACGAACCCGGACTCCGACAAGGGGGTGTCACGGATCCGCTCGGGTCCGAACTCCTCGAGCAGCCCCAGGGTCACCGCGTAGGAACCGCCGTAGTGCCCCACGTCCTCGCCCATCACGAAGACGCGCTCGTCGGCGATCAGCGCCTCGCGGATGGCCTCGCGTAGTGCCTCACGGTACGTGATCGTGCTCACGTCGCGCCGCCCGGCGTCGACGTCACGAAGCGACCAAGGTCCGCGACGGGCTCGTCGGTGCCGCCCGCCGCGAAGTCGACGGCGTCGAGCACTTCGTCGGCGATCGCACTCTCCATGCGCTCGACGTCGGCGTCGGTGAGGACGCCGCGCGCGACCAACTGGACGCGCAGCTGATCGATGGGGTCGCGGGAGCGCCATCGGTCGATCTCGGCCTTGTCGCGATACCGATCCGGGTCGTACATCGAGTGCGAACGGAATCGATAGGTCCGCATCTCCAAGAAGTGCGGACCGCCCCCGGCACGCACCGCGTCCGCCGCCTCGCGCGCAGCCTCGCTCACGGCCAGGACGTCCATGCCGTCCACGTGCCACGACGCCATCCGGTAGCTCGCCGCCTTGAGCGACAGGTCCGTCTCGGATTCGGTGAACTCGAGGGCGGTGCCCATCGCGTAGAGGTTGTTCTCACAGCAGAAGAGGACGGGCAAGTGCCAGAGGGCGGCCAGGTTCATCGCCTCGTGGAACTCGCCCTCGGCGACCGCGCCATCGCCGAAGAAACAGGCGGTCACCCGATGACGCCCGCTCAGGTGGTCGGCGAGCGCGAGCCCCACCGCCAGGGGTAGTCCGCCCGCCACGATGGCGTTGCCGCCGAAGAACCGGGTCGCGGCGTCAAACAGGTGCATCGAGCCGCCCCTTCCCCGACTGCACCCTTCGACCCGGCCCTCGAGCTCCGCGAGGGCGGCGCGCATGGAGATGCCGCGGGCGAGCGCGTGACCGTGCTCACGGTAGGTGGCCACGACCGCGTCCTCGGGGTCGAGGGCCTGCATCACCCCCACGCAGCAGGCCTCCTCGCCGATCGCCAGGTGCAAGAACCCGCGGATGGCCTGGTGACTGTAGAGCTCCACGCAGCGCTCCTCGAAGCGCCGGACGCGGAGCATCTCGCTGAGCAGATGGACCGAGCGGCCTGGCTCGACGGACGCCGCACCGGGCTCGACCTCGGGGGCGTCGCTCGACCCGCTCACGACGGGACCTCCAACGTCGAGGTGTCGCCCTCGGGCATGCCCAGTTCGCGGGCCTTGAGGAGTCGTCGCATGATCTTGCCGCTCTTGGTGTGGGGAAGGTCGTGGGTGAAGAGGATCTCGCGCGGCGCCACCGCCGCGCCCAGGCGACGCCGCGCGAATCCCAGCAGGTCGAGACGCAGTTCCTCACTGGGCGCGACGCCGGCGTTCAAGGTGACGAACGCCTTCACCGCCTCGCCCAAGAGTTCGTCGGGCACGCCGATGACCCCCACCTCGGCGACCGCCTCGTGTTCCATGAGGGCCGACTCCACCTCGAAGGGTCCGATGAGGTGCCCGGCCGACTTGATCACGTCGTCACCGCGTCCGATGAACCAGAAGTAGCCGTCCTCGTCACGACGAGCCAGGTCGCCGCTCAAGTACCAACCGCCCGCGAAGCACGCGCGGTAGCGCTCCTCGTTGCCCAGGTAGCCACGGAACATCGAGGGCCACCCGGGACGCAACGCCAGCTCGCCCTCTTGGCCCGGCTCGACCTCCTGGACGTCACCGTCGGGACCCGTGAGGACGTGGCCCCCTTCGCCGCGACGCAGCACGGCGGCCTCGATGCCCGGCAGGGGGCGTCCCATCGACCCCGGGCGGATATCCATGGAGGGGTAGTTGGCGATCATGATGCCACCGGTCTCGGTCTGCCACCAGTTGTCGTGGATCGCCCGACCCAGGACGTCCCTCCCCCACAGGACCACCTCGGGGTTGAGCGGTTCGCCGACGCTCGCGATGAATCGCAAGGCGCTCAGGTCGTACTCCTCGGCCAGCGCGGCGCCCGCGCGCATCAGCATGCGAAGCGCCGTCGGCGCCGTGTACCACACGCTGACGCGTTGATGCTCGAGCGTCGCGTACCACCGCCGGGCGTCGAAGTCGCCCTCGTCGACGATGGTGGTGACGCCGTGCACCAGCGGCGACACGATGCCGTACGAGGTACCCGTCACCCAGCCCGGATCCGCCGTGCACCAGAAGACGTCCTCGGGGTGCAGGTCCAGGGCCAGCCGACCCGTGACGTAGTGCGAGACCACCGCCTCGTGCACGTGGATCGCCCCCTTGGGCGTCCCCGTGGTGCCGCTCGTGAAGTGCAGCAGCGCCATGTCGTCGGGCCGCGTGGGGCCGATGAGGAACTCGTCGGCCGCGGCCTCCATGAGGGGGGCGAGGTCGAGCGTGTCCGCCGCAGAATCGCCGGTACCCTCGCCCGCGAGGAGCACGTGGCGCAACGCGGGCAGCCGATCGCGGAGGGAGGCCACCTTGTGGCGATAGAGCGTCGCGGTGGTGACGAGCACGCTGGCGCCCCCGATCTCCATGCGTTGGCGAATCGGCTCGGGACCGAAGGCGGCGAAGAGCGGACAGAGGACACTTCGATTCTTGAGGGTGCCCAGCGCCACCTCGTAGAGCTCTCGGTCACGGGGCAGGAGCACGAAGACGCGCTCGCCGGGTCCGACGCCGAGCGCACTCAGGACATTGGCGAACCGATTCGAGCCTCGATCGAGTTCGGCGAAGGTCACGTCGGTGCGCTCGTCGCCGCGGCCGAGACAGCGTAGGGCGACGTGGTCACGCCTCGGACCGCGCGCGTGGCGCACTAGCGCCTCGTGGGCCATGTTGAGTCCGCCCCCCGGAAGACCTTCGAGGGCCCGACGCGCCTCGGACCAAGTGAAGCTCTCGCGCTCGCGGGCGTAGTCGGCCATGTTGGCCCCGCTGTCGCCGGTCTTGACAATCACCTCGCCTGGCATCATCGGTTCACCCGCCCACTGCGACAACTCGATCACTGCGCCCGTCGAGGCCGATGATAAGACCCCCGCTCGTCGCCGCTCAGAGGCGAACGTCCCAACCCTCGCCCTGGGGCGCGAACGGCGACGTGAGTGGTGGGTTCGACGAAGTCCCCGGCTACACTCCCCGGGCGCGAACCGCCATACGACCCCTCGCCACCGGGGCGTCGAGGGCCCGTCGTCTCACGACGACACGCGACGCTGCGCGTCCACGTACACCTCGGCGATGCGGTCGAAGAGCGCGTTCGCCTCGTCGTCGATCGCCTGACGCGACGGGTCGGCATCGAACCAACGAACCGTCTCGGCGATACCCGTGGCGAAGGGGACGTCGGCGACGAAGTCTGGCACCACGGTGCGGATCTTCGAATTGTCGAAGATGGCGGTGTTGGCCTTGTCGCCCCAGAGCGTCCCGCCCAGGCTGGGGTCGGCGGCGACGATGGCGTCGGTCGGCACGTGCAGGACGTCGGGCTCCACCCCGGCCGCTTCGCCGACGAGCGCGTAGATGCGGTTCCAGGTGAGGGCCTCGTCGGAGGTGATGTGGAAGGCCTCGCCCAGGGCCTCGTCGCGTCCGAAGAGTCCGACGAGCCCGCGCGCGAAGTCCGTGTTGTGGGTGATCGTCCACACGTTCGTGCCGTCACCCGGCACGATGATCTTGGCCCCTCGGCGCATCCGATCGATGATCGTGAAGGGCCTCTCCCAACTCCCCATCGAGACGGGGATCTGCGACACGCCGTAGGTCAGCGACGGCCGCACGATCGTCACCGGGAACCGCGACGCCAGGTGGCGGGCCATCAGGAGCTCCTCGCAGGCGATCTTGTCACGCGAGTACTGCCAGAACGGATTGGCGAGTGGCGTCGACTCGGTGATCAACCACCGCGATGGCGGCTTCTCGTACGCCGAGGCCGACGAGATGAAGATGTACTGGCCGACGTGGGCGTAGAGCTCGACGTCGAGGGCCACCTGCGCGGGGACGTAGGCCGTCCACTGGATCACGACGTCGAAGTCGAGGCCCTTGATGGCGTCTCGGACCTGCGAGGCGTCGGAGGCGTCACCGACGAGGGCCCGTGACGCGGGGACTTGAACGGGGAGGACCGAACGGCCACGGTTGAGCGTCCACACGTCGTGGCCCCGCGCCAAGGACTCGGTGACGCAGGCACTCGAGATGATTCCGGTCCCGCCGATGAACAGCACCCTCATGATCACTCCTCGTTGGTCTCGACTACTCATTCCTGCGTCCCCACGGTAGTGACATCGCCGCGGGCGATCCGATGGGGTCCCACCCGCGGCGAGTGGCGAGTCCCTCGAGGACCACCAAACACCCGATCCCTGGAGACGCCCGACCCCTGGTGACGTGGGATCCTGGTGACGTGGAATCCTGGTGACGTCCGGCCCCAGGAGCCTCGGGTACCTGGAGCCTCGGATACCTGGTGGTGCCGAGGCGTTCTCGGTCGAGCCCACACTGCGTGCCCGTGAGGAGGGGCGTGGGTCGAGATGCGTGGCGAGGAATCGAAGGTGAGAGCGACAGGTGACCTTGGGCCCCAACACCGCCGCGCGCGACACCGCACTCGGACCTAGCTTGAGGGTGATGGGCCGGATCGATCAGACGTGGGAATCCGAGGGCCGTGAGGACCTCTACGGTGACGACATCTTCACCGAGGCACCCAGCGAGATCGACACGTTGGCCCACCTCGGCCCCCTCGCGCCCCTGGCGGGTCTCTGGCAGGGCACCAAGGGTCTCGACGTCCACCCCTTCGTGGCGGGCCTCGAGACCGACCGCTACCTCGAACGTTATGAGTTGGAACCCATCGATCCCCAGACCAATGGTCCCCAGCTGTTCTACGGACTGCGCTACCACACGCACGTCACGAAGATCGGCGAGGTCGGGACCTTCCACGACCAGGTGGGTTACTGGCTCTGGGAGCCCGAGGCCGCTCGCGTCACCTTCACGCTGAGCATCCCGCGCGGCGAGGTCCTACTCGCCACGGGCAGCGCGGCTCCCGACGCGACCAGTTTCGAGGTACGCGCCGCGACCGGCGAACGGCACTACGGCATCCTCGCCAATCCCTTCCTGGACCGCGCCTTCACGACCGTGGCCTTTCGGATGTACGTGACGATCAACGACGACGGGACCTGGTCCTACGAGGAGGAGACGGACCTCGTGGTCGAGGGTTCGCACGACGTCCTCGCCCACACCGATCGCAACACGCTCTCGCGCCTCGCCAGTGCCGTCGCGAATCCGATGTTCGAGGGCACCGACGGCGATCGCTGACGCGCCGCCATCGATGACCCCTCGCGTCGCCACTTCGGCGACGGCGACGCTAGATCAGTTCGGGCACCATGGTGATCGCCCCGCAAGGACACTCGTGCGCGCAGATCCCGCAGCCCTTGCAGAAGTCGTAGTCGATCTCGTACTTGGCGTTGGCCCCTAACTTCATGACCGCGTTGTCGGGACAGACCCCGAAGCAGTTGTCGCACTCGAAGCAGTTGCCGCACGACATGCACCGTCGGGCCTCGAACAGGGCGTTGCGCTCGGTCAGCCCGAGCACGACCTCCTCGAAGTTGTCCTGGCGGCGGACCTTCTCGAGTTCGGGTCGCTGGGTCCTCTCCGCGTCGGAGTAGTACCAAGTGTTGAGATGCTCGAACGTGGCCAGCTCGTGCTTGGCCCGAGATTCCAGCGCCACACCGCGGACGTAGGCGTCGATCCCGCGCGCCGCCTTCTTACCGTGGCCCACCGCGACGGTCGCGGTCCGATTCGCCGGCACGGCGTCGCCGCCGGCGAAGACCCCGCGCACGCTCGTCATGAGGTCCGGCTCCACCTGGACGACGCCGTCGCGCACCCGGACCCTCCCGTCGGTCTCCAGGAGCGAGAGGTCGGTCTCCTGGCCCAGGGCCAGGACGACGGCGTCGGCGCCCAACTGCTCGAACTCGCCGGTCGATTCCGGGAATCCCTCATCGTTCAGTCGCATCTTCTCGATCATGATGGTGTCGTTGTCGACCTGGTTGATGGTGGAGAGCCAGCGCATGGTCACGCCCTCGCCCAGCGCCTGCTCGAGCTCCTCGCCGTGGGCGGGCATCTGCTCCTGCGTGCGTCGGTACACGATGACCGCCTCGGTCGCCCCGAGGCGCCGCGCGGTACGCGCGGCGTCCAACGCGGTGTCGCCGCCGCCGTAGACGACGACGCGGCGTCCCAGCATCGGGGCGTCGTCCTCGGCCACCCGGTGCAGGAACGAGACGGCGTCGAGGATCTTGGCCGAGTCCCCGGCGGGGATGTCCACGCGCTTGCCGAGCTGCGCACCCACGGCCAAGAAGACCGCGTCGAAGCCACCCTCGTCGCGTTCGCGGGCGATGTCCTCGACGTTGTGGTTCAACTGCACGTCGACGCCCATGGCGATGACGCGGGCGATCTCGGCGTCGAGCACGTCGCGCGGCAACCGGTAGGCCGGGATACCGTAACGCATCATCCCGCCCAGCTGCGCCGCGGAGTCGACCAGGCGCACCTCGTGGCCCATCCGGCGCAGATGGTAGGTGGCGCTGAGGCCCGCGGGGCCCGCGCCCACGACCAACACGCGGTGTCCGCTCGGGGGACCCGCGGGCGGCAGGCTCAGGCGGTGGGCGAGGCCGTAGTCGCCGAGGAATCTCTCCACCGCGTTGATCCCGACCGCCTCGTCGACCTTCACACGATTGCAGGCCGTCTCACAGGGGTGAAAGCAGATGCGCCCCATGATCGCGGGGAAGGGGTTCTCCTGGACCAGGGCGTGCCAGGCCGCGGCGTAGTCGCCGGACTCGGCCTCGTAGAGCCAGCCCTGGATGTTCTCCCCCGCCGGACAGGCGTCATTGCACGGCGGCAGCCGCTCCACGTACACCGGACGCTCCACCCGCCACGAGCCGGTGTGGTTGGCGCGACTCGAACCCACGTCGAGGGTGATGGCGAAGGGCCGCTTGTTCATACCTGCACCTCCGTTCGCGCGTGGCGCGGTCGGGCGACCTCGTCCTCGAGCAATCCGTATCGTTCGATGTTGCGATTGGCCATCTCCTGGAGATGGGTCACGATGTCGGGTCGTGGGTTCTTGCCGAAGAGATGCGCGAAACGGCGCTGGAGCATGAGGTACTCCTGCACCGGCGTCAGGCGCCGGATCTTGGACACCGAGGTCACCACGCCGTACTCCGCCTCGAAGACCGGGAAGAGACCCGTCTCCTTGGCCAGTCGCGCCACGTGGATGGTCTCGTTCGACGCCGAGCCCCACCCCAGGGGACAGGGCACCAGGATGTGCAGGTAGCGCGCGCCGCGAAAACTCATCGCGCGCTCGACCTTCGCCTCGAGGTCGTGCAAATCCGCGACCGTGGCGGTCGCCACGTAGGCGACGTCGTGGGCCATGGCGATGCGCGGGAGGTCCTTACCCTGGCCGAAGGTGTTGCCGGGCTGGGGGCCCACCACCTCGGTCGTCGCGGTGCGCGCGGCCGGGGGCGTCGCGGCCGACCGCTGCACGCCGGTGTTCATGTACCCCTCGTTGTCGTAACAGATGAAGAGCACGTCGTCGTTGCGCTCGAACATCCCCGAGAGGGTCCCGAAGCCGATGTCGACCGTCCCGCCGTCACCCGCCTGGGAGATGACGCGCACGTCGTCGCGACCCTTGACGCGCAACGCCGCCGCGACCCCGGTGGCGACGGCCGGCGCGTTGCCGAAGAGCGAGTGGAGCCAGGGGATGTGCCACGAGGTCTCGGGGTAGGGGGTGGAGAAGACCTCGAGACAGCCCGTCGCGTTGACCGCGACGACCCGGTTGCGCGTGGCGCGCATGGCGGCGTCGAGGGCGTAACGCGCGCCCAGTGCCTCACCGCACCCCTGGCAGGCCCGGTGGCCCGAGTCGATCGAGTTGGTGCGCGCGGCGTCGGATTGCACGGTCCGGTCGCCGTCGCTGAGCAGCCGATTGCCGACGGCGAAACTGCCCACCTGGTAGAAGTGGATCGGACGCTTGGTCATGACACCTGCCCCACTCGTGGCTCGCCCAGGTCACGCAGCACGTTCTCCGCCGACGGGCCCGAATGACGACTCGCCCTCATCCGTTCGACCTCTCGATTCACCACGTCGGCGTCGAGGTCGAGGAAGAGCAGCGAGTCCAGTTCCCCGCGCCCGACGCGGTAGAAGAGACCCTCAAGCGACTGCCGGGTGATGGGTCGCCCGCCCAGCCCCGCCACCACCTCGTGGATCTCGCAGTCGGTGCCGCGCAGCGCCATGGCCACGTCGGTGGCCAGGATGCCCCCGTGTCCGATGCTGAAAGCCTTCTCGAGGACGACCACCTGCTCGGCGTGCTCGAGGGCCGCTCGCACCGCGGCCGACGGGAAGGGACGGAACGACGTGATCCCCACCACCCCGATGGCCTCCCCCGCCTCGCGGCGGATGTCCACGGCGTCCTTGATGGTGCCCAGCACCGACCCCATGGCCACGACGATGGTCGTGGCGTCCTCCGTGCGGTAGGAGTGGATCAGTCCGCCACTGCGACGGCCGGTCAGGTCTTCGAACGCGTCGGCGATGGACGGGATGCGTTCGAGGGCCTCGAGCTGACGCAGGTGCGCGAGGTAGCGGACCTCCTCGAAGGCTTCGGGGCCGACCATCGCGCCGATCGACACCGGGTTCTGCACGTCGAGGACCTGTCGCGGGTCGTAGGGGGGGAGGAAGGAATCCACCGTCGACTGCTCGAGTAGGTCGACCCCCTCGACCGCGTGGGTCAAGATGAAGCCGTCCATGCACACCATCACCGGTACCGAGAGCTCCTCGGCCAGGCGGAAGGCCTGCACGTGCAGGTCCGCGGCCTCCTGGTTCGTCTCGGCGAAGAGCTGGACCCAGCCCGAGTCGCGCACCGCCATCGCGTCGGAGTGGTCGTTCCAGATATTGATGGGTGCGCCGATCGCGCGGTTGGCGAGGGTCATCACGATCGGCAGTCCGAGCCCGGCGGCGTTGTAGACGGCCTCGATCATGAAGAGCAGACCCTGGCTCGCGGTGGCGGTGTAGGAGCGCGCTCCCGTCGCCGACGCGCCGATCGCGACGGACATGGCGGCGAACTCGCTCTCGACGTTGATGAACTCGCACGGGCTCAGGCGCCCCTCCTTCACCATCGCGCCCACCGCCTCGATGATGTGGGTCTGGGGGGAGATGGGGTAGGCGCAGACGACCTCGGGGCGACAGAGCGCCACCGTCTCGGCCACCGCGCGCGAACCCTCAATTTGTTCCAGCACGGGCGACCTCCTGGGTGAATCGGGTGATGACGTCGAAGGCGGCCGACGCCGCGCGGGCGTTGCGCTCGCCCACGGGACCCGCGAAATGGTCACGGATGGCCTTCTCGACCGACTTGAGCGACACCTGGGCGCTGAGGGCGGCGAAGGCGCCCAGCAGCGCCGCGTTGGGCAGTGGGCGTCCGACGTGCTCGAGGGCGATGTCGGTCGCCGGACACGTCGCCAGGCGGGCGGGCGCGAAGCGTGAATAGAGGTCGGCGAGACCCAACTCCTCGAAGCTGCGCGAGGTGTTGATGAGGATGAAGCCGACCGGCGAGAGGCCCGAGAAGAGGTCGACCTGGTTGATGAGGGTGACGTCCTGGACGATCACGGCGTCGGGGGCCATCACCGGTTCGCGGGTGCGGATCTCACGATCGTCGATGCGACAGTAGGACACGACGGGCGCGCCGGTGCGCTCCGAGCCGAAACTGGGGAAGGCCTGGGCGTGACGCCCCTCGTCGAAGGCCGCGACGGAGAGGATCTCCGCGGCGGTCACGACCCCCTGCCCCCCGCGACCGTGGAAGCGGACCTGGAACACTCAGCCCTCCCCTCGATCCGCCCGACGCGGCACCGACGTGGTGCGCCGGCCGATCGTCGCTCGAGAAGGAGTCCGCGTAGGCGTCACGAGTTGAACGTAACGCACGTGACTCCAGCGCCTCGGCGATTCGTCCAGTACGAAAGACCTTTCGTGGGGCCGGCGCGCGTACGTCGAGCGCCGTGGGGCTAGAACAACCCCGCGCCCGCGCGCTGCGCCGCTAGCGCGCACGCCTGGACCTCGGTGACGTCCACCGGGATGGCGATGCAGTCGTCGGCCCCCGCGTCGAGGCTCTCGAGGATCTCGTCCGGCTCGAGCCCACCCACGACGACGATGTACGTGTCGCGAGCGGTGGCGCTCTCGCGCGCGCGACGACATCGCGAGATCCCTTCGACCCCCGACGTGCGCCAATCGGCGAACAACAGGTCGATGTCCCTCGTGCGCATCACCTCCGAGGCACTGGAGGCATCCCTCGCGACGAGACAATCGTGTCCGAGGCTCGCGATCATCTCCTCGAGCAGGGGGCTCAACGTGGTCTCGGCGTCGGTGACGAGGACGCGCATCTCAGCTCGGCACCCTAAAGAGCCACGCGCCCCAGGTCGAGGTCTTGACACGGCGTGCGCGCGCCGCGGCCGTCGCGTCGGTCGTGGACATCATCGGGACCTCCTCCTCGTCGGGGCGGGTCCCCCGAGCGACCCCATCCTCGCACGCCGGTGCGCGCGCGCCCACCACGCCGACACAACTCGCCGACAACTCTGCCCGAGAGGCCGCGCACGGGGTGTCGGGCACTGGGTGTCGGGCATTGGGTGACGCGCACTGGGTGTCGCG
>JAGXBH010000054.1 GCA_018971185.1 Acidobacteriota bacterium
CGTTGCCGATTGTAGAGCACCTCGATGAGGTCGAAGATGGCGTTGATTCGATCGAGCTGCGTCTTCTACTTGTCGCGACCTCGAGGTCGTCGAGTCCCTTCCAGTAGCCACCGTTGTTGACAAGTACAGATGGGCACGACTTCTCGTCGACGCCCACGAACTCGTACGCCATTCGGTGGCAGTTAGCGTCGCAGGAGTGGCCGGGGTAACCTCGCGTCCACCGCGACGACAGTCGTACGCGTTCCCAACTCACCTTGCGTCGCCCTCCGAGAGGACGTCAGGTCAGCGACTCAAAGCAGACCTTCGCGATCGTCACTCGCGGCTGACGACGACCACTACCTTGCCGCGGGGCGCGTCCGAGGGTGAGGCGGCGAGGGTCGCCAGGGCGTCGCTCCACTGGGCGAGGTCGAACTGATGTGTGACGAGGAAAGAGGGTTTGACGGCTCGTTCGTTGACGAGGCTCACGACCTCGGACCACGACTCGCGCGTGTAGGAGAAGCTGCCCTGAATGATCAGGTCGTTGTTGACGACGTCGTCGGGGAAGAGGTCCACCTTGGTCCCGTGGGCGGGGAGACCCAGGAGGACGACGACGCCGCCGCGGTCCGCGCACGACAGCGCGGCGGAGATCGCGGGGGCCTGGCCGGCGGCCTCGACGACGAAATCGAAGCGACGATCACCGATCTCGGTGACGAAGTCCGTGACGCCCGCCTGATGCGCGAGTCCGGCTTGCGCCGGCCGCAGGCCCAACATGGTGACGCTGGCGGGGGAGAACCGCTGCAGCAACATCGCCCCCAGGAGCGCGACCGTGCCGTCACCGATCACCAGGCATCGTGAGCCCGATTCGATCCGCGCGCGCGTGAGCGCGCGCCAGACGACCGCCATGGGTTCGACCAGCGCGGCGTCGAGGGCGTCCACCTCGTGGTGGAGTGGGTGGACCAGGTGGGCCGGGACGCTGATGAGATCGGCCAGTGCCCCGTGACGGGTGAAGCCGATCTCGTCGTAGGTGCGACAGCGGTTGGTCGCGCCGCGTCGACACTCGTCGCACACCTCGCACGGGACGATCCCCTCGACCACCACCAGGGAGTCCTGGTCGGGTGCGGCGAGGCGTCCCACCCACTCGTGGCCGAGGACGACCGGGTAGTGCACGTAGGCCGTGTCGATGGTTCCCGCGACGATCTCTAGGTCCGTGCCGCAGAGTCCCGACACCAGTGGTCGTACGAGGACCTCGCCGGGCCCGACGACCGGCTCCGCGATCTCCTCGAGCGCGACGTCGCCGGGTCCGCGCACCAGTAGCGCCCTCACGATCTTCCCCCACGCAGGATCTGGCTCACGCGCTCGGCGTACTCGCGAACGAGACCGCCGAGACGGCCCACGTCGCCCTCGGCCATGTCGGCCTTGAGTCCGGTCAGGGAGATGGCGCCCACGCAGTGGCGCTGGTGGTCGAAGATCGGTGCACCGACGCAGACGATGCCCTCGGACTCCTCCTCGTTGTCGACGCCGAACCCCACGAGACGCACGCGGTCGAGCTCGAGCTGGAACTCCTCGGGACTGGTGATCGTCGAAGAGGTGTGCCGCGGCAGACCGGCCTCGGCGAGCACACGGTCGACGTCATCTGGCGACAATTGGGCGAGGATCACCTTGCCGGCCCCCGTGGCGTGCGGCGCCTCGCGCTGACCCAGGGTGGCGTGGAACCGCACGGCGCCACGTCCGTCGACGCGCTCGATGAACACCGGGTAGCCGTCGTCATTGGTGGCGAGTCGAGCGGTGAGCCCGGTCTGCTCGGTGAGCTCGTGCAGTAACGGCAGGGCGATCTTGGAGAGCGAGGTGTGCTGTAGCACCAGGTCGCCGAAACGAAGGAGCGCGAACCCGAGGTGGTAGCGCGGACCGGGCTGCTCGATGCGCACCAGGCCGAAGTGCGCCAGGGTGCGTGCGGCCGAGCCCGTGGAGCTCTTGGCCATGTCGACGGCGTGGGCGAGTTCGGTCAGCGTGATGCCACCCTCTCCCGCGTCGGCGACGGCCTCAAGGATCTCGAGGGCGCGTCCCACGCTCTTGACCGGGTAGTCCTGAGTGGAGATCCTGTTCGGCATTGACGAACATAGTAACAAGTCAACGAACATTTTGTAGGAGTCCTTGACGCAGCTTGATTTGACTGCTTAGATGTCGTTTTGAATTGACGAACGGAGTTCTGTGATTCCGAACACTGAGGAGGTGCGCCGACGCCGGGTGACGCACGCCCGTGCGCGACTCGCCGACGTCGCCGAACGTCTCGGTGCGCGTTCCCTCGTGCTGTCCTCGAGCGCAGCGGTCGCGTGGGCCACGGGGGGCCTCTCCACCCCCATCGACCGCGTCGCGACGATCGACCCGATATGGGTCGCGTACCGCGACGCGGAGTTGACGCTCGTCACCAGTTCCGTCGAGTTCGACCGTCTCAGCGCTGACTTCGACCTCGACGCGCTCGGGTTCTCGCTGGTCTCCGCGCCGTGGTACGAGCCCGACGCCCATCGACGTCGCGTCGAGGAGATCGTCGGAGAGGTCGACGCGTCCGACGTGAGTGGTCTGGGCCGCGACGCCACCTTCGAACTCACGAGGGAGCGACTCGGACTCTGCTCGGCGGAGATCGACGTCATGACCGGGCTGGCGCGAGTGGCGACCGACGCCGTCGAGAGCGTGCTGGCCGAGTGGCGACCGGGCGAGACGTCCGACCGCGAGATCGCCGCCGACGTCGCTCGGGAACTCGAGCGCCACGGTGCCGAGGCGGTGTGTCTCATCGTCGGTGGGGACGAGCGTCTGCGCCGGTTCCGCCACCCCGTCCTGTGCGGCGACGTGCTCGCGCGCAGCGCCATGGTGGTGGTGGTCGCCCGCTCCCTCGGACTGCACGTGGCCCTGACGCGACTCGCGAGCGTCGGCGACGAGGTGCCGGCGTCGGACATGGAGCGTTGCGAGGTGGTGCGCGCGCGAATCCACGACGCCACGAAGGTGGGCGCCACGTGGGGGGACGTCTACGCGGCACTGGCGAGCGGATACCGCGAGGTCGGACAACCCGAGGCCTGGCGCGAGCACTTCCAAGGCGGGCCCATCGGTTACGCGCAGCGCGAGTTCGAACTCTCCCCGACGTCCACGGACAGTCCGTGGTGGCGTGAACCCATCCCCGTGGGTTGCGCGACCGCGTTCAACCCCAGCCTCGCGGGCGGAGCGAAGATCGAGGACACCTACGTGGTGGGCGGTGATGCGCCGGCTCTGGTGACCTCGACGTCGATCTGGTCGCGACTGGCGGGCGACGCGTCGGGGGCCGATGTACTTCGACTGAGAGAAGAGAGGGCGACATGACACCAGTGAACCAAGTCCAGGGGGTGGCCACGCCGCTCGCGAACGCCGCGCTCGACGCCACCGTGGGCATGCACGCCACGGCACTGGCGCGTAGCGACGCGCGATTCCCCGACGGTGCGCAGATGAGGGTCGAGATCCCCTCGGTGGAGAATCCCACGGCGATGGCGGCGGTCATCGCCGCGGCCGACGCGCACGCGATCACGGTCCACCGGGTCTCCCAGGGCAGCGGCGCGATGCTGTTGAGCGAGTCGGAGTTGCGCGAGATGAGCACCATGGGCGCGGACCGGGGGATCGAGGTCAGTCTTTTCATCGGACCTCGCGAGGAGTTCGGCGTCGGTGGCTCGGTGCGCTCGCTCGAGGGTCGCGCCCTGTCGGGCCACCTGCGAGGACTGCACCAGTTGCGTTACGCGCTCGAGGACGTGCTGCGGGCCCTCGAGTGTGGCATCCGAGGATTCCTCATCGCCGACCCCGGCCTCATGGAGGTGCTGGCCGCCATGATCGGCCGCGGCGAACTGCCCGGTGACATCGTCTTCAAGTCCTCGGCGGTCCTGGCCCCTTCGAATCCGGTCAGTTTCCGTCAACTCGCCCAGTTGGGCATGACCACCATCAACATCCCCTCGGACGTGACCCTGGAGGAGATCGCCGAGATGCGCGCCCTCGACGCCACGCCGATCGACCTCTACATGGAGGCGCCCGACTCCCTGGGCGGGATGGTGCGCGGCCACGAGCTCAGTGAGATCGCGCTGGTCGCCGCGCCGCTCTACGCCAAGTACGGCCTGCGCAACGCGCGCGCGGTGTACCCGGCGGGTCACCAGGTGATGGCGGACGTCGTCGAGAACGTGCGCGAGAAGGTGCGTCGCGCGGCCATCTCCCTCGAGTGGCTCGCGCGCGGGTCCGAGGAGGTCACGATCTCCGAGGCGGGGGCCAAGGGCATCGGGGTCCCCGTCCGATGAATCTTCGCTCCACGGCGTGGCTCGACGGTGAGAGCGAGGTGGCCCTCGACGCGAGGGTCGCGCTCGCCATGGGCGGGAACCCGCGGGCGTCGCGCGACGCGCCGGTCATCGCTCTGGCCAACTCCTGGAGTGACCTCAATCCCTGCAACCAGCCGCTGCGCGACCTCGTGCCGGCGCTGCGCGCGGGCGTCGAGGCGGCCGGCGGGGTCGCCGTCGAGTTCGCGGTGATGAGCCTGGGCGAGGACATGATGAAGCCCGCCGCGATGCTCTATCGCAACCTGGTCGCCATGGAGATGGAGGAATCGCTGCGCAGTCAACCCCTCGACGGGGTCATCGTCCTGGCGGCGTGCGACAAGTCGGTGCCGGCGGGACTGATGGGCGCCTTCAGCACCGACCTCCCCACGCTGCTCGTGATGTCGGGACCGCGCCCCCCCGCTCATTTCCGCGGCCAACGAATCGGCACCGGGACCGACCTGTGGCGCGCGTGGGACGATCGGCGCGCCGGTCGACTCTCCGACGAGGAGTGGGCGCAACTCGAGGCCGCCCTGACCCTCGGACGCGGTACCTGTAACACCATGGGGACGGCGTCGACGATGGGGATCCTCTGTGAGACGCTGGGTGTCGCCTGGCCGGGTTCGACGTCGATTCCCGCCGGTGATCCTCGTCATCTCGACGTGGCGCGTCGCGTGGGTGAGCGCATCGTGGAGATGGTGCGACGCGACGTGCGACCTTCGGCGATCGGGCGCCGCGGTTTCGTGAACGCGGCGCGGGTGCTGAGCGCGATCGGCGGCTCGACCAATGCCGTGATCCACCTGACCGCCATGGCGCGGCGCAGCGGCGTCGCCCTAGGTCTCGCGGACTTCGACGAGGCGGGACGACACGTGCCGGTGATCGTGGACGTCGAGCCCTCGGGTCGGGGCCTGATGGAGGATTACGACGCCGCCGGCGCGACCCCGGCCCTCTGGCGAAGCCTCGGCGACGTCCTCGACGTCACGGCCCCGACCGCGTCGGGTGCGACGATCGCCCAGGTAGTGGATCAGGTAGTGGACCAGGTAGTGGATCAGGTTGCGCCCGAGGCGGAGCGGGAACTCGCGGGTCCCGCGACGGGCGTGGCGATCCCAGGGGCGGTCATCCGCTCACTCGACGACGCCCTGGACCCGGCGGGAGCACTTCGCGTGGTCTACGGCAATCTCGCGCCTCAGGGTGCGCTCATCAAGCGCAGCGCCGCCTCACCGCGCCTCCTTCGTCACCGTGGTCCGGCCCTCGTGCTGCGCTCGGCGCGAGAGGCCGAGGAACTGGCGCTCGGGGACCGCGACCTCGACGACGACACCGTGCTGGTGCTGAGCGGCGCGGGTCCCCTCGGCGGACCCGGGATGCCGGAGTGGGGAATGGTCTCGTTGCCGCCGCGCGTGATCGCACGGGGCATCACCGATATGGTGCGCGTGACCGACGCGCGCATGAGCGGCACGAGCTTTGGCACGGTGTTCCTCCACGTCGCCCCCGAGGCGGCCGTCGGTGGCCCGATCGCCCTGGTGCGCGACGGCGACGTCATCGCGGTGGACGCCGACGCCGGCACGATCGAGTTAGAGGTGGACGACGAGGAGCTCGCGCGGCGCCGCCTCGCGCTGAGCGAGCCCGCGACCCCCGCGCGCGGCTACGCCGCGCTCTACAGCGCCCACGTCATGCAGGCGCCCGAGGGGTGCGACTTCGACTTCTTGGCCGGCACGCCGGGTGAGACGCCACGGCTCATCGAGCCGGTGGTGGGAAGGTCTTGATCAATGGGCCGCGCGAGCCGTCCACTGAACGAGGGAGACGACCGTCAAGGTGGCGGTCGGGCGTCAGTAGCAGGGGAACCGATATGAAAATGATCAGAAAGAGGGGCATCTCGGCCATCGTGGCCGCGACTGTCTTGACCGGAACGGTGTTGGTGTCGACACCGTCGTGGGGTAGCTCTACGACCACCTTGACGATATGGGAGAACTACGGCACCGAGCAGAACGCCGTCGCGTTGAAGAATCTCGCGACCGCCTTCACCGCGAAGAATCCCGGCATCAAGATCAACGTCGTCTCGGAGCCGGCGTCGAACTACTTCTCGTTGCTGCAGTCGCGCGCCATCACTCGCAACGGCCCCGACATGGCCGTCATGTGGACCGGTCTCTACTCGCTGCAGTACTCGAGCTTCCTGGACAACCTCGGCGGCAGCGGGGGAGTGCCCGCGGCGGACCTGGCGAAGATGGAGGGTCTCAGTTGGATGTCGCCCCAGCTCAAGGGGGCGAGCAACCCGCTGGTGATGCCCCTGGAGACCCAGTTCTACATCGGGTTCTACAACAAGAAGCTCTTCGCCAAGGCGGGCATCAAGTCGGTGCCGACCGACTGGAACCAGCTCTACGCCGCGTGCACCGCGCTCAAGAAGATCGGCGTGACCCCCTTCACCTACGGCAACGGCGGTCAGGCCCTGGGGGCGGAGTTCTACCCGTGGTACGACATGAGCTACATGATGATCGGCAACTACTCGGTCAACCAGTGGAAGGGCCTCTACAACGGCTCGATCAAGTGGACGGCGCCGGCCAACGTCACGGCCCTGGCGAACTGGGCCAAACTCAAGTCCATGGGCTGCACGAACCCCGACGTCCTGACCAAGACCAACAACATCCAGGACTTCGAGACGGGTAAGGCCGCCATGCTGATGGACGGGACGTGGGACACCCAGCAGTACACCAAGGCCATGGGCTCGAACGTGGCGGCCTTCGTGCCCCCCTTCTCGGTCAAGCCCATCCGCGGTGTGGTGCAGTTCCCCGGTGACGGCATCAGCGCGATGTCGTACTCACAGCACAAGGCCGACGACATGAAGTTCCTCGCCTTCATGACCACGCCCCAGGCCGCGGCCATCATCAACGCCGCCGGACTCATCCCCGACATCAAGGGCACCACCACGAGCAACCCGGTGAACCAGCAGATGCTGAACTTCGTCACCAAGCAGCACATGGCGGTGTACCCGATGCTCGACAACGTGACCCAGGTCAACGTGGTCAACGCCGGTTCGACCGAGCTGCCCACGGTGCTGAGCGGTCAGACGTCGCCGAGCGCCGCTCTGTCGAAGATGGCCCAGGTCCTCAACGCCTACCCCGCGTCGCAGCGCGGTTCGCAGTACGCCGGATAAAACTCGGTGGGAGACCGGCCGACGCGCGACGCGCGTCGGCCGGTCCTCGCCCGTCAGAAAGCCACGACCATGAGCCTCAGCGCCTCACTCAGCGCGTCGAGCAGCGCGCGACGACGACCGCCCGCGTCCCTGCTGGTCAGGCGCCGCCGCCGCGTGGGGGTCCTGCTCGTGATCCCCGCACTCGCGCTGGTTGGCCTCCTCATCGCCTACCCCATCGCCCAGGCGGTGTACTACTCCTTCACCAACTGGGACGGCTTGAGCACCCAGTGGGTGGGCCCCTCGGCCTGGACGCAGGCCTTCCACAACCCGACCATGTGGACGGCACTCAAGAACAACGCCGAGCTGCTCCTCTCGGTCCCCTTCGCCCTCGGGATCCCGCTGTTGGTGGCGGTGATGCTGCACCAGCGCGTGGCCGGTTGGAAGATCTTCCGCTCCATCTACTTCTTGCCCACGGCCATCTCCTGGGTGGTGATCGGACTGGTCGCCGAGCACTTCTTCGCCTACTCGGGCACGCTCAATTCGCTCCTGTCCGACGTCGGTCTGGGCGCCGTGCACACCAACATGCTCGGTCAGGAGAACGAGGCCCTGATCGCCCTCGGTATCACCTTCATCTTCTCGATGATCGGCACCAACACCATGTTGTTCCTCACCGGCCTGGCGACCCTCGACCCCTCCCTCGAGGAGGCGGCGCGCATCGACGGTGCCGGGGCGTGGCGGATCTTCCGCCACATCACCTTGCCGCACCTGAGCCGCTTCATCCAGCTGGCCTTCGTCATGACCGTGATCTCGGCCTTCTCGGCGTTGTTCTCGCTCATCTTCGTCATGACCGGCGGCGGACCGGGGTACTCGACCACGACCATGGAGTTCCTCGTCTATCAGACGGGCTTCAACCAGAGCCAGTTCGGCACGGCGGCGCTCTATGGCATCATCCTCTTCGTCATCACCGCGTTGGTGGGGATCGTCCAGCTGCGCCTGATCGGGGCCAAGGAATCGTGAGCGCCTCGACGACCCCCGTGGCGCCCGCGCGCGTGACGTCGGTGGCGACGCGCTCCCTGGCGCGGCGGCGCCTCGGACGCTCGCTGATCTTCGCGGCCATGGTCCTCATGGCGATCGTCATGCTCTACCCCTTCGCCGTGATGATCCTGGTCAGCTTCAAGACGAACGCCCAGTACCTCATCGGCCACGGGTCCTCCACGCAGACCTGGCGCCAGATCAACGCCAATCTGCCGATCTGGCAGGAACTGTGGAATTCGACGGTGGTGTGCTCCTTGTCGATCGCGATCATCCTGGTGATCGGGGTGATGGCGGGTTTCTCCTTCGCCAAGTTGCAGTTCCGCGGCGGCAACATCATGTTCCTCGCCATCGTGAGCGCCATGATGGTGCCGTTGCAGGCGATCCTGATCCCGGAGTTCGTCAACATCGCCAAGACCGGACTCACGAACAACTACTTGGGCGCGGTGGTGGTCTACGCGGCGCTGGGGACCCCGTTCTCCATCTTCCTCTTCACCACGTACTTCCGGCGCATCCCCGATGAGCTGATCGAGGCGGGGATCGTGGACGGCCTGGGGTACTGGGGCGTCCTGTGGCGCCTCGCCCTGCCGATGGCCCTCCCGGCCATCGCCACGGTCACCGTGCTGCAGTTCATCCAGATCTGGGACGACCTCCTCGTGGGACTGCTGTTCCTGCAGAACCCCGGTGAGCGGACGATCACGGTGGGCCTGGCGGCGCTCGCCGCCGGACACACGACCTCGATACCCCTGTTGATGGCGGGATCGCTCGTCTCGGCCCTGCCGGCGATGATCGTCTACCTGGTCTTTCAGCGCTTCCTCGTCCGGGGACTGACGATGGGCATCGACCGATGACGCGAGTAAGGAGAATGGTGGAGGGAATGGACCGTGGCTGAGATCATCTTCGACCGGGTGGCCAAGGTGTACCCCGGGGGCAACACGGCGGTGCAGGACCTGTCGTTGCACGTGGCCGACGGGGAGTTCATGGTGTTGGTGGGCCCCTCGGGCTGTGGCAAGACGACGGCCCTGCGGATGATCGCCGGACTCGAGGAGATCTCCGACGGGACGATCTCCATCGGGGGGCGGGTCGTCAACAACGTCCTGCCCAAGGACCGCGACATCGCGATGGTCTTTCAGAACTACGCCCTGTACCCGCAGATGACCGTCGGTGAGAACATGGGCTTCGCGCTCAAGATCCGCAACGTCGCCAAGGACGAGATCCGGCGACGCGTCGAGGAGGCGGCCCAGATCCTGCGACTGAGCGAGTACCTCGATCGCCGGCCCAAGGCGCTCTCGGGTGGCCAGCGTCAGCGCGTCGCCATGGGCCGCGCCATCGTGCGCGAGCCCCAGGCGTTCTTGATGGACGAACCACTGTCGAACCTCGACGCCCAGTTGCGCGTCGAGATGCGCACCGAGATCTCGCGCATCCAGCGTCTGCTCGGGGTCGCGACGATCTACGTCACCCACGACCAGACCGAGGCCATGACCATGGGTGACCGGGTGGCCGTGATGCGCGGCGGCGTCCTTCAGCAGGTGGCCACCCCCGAGGACCTCTACGACCACCCCGTCAACTCCTTCGTCGCCGGGTTCATCGGCTCGCCGCCGATGAACCTGCTGAGTGCCACCCTCGTCGAGGTCGACGGGGCCCTTCGTGCGCGCTTCGGCGACCAGAGCGTGGCGGTGCCCGCCCACTATCGCGCGTCGCATCGGCTCGACGAGGTGGTCTCGGGACCGGTGGTGATGGGGGTGCGACCCGAGGACCTCATCGTCGCCTCCCCCGACGCCGAGGGGCGCATCAGCGCCACGGTGACCTTGCGCGAGGCCCTGGGTTCGGAGATCCTCGCGCACGTGAGCTTCGGCGGGGAGGAGGCCATCGTGAGCGAGGACGACGCCGCGAGCGGTGGACACTCCTCGCGCGTCGTGGCGCGACTCGGGGCGCGCGCCCACGTGGCGGTGGGCGGTCGCGTCGACCTGACGCTCAATCCCGACAACCTGCACTTCTTCGACGCCCAGACCGGCGAGTCCTTGCGCAGGTCGCGATGAGCGAGTACGTGGAGGACGCACTGGACCTGGCGACGATCGCCACCGACCTCGACCACGCCGAGGGGGTGTGCTGGGACCCCGACCGGGGGTGTCTCTGGGCCGGGGGAGAGGCGGGCCAGATCTATTCGATCACCCCGGACGGGAACGTCGAGGTGACCCACCAGATCGAGGGCGCCACGCTGCTCGGCGTCGCCCTCGACGCGGCGGGCGTGCTCTACGCGTGCGACGTGGGCCATCACACGGTGTGGCGCCTCGACCACCGCGGCGCGCCCACGCGCTACGGACCCGCGATCGACTACCCGAACTACGCCGCGTTCGGCCCCGACGGGACCCTCTACGTCTCGGACTCGGGATCCTTCCTCGAGCCGACCGGTTCGATCGTCGCCATCTCGCCCGACGCGTCGAGCCGACGCCTGGACCTGCCCGCGGTGCAGTACGCCAATGGCCTGAGCGTGTACGCGGGTCACCTCTACTACGTCGCGTCCTCGCTACCGGGGGTCTGGCGCGTCGATTTGAACGGCGGCGCGCCCGAACTGGTGGTGCGCCTGTCGCGGTGCGTGCCCGACGGTCTGGCGTTCGACGTCGAGGGCAACCTCTACGTCTCGTGCTATCAGCCCAACCAGGTGTGGCGGTTGCGCGCGAGCGGCGAGTTGGAACTCCTCATCGACGACTGGACGGGTGAGTTCGTCCTCTCGCCGACCAACGTCGCGTTCTACGGCGATCGTCTCGATCGCCTCGCCCTCGTCTCGCTGTGCGGGCATTCGCTCTCGAGCGTCGACGTCGGCGTCCGCGGCGCCCCCGTGATCCGACCCACCATCAAGGAGTGACGTGACCATTCAGAGTGACAACCCCACGACGGGCGTGCCCGTGTCCACCGAGTTGGTCGAGACCAGCGACGCCGAGGTCCGCGAGATCTGCGCCACCGCGGCCCGAGCCGTCGCCGAACTGGCCCGTCGTCCCCTGTCGTGGCGTGCCGAGCTCCTCGAGGCGATGGCGCGCCACCTCGACGCCGACGCCGAGGAGATCATCGACCTCGCCGACGCCGAGACCGGCCTCGGACCCACTCGACTTCGCGGCGAGCTCACGCGTACCTGTTTCCAGTTCCGCTTCTTCGCCGACGTGGTGCGTGACGGCGGCTTCCTCGAGGCCAGCATCGATCACCCCTACGACTCACCGATGGGCCCCCTGCCGGACCTTCGCCGTCAACTCGAGCCGCTCGGCGCGATCGGCGTCTTCGGTGCGTCCAACTTCCCCCTGGCGTTCTCGGTTCCCGGCGGGGACACGGCCTCCGCCCTGGCGGCGGGCTGCAGCGTCATCGTCAAGGCCCATCCGGCGCACCCGCGCACCAGCGTCGCGACGTTCTCGTGCCTCGA
>JAGXBH010000055.1 GCA_018971185.1 Acidobacteriota bacterium
GTCGCCATCTCGAGCAGGTCCTCCACCTGGACCATCACCAATCCCGCGTCGGAGTCGGCCAGCGCGGCGTGCACCGCGTCGAGCACCCGCGCGGGCCCGACGCCCGGTTCGCCCGCCCGGTCCGGGTCCAGACCCAGCGCGCGCACCAGCCGGTCGCGGTCGTGACGACGCTGCGCGCGCGCGGGGACCGCGGCGTCGGCGCTGAGCTGCCCCACCGCGACGCGCTCGTCCAGGTCCGCCTCCCCCCACCACCCGAGAAAGGTGGCGGTGTCGTGGGTGCCGAACGAGGCGACCGCCCCCGCGGGCACCTCGTCGAGGGACTCCTCGCCGATGGCGAACTGCGCCACGTACGTCCGACGCAGGCCCTCGTGCGCCATGGCCTCGCGCAGGTCGCCGTCGACCGTGCCGAGGTCCTCGCCCACGACGTCGCAGCCGTGACGCTGGGCCTCGATGGCGACGATCGCGAGCAGTTCGTGGAAGGGCATCTTGACGTAGAGCCCGTCGCGGGCGCTGGCCCCGTCGGGCACCCAGAAGAGTCGCTGCAGACCCATCACGTGATCGATGCGCACCACACCGGCCACCCGCATGTGGCAGCGCAGCGCGTCGCGGAACTGCTGGTGGGCGTTCTCGCGGATCCGCGCGGGGTGCAGTGGGGGTGAGCCCCAGGTCTGACCCTCGGTCGTCAGGTCGTCGGCGGGAGCGCCGATCGACGTCGCCGAGACGTACTCCGAGGGGTTCTTCCACACGTCGTACCCGTCGGGGTGCACCCCGATGGGAATGTCGAGTTGCAAGGTCTGGCCGCGTTGGGCCAGACGGCGCGACAGGTCCGACATCTGGGAGTCGATGATCCACTGGGCGAAGAGGTGGTAGCGCACGAGGGTCGGGTCCACGTCGTTCCAACGCAGCAGACCCGACCTCGCCACCGAGGGCCAGTGGCGAAAGTCGCGACCGAAGCGCTCCCCCGCGGCACGGAACCGCGCGTAGTCGTTGACCTCAGGATGTTCGGTGACGTACGAGCGCAGCCCGTTCTCGTAGAGGGCCATGAACTCCGACTGCGTGGCCGCCCACGCCTGGATCACGTGACGCTTGGCGCGGAACGCCTCGGCGCCGTCGACGTGGCCCCCGCGCGCCCACGACGACCGGTACATCGGTGAGTAGGTGTCACTCATGAGTGATTGCGCCGCGGGTGAACGCGAGAGGAACTCCACCTGGTCCAGGGCGATCCACCGATCGTTCCAGAATCGCCGGCTCACCGGTCGGTACGGGCTCGCCTCGAAGTCGTGGGGACCGAAGGACGAGAGCAGCGGGAGGGTTGACACCACGGTCGCCCCCTGGTTGGCGACGAGTCGGGCGAACTCGTCGAGGTCCCCCACGTCGCCGCCTCCCCAGGAGCGCTGCGAGTGCAGCGAGAAGATGGGCGCCTGCACCGAGTACGCACGCCACTCGCGCGAGAAGCGATGGGTCACACCGCGCAGGGGTCGCACGATCAAGGTGGACCACACGATGCGCCGACCGATGATCACGCACAACCGGTGATAGCCCACGCGCATCGCCGGCAACGCCAGCCCCCACGCGCGGGGTTCATCCGGCGCGGTCGCGACCACCGCCATCTCGTCGGTGCGCACCGACCAGGAGGTCTCGCCCCCGAACTCGAACTCGATGCGGCACTCGAAGCTGTTCAGCCGGCGCGCCAGGCGTAGGTCCACCACCGCGCTCACGCCCTCGTCCACCACGTAGACCGGCTCGAGGATCCGCTCGACGCGGCCCTGGTGATAGGCGCGCAAGGCCTGGGGCGCCTGCGCGGGCGACGAGAGCGTCTCCATGTCGCCGAGGGAGTTGAGGATGCCCATCAGTGACTCGACCGTGGCGCGGCGCTCCTGACCGCGTCCGTCGACGTAGCGCGTCTCGACGCCGCGGGCCGCGGCCAGCGTGGCGAGGGCGTCGGGGATCGCGCCGTCACTCACGACCAGGTCATCATTCCCGGCAGGACCTCGCCGTCGGTGTAGATCTTCGAGGGGAGCACGCGCCCCGCGAGGCTGACGTCGGTGTGCGCGTCGAGTTCGACGTGCGCCTCGTAGCGCGCCCGCGGCCCCACGCGGTCCACCAGCGTGGCCTCGATCGCGCGGCCCCGCGATCCGTCGTCCACCCAGAGCTGCACCGCGAGGTCCGCGGGCTCCAGGTCACCCAGTGCCACGTGCAGGGCCACGCGACGACGCGGGGCCGCCGCCGAGACCTCGCCCACCTCGACGCGCACCTGGCCCCAGGCGGCGCGCACGCGTCGTAGGTCGCGCGCTCGCTCGCGCGCCGCGGTGGCGCCCCCCGCGCGCAGCTGCGCGGCCCGGGCGATACCGGGCAGGTAGTACGACTCGGTGTAGTCACGCGTCATCCTCAAAGAGTCCCACGTCGGCGCGAGGGTCGACATCGACTGCTTGACCGACGCCAACCACTTCGTGGGCACGCCGCGCGCGTCTCGGTCGTAGAAGCGCGGGACGATCTCATTCTCGAGAACGTCGTAGATCGACGTCGCGTCGAGCTCGTCCTGCAGCGCCTCGTCCTCGTAGTCGAGGTCGGTACCGATCGAGAAGCCGATGGGTGCCGCTTGCGGGTCCGCGTCGTGCGTGGCCTCATCCCACCATCCGTCGATGGTCGAGAAGCTCAGCGCACCGTTCATCCCCGCCTTCATCCCCCCCACGCCGCAGGCCTCGAGAGGACGGCGCGGCGTGTTCAGCCAGAGGTCCGCGCCCTGGGCCAGGTGACGGTCGAGCGTCGTGTCGAAGTCGACGATGAAGACGACGCGATCGGACACGTCGTAGGTCACCGCGAACTCGATCATGTCGCGCAGGAGTTGCTTACCGCCCTCGTCGTTGGGGTGCGCCTTGCCGGCGAAGACGATCTGCACCGGACGTCGCGGGTCCTTCAAGATCCGCGCCAGGCGCGCGGGGTCGCGCAGGAGCAGAGTGGGGCGCTTGTACGCCACGAAGCGACCGATGAAGCCGATCGTCAGACGCTCGGGATCGAGCACCGAGACCGCGGCCACTCGTTCGGCGGGGGAATGGCGTCGCGCCAGGTCCTTTCGGGCCCGGCGCCGCGCGAACTCCACCAGGTCGGCGCGCGCCTCGTTCTTCACCCGCCAGAGCTCGGCGTCGGGGGCGTCGACGATCTTGGACCACATGACGGGATCGCCGGGCGTGGTCTGCCACTGGGCGCCCACGGCCGAGGTCAACAGTTCACTGAAGGGTCCCGTGACCCAGGACTCGAGGTGCACGCCGTTGGTGACGTGACCCACCGGGACCTCCTCGAGGGGCACCCGCGGCCAGAGAACGGACCACTGCTCGCGCGTGACGCGTCCGTGCAGTCGCGAGACCCCGTTGCGGTGCCCGACCATGCGCATGGCGAAAACGGTCGGACAGAAGGTGTCACCCTCCCATTCGGGCGTCACGCGTCCCAGCGCCACCAACGAGTCGAGCGACGTGGCCAATTGACGGGCGTAGGGCGCCAAGTAACGGCGCGCGAGCTCGTCGGGGAAGTAGTCGTGACCGGCGGCGACGGGGGTGTGCGTGGTGAAGAGGAGCCCTGGTCGCACCGCGAGTTGCGCCTCCTCGAAACTCAGGCCCTCGTGCGCCATCACCCGGCGGATCCGCTCGAGGATGGCGAAGACGGAATGCCCCTCGTTGAGGTGGAGCATCTCGGGCTCGATCGACAGGGCCGCGAGGGCCCGCACCCCGCCAATGCCCAGGATCAGTTCCTGGGACAGACGCGTCTCGAGGTCCGAGTCGTAGAGGCGCGTCGTGAGGATCCGGTCGACCTCGTCGTTGGTCGCGACGGCGCTGTCGAGGAGTATCAGCTGGTTGCGCCCGACCCGGGCACGGTAGACGGCGACCTGGATATCGCGACCCGGGAGCGAGACCGTGACCTGGATCTCGCGGCCCTGGGGGTCACGTGCGCGCTCGATGGGCATCTTGTCGGGCGACATCATGTCCCAGGCCTCGTGCTGACGGCCCTCACGGTCCAGCCACTGGTGCGACGTGCCCCGATAGAGCAGTCCGACCCCGACCAGGGGTATCCCGAGCGCGCTGGCCGCCTTGAGTTGCTCCGCCGCCACCGTCCCGAGCCCCCCGGCGAAGATCGGGAGGGAGTCGGTGAGGGAGAACTCAGCGGCGAAGAAGGCGATGGTCTGGTCGCGCTCACTGCGGTGGTGCGTCGCGAACCACGTGGTGGCGCTCTGGGCGAAGTAGGAGCGGAAGTTGGTCACCACGGAATTGGCGAGCTGCGCGGCGCCGGGATCCGAGGCGAGCAGCGCGCTGACCCGTTCGCGTCCGAGTCCGAGGAGCAGTTGCTGTGGCCATTCGAGCGCGCCGGGGCTGGCGTTCGGGTCGAGCGCCGCGAAGAGGCGACGCGCGTCGATCTTCCAGGTCCAGCGGAGGTTGCTCGCCACGTCGAGCAGGTCCTCGTACGTGGCGACGGACGGGACCCGCGCGACGTCTGCGCGACCTTCCGACACCCTGACCTCCTCATGCGGGTCTCGCGTGCTCCCCGATGCGTCGCGACACCCCCTCAGGATTCGTAGCATATCCCTCGCCATTAGGAGAGGCGTAAGAAGTCACACGCCTCGAGGTCGCGCGAGAATTCGCCCCGGGGGCTCGGCGCGCGCCGGCGAAGCGAGGCCGCGACGCATCAGTCAGTGCGACGCCCGGCGTTCACGGACCAGGCGTGGGTCGCGGTGCGACGCGACGGTGCCCTCGCACCTTCGCGTGACCCGCGGACGGCTCCGGGGGTCACGCGAGGTCCTCGGTCCAAAGTCGACCACCCTTGTCGAGATTGGTCATTAAGGTCCTAGGTGACACTTCGAGTAAGGACCGCCATGACCAAGATCGCCCACAGCATCACCGAGCTCATCGGTAACACTCCCCTCGTTCGCATCAACAAGCTGCACGCGGGCGCCGACGCCGAGATCCTGGCGAAGCTCGAGTTCTTCAACCCGGGGGGTTCGGTCAAGGACCGCATCGGACTCGCGATGATCGACGCCGCCGAGCGCGCCGGTCTCCTGGGGCCCGACACGATCATCCTCGAGCCCACGAGCGGCAACACCGGCATCGCCCTGGCGATGGTCGCCGCGGCCAAGGGATACCGCTGCGCCTTCACCATGCCCGAGTCGATGAGCCAGGAGCGTCGTGCCCTCCTCCGCGGCTACGGTGCCGAACTGTTCCTGACCCCCGGACCCGACGGGATGGCCGGGGCGATCGCCAAGGCCCAGGAACTCGCCGCGGCCGATTCGCGCTACTTCATCCCCCAGCAGTTCGAGAACCCGGCCAACCCCCAGGTGCATCGCGACACGACGGCCGAGGAGATCTGGAACGACACCGAGGGCCGGGTGGACATCTTCGTCGCCGGGGTCGGCACCGGGGGCACCATCACGGGGGTCGGCGAGGTCCTCAAGGCGCGCAAGCCGGGCGTCCAAGTGATCGCCGTGGAGCCCGCGGCGTCACCCGTCCTCTCGGGCGGGGTGAAGGGACCCCACCCCTTGCAGGGCATCGGCGCGGGCTTCGTGCCTGACGTCCTCAACACCGACGTCATCGACGAGATCATCCCAGTCGCCAACGAGGACGCGTTCGCCACGGCGCACCGCGCGGCCCACGAGGAGGGCCTCCTCGTGGGCATCTCCTCCGGGGCCGCCCTGTGGGCCGCGACGCAGGTCGCCCACCGGCCCGAGAACGCGGGCAAGCAGATCGTGGTCGTCGTGCCCTCCTTCGGCGAACGCTACCTCTCGACGCCGCTCTTCGCCGGACTCACGGACTAGTGCTGTCGCGACTTCGTCACGACCTTCTCGCGATCACGGAGCGCGATCCGGCGTCGCGCGGCACCCTCGAGACGGCCCTCACCTACCCCGGACTGCACGCCCTGTGGGCCCATCGCGTCGCGCACGCGCTCTGGCGACGCCGATTGCGGTTCGCGGCGCGCGTCGTCGCCTCGCTCGCGCGGGCCCTCACCGGCGTCGACATCCACCCGGCCGCGACCTTGGGCGAAGGAGTCTTCATCGACCACGCCCTGGGCGTCGTGATCGGTGAGACCGCCGTCGTCGGCGATGACGTCACCATCTACCAGGGGGTCACCCTGGGTGGAACGAGCCTGACCCACGAGAAGCGCCATCCGACCATCGGGAATCGGGTGATCATCGGGGCCGGGGCGAAGGTCCTGGGCCCCATCACCATCGGCGACGACAGCCGCGTCGGGGCGAACGCCGTCGTGGTCAACTCCGTTCCGGCCAATTCCGTGGTGGTGGGCATCCCGGGACGCGTCATCGCGCGCTCGAGCGACGCGAAGAATCCCACCTTCAAGATCGTCGCGAGCGAACTCGTCCCCGACCCGGTGGGCCTCAGCCTCGAGTCTCTCTTCGAGCGACTCCACGACGTCGAGGAGGAGATCGGCGTGCGCGGACGCGCCCACGAGGTGCGACCTTCCGCGGCCGGAATCTGGTCCGGCGACGACTTCTCAATCTAGCGAGGCGCGCCCCTTACCACCGACCGTACGCTGATCACCGCGTCACCGCGACGCTGAGGAATTCTGCGGCAGGACGAGGCGGAAGTCGCTGCCGCGACCGGGCTCGCTCTCGAGCTCGATATGACCGCCGAGACTGTGCGCCGCGCGACGCGCGATGGTGAGCCCGAGTCCGGTGCCACCACTGATCCGATCACGCGCTTCGGCGGTGCGGAAGAATCGGTCGAAGATCCGCTGCTGGTGCTCCGGCGCGATGCCGATGCCGGTGTCGGCGACCGACAGCACGACCTGTCGGTGCACGACGCGACAGCCGATGTCGATGCGCTGACCACGCGGGGTGTAGCGCAGGGCGTTGGTCACGAAGTTGCGCAGCACCGTCTCGACGAGTTTCTGGTCGGTCACGAGGTTCACGTGCTCGCTGTGACACTGCAGGTCGACTCCCGCCGCGCTCGCGGTGGGCTCGAACTCCTTGTGGAGTGAGTGGACCAGCGCGTGGAGGTCCACCTCGTCGAAATGGCCCTCACCGGGGGCGTCGAGACTGCGCAACTGCGTGAGCTCATCGAGCAGTTCCGACAGGCGAGCGGTTTGGCTCTCGATGGCCTCGCGGGCCGTTTCGATGGGGATGGTCCCATCGATGACCCCCTGGGAGAATCCCGAGAGGGCCTGGATGGGCGTCGCGATCTCGTGCGCCAGGTCGGCGAGGAACTCGCGCTGTTCGCGATCGATGGACTCGAGGCGACTCGCCATCGCGTCGAAGGCCGAACCCAGACGGACCAGGACCTCCGGACCCCCTGAGCCGATGCGGGCGGTGAAGTCCCCGAGGGACACCCGCTCGGCCGCGCGCACGGCGTCGTCCACGCGACTCCTGGTCTGGCGGTTCACCGATCGATTGGCGAGGAAGAGGCTCCCGAGCACCACGAGGAGTACCCCGAAGGTGATGAGGACGATGTAGATGGGTGGGTCCAGGCGATTGTCCAGAGGGCTGGCGATCGTCAGGGTCCCGCCGCTGACGCGAACCGTCATCGACACCGGATTCTCCACGCTTTTGAGGGGGTCACCCACCACCGTGGTGTGACCGTTGATCGTGAGGGTCGCGCGTTGGTTCTCGGCCAGCAGCAGCTCGCTGAACTGCGAGATCGACACGTGCGTCCCCGAGTCCAGGAACCGCGCGATGAGATTGATCGTCGCGGTGTTCTCGTTCCTCTGATTGAGCGCGTTGCGACTCGACCCGATCGTTCCGGCGATCAAGAACGTGACGATGAGCGCTACCACGGTGGTGACGACGCCCACGCCGATCACCCGCGAGCGAAGCGAGAGGCGGAGGCGAAGTCTCACGAGGACTCGAGGCGATACCCGACGCCGCGCACCGAACTGACGCGCAGGGCGTCACCGAGCTTCTTGCGCAGTCCCGCCAGGTGGACGTCCACCGTCTTCTCGACGTAATAGGTGCTGGGCCACGCTGCGTTCAGCAGCTCCGTGCGTGAGATCACCCGATTGGGGCGACGCATCAACGCCACGAGCAGGTCGAACTCCCGACGGGTCAAGTCGACCTCGCGTCCCTTCACCGTCACCACGCGCGCCCCGACCTCGACCTCGATATCGCCCATCACGAGCGGCTCCTCGGTCGCGTCGCCCGTCGTCATCTTGCGGCGAAGGTTGGCCCCGACGCGGGCGACGAGCTCGGGCACCGAGAAGGGCTTGGTGACGTAGTCATCGGCGCCGAGGCGCAGTCCCGCGATACGGTCACCCTCCTCGCGTCGCGCGGTGAGCAGGATGATCGGCAGGTCGTTCGTCTCGCGGACCCTCTTGACGAGCTCGATGCCGTCGAACCCCGGCAGCATCACGTCGATGATCGCCAGGTCGATGTTGTCGTGCTCGATCGACGCCAGCGCGCTCGGACCGTCCCCCGCCTCGAGCACCTCGTAGCCGTCGGCCTCGAGGTAGGGCCGCACCAGAGTGCGCAAGTGCACCTCGTCATCGACGACCAGGATGCGCGCGACCGCCATTGGTACAGCATATTGACGACACCCACGGCGTGCTGCAGCGCGCGGCGACGCAGCGAGCGACGTCCTCAGAGTCCTCTTCGAACTTCCTTAGGTGATTCTGACGAAGCCCTAGCCGAGGTATGGCGCTCGCCTTGCCGTTCCATAACTTGAGGCCGGTACAAATGTAACGAGGAGGAAAGTTGGTGTGAGAGTCACCCCAACGAAAGCCAAGATGAACATCGCACTACTGAGCATTCCATTCGCCGGACTCGCCATCGCGGTGGCCACCGTACCCCTGTTGGTCGCCATGAAGCAGCAGTCCAAGTCCCGCTCCACGTCCGCTCCGGTCGCTCCGACCGTTCGCATCGACGCTAGGCCGGTCGACACCGACAAGAGGGAACTCGAACACGCTGCATAGCGAGGTCGCGAGGCCGGCCCGTCCCGGAGGCCCACTCTGGAGCAATGCGACGATGGCGCCGACGTGAACGTCGGCGCCATCGTCACGTGGTAAGGACGCCGTGTCGCCGTCGTGAGCGTCACGACGATCCCCCGGTGCCCCGGGGGTGTCGGGATCGCTCACTACGATGAGCCGGTGGCATCTCGCGCCAAGTCGTCGGTCCAGGCATCGGTCCAGGCATCGGTCCAGTCATCGACCAGAACTTCGGCCACGGAATGGGCGCAGACGCGACTAGCTCGTCCCATCGTGAGATCGGCCCTCGTGATCGTGGCCGCCGTCGTGATCGCCAACGGTGCCTACCTCCTCCTCGGCTACGAATCGAGTCCGCTGTGGTGGACGGCGGGGATCACGTCTCGTTCGTGCCTCTGGACCTGCGGACTGCCCACCGTCGACCCGAGCGTGGGGTTCATCACCCAGCCACTCGGACACGCGGCCGCGATGGACCTCATCCACGGTCATCTGCCGTGGTGGAACTACTTCGAAGGGATGGGACAGCCCCTCGCCGGCGAGATGCAGGCCGCTGCGCTCTTTCCCCTCGTCATCTTGTTCATCCTCCCCGCCGGTCTCCTCTTCTTCCACGTCACCCTCGAGGTGATCGCGGGACTCTCGACGTACCTCCTCCTTCGCCGCCTCGGGGTGAGGACGACCCTGGCCACTCTGGGTGGTCTGGTCTTCGCCCTCAACGGCACGTTCGCCTGGATCGGCAACGCCGTGGTCAACCCCGTCGCCTTCCTGCCGATGCTCCTCCTGGGCGTCGAGGTGGTGACGGGGAGGGACGGGCCCGCTCGGCGCGCCGGCTGGACGTTGGTGGCCGTCGCGCTGGCCATGTCCATCTACGCGGGCTTCCCCGAGGTGGCCTACCTCGACACTCTTCTCGCCGTGGGGTGGGCACTCACTCGTCTCGGGAGCCTGGAGCGGACGCGACGTCGAGAAGCGGCGGCGCACCTCCTCCTCGGGGGCGGCGTCGGGTTGGCCATCTCCCTCCCGGTCCTGGTCGCCTTCGGCGACTTCGCCCGCGTCGCCAACCTCGGTCAGCACGCGACCAGCAATACCACCTTCGCGACCGCGACGACGCCACTTCGCTCGTTGGCCCTACTCGTCAATCCCTACCTCGGCGGCACCCTACTCGGCGGCACCACGTCCGCGCCGAGCGGAGTCCTGGGCTACGTCACCGCCTCCGTCGCGGTCTTCGCGATCGTCGGCGCCGTCGGCGCGCGTCTGCGTCCGCTGCGACTGTTCCTGGTCGGTTGGCTCGCGGCGGTGCTGGCCGGCGTCCTCAACATCCTCGAGGTGCGCCGGGCGTGGAACCTGATCCCCTTCGTGCGCCAGGTGTCCTTCACCCGCTACATCTGGCCCACCGTCGAACTGGCCGCGATCGTCCTGGCCATCCTGGGCCTCAGCGACCTCATCGACCTCGCGGCGCGTCGGCGCCGGGCCGGGTGGGCGATGCTCATCGTGAGCGTCGTGGCTTTGGCCGGGCTCGTCGTCGTGACCCCCTGGGGCGGACACAGTACGGGGACCAATCGCGCGGTGGTGACACTGATGATCCTCGTTCCCTTCGCCGGTCTCGTGACCCTCGCGGCGGGCTTGCGCTTCGCCGGCGGCCGGGCGTTCTCGCGACTGGCGGTGAGCGTGATCGCCCTCGAATCACTGGTGTTCTTCGCGGTGCCGACGTATCGCAGCCCGATTTCGACCACGGTCCACGCCACCTCGATCCGCTACCTCCAACAGCACCTCGGGACCGGTCGGTTCATCTCACTGGGCGTCCTCAGTCCCAACTGGGGATCTCAGTACTCGATCAACGAGATCAACGCCATCGACCTCCCCTTGCCGGTGAGGTTCTCGGACTACGTCCAGTCGACACTCGATCCCTCGACCACCAACCCTCGGATCTTCAACCTGCCCTTCACGGTGGCTAACGAGAATGACGTGGCGGCGCACATCTCGGCCTTCGAGTCACAAGGTGTCGCCTACGTCCTCACCCCGCGTAAGCCCCTCACTCCCTCGCTGATCGGTGTCGGACTCACCCCGGTGGCGCACGACGCGCGCATCGTGCTTTACCGGCTCGCGCACCCCAGCGCCTACTTCACCACGGCCTCAGGTGCGTGCAGCCTTTCCGACGTCGCACTCGACCGCGTGGTCGCGAGCTGTCCTCGCGCGACGACGCTCACCCGTCGCGAACTGGTGATGGATGGCTGGACCGCCCACGTCAACGGCCAAGTGGTACCGATCTCGTCGAGCGATGGCCTCGACGAGACCATCGCGCTGCCCGCGGGAACCTCGACGGTGAGCTTCGACTACCTACCGCCCCACGAACGCTGGGCCGGGTTGATCGCGGTCCTCGGTGTCGGGGGCCTGGTGACGTCGTGGCTACCGCGGCGCCGTCGATCGCCCCCGCGATCGGACGCAGCACGCGAAACGTAGAGCCTC
>JAGXBH010000015.1 GCA_018971185.1 Acidobacteriota bacterium
CCCGCGGGGGTGATCTTGATCACCCGGTTGTTGCCGGTGTCGGCGACGAAGACGTCGCCCGAGGAGCTCACGGCGACGCCGTGGGGCGCGTTCAAGGGCAATCCGACCTGGACCTGCACGCCTCCCGGCAGCGCCGCGCCCGCCGGCACGGTCAATGCGCCGAGCGCCGTGACGAGACCCACACATACCACTAAGAATCTTCGAATCAACACCATGGTGTTCCTTTCACGACAAGACACTTGCCTGAACTCGTCGCGATCACGGGCCGGTTGCCTCGTCATCGCCCTTGCACATCCACCTGGTCACGAAAATGAGATCGACCCGGGAAGTCCGACGCGATATCGCACACTGGACTACTCACAAGGCTATGAGGGGCTCCTTAGTCCTTCGACTGAAGCCCTTGAGAGTTATCTGTGAGATGGTCGACCCGACGCCCGTCAGTCGTCGTCAGGATCTCGGACTGACCCGGCCGCGCGCAGGTCGTCGCACGCGTGGTCAGCGAACGCCCGCGACGCGCAAGGGAGAACGCGTGCGCAGTGATCGCGTGCGCAGTGATCGCGTGGACGTGCAAGTGATGACGTGGCGTCACTACTCGTCTCGTCGAAGGTGGGCGACCGAGGAGACGCCTGACGCTGCGACGTGAGAGGGCGTCGTCGTACGCGTCATGACTGCGCTGGCGTCGCCGTGTGCACATCCTTCGAGACGGACCCTGACGGTGGATCCTTCTCGTTCGCGGGTCGGCCGGGGCCTGGCGTGGCGCAAGGTCGATGACGACATAGGCGTCGATGAAGCGACGACGAGGGGCGTCGCTTGCGCGACGCGCGTTCGTGGTTACGCGCCGGCGTCGAGGGGCCAGAACGACGTGGGAGCGAGGGCGAGGACGGCGTGGGACTCGGCGGAGTAACTGGTCGCCGAGGAGACGCTCGCGACCTGGCTGGCGCTCAGTTGACTCGGATAGACCGCGACGTCGGCGAGGTCGCCCTTGAAGTAGTCCGACGTCGGTGCGTCGGACCAAGAGGAGGTGTAGGCGAATCCGAGGTGCCAGTAGCCCGCGTAGGTGTAGACCGGCGACGCCGGAGTCGAGGCGACGAGCGACCCGTCGACGTAGAGGTCCTGCCCGGCGGGCCCCCAGGTCGCCACCACCGAGTGCCAGCGTCCGTCCGCGTACGTCGCGGGTGAGGTGACCTCGGAGAGGCGATAGGGCCACACGCCGAAGAACCGGTGGCCCGAGGGGTCGGTCCAGATCATTCGGTCGTAATCTCCCGCGGCCCCCGCGCTCTGGGCGCTCGTGAAGCCGACGAGGGGCAAGCAACTGATGTCACACCACTCCGCAACACTGCGTAGCAATGAATTTGAGCGAGTGGGCGGTCCGACAAGGGGTCCATCCCCAGACCGCCTATCGGTGGTTCCGAGAGGGGACGTCGCCTGTGCCCGTGCGTCAGGTCGGGCGCTTGATTCTCGTCGGCGATCTCGAAACCTGGATATCGCTGAGCGGATCGACCGTCATTTACGCCCGGGTCGCGTCAGCTGATCAGCGTGGTGACCTTGATCGCCAAGTGGCGCGAGTCACCACGTGGGCGACAACGAACGGCCACTCGATTGACCGCGTCGTGACCGAAGTCGGCTCCGGCCTCAACGGCCAGCGCCGCAAGTTCCTGCGGCTCCTGTCCGACACGACGGTCACGACCATCATCGTCGAACACCTGGACCGCTTCGCAAGATTTGGCTCTGAGTATGTCGTCGCTTCGTTGGGGACCAACAGGCGACGCCTGGTGGTGGTCGACGACACAGAAGTCGACGACGACCTTGTTCGTGACAAGACTGAGGTGGTGACGTCGTTCTGCGCTCGCCTCTATGGCCGACGGGCAGCCGCCCATCGAGCGTCGAAGACCCTTGCGACAGTTCAGGAAGAATTCGATGCCGCGTAGATACTGCCCGCCCGAGGGCCAGATAGTCCAAGCGTTCACGTTCGCCCTCGATCCCACCGTCGAGCAAGCGGCTCACATCGCTCGTTTCTTCGGGGCTCGTCGCTTCGCCTTCAACTGGACCCTCGAGCGGATCAAGTGCGACCTCGAGCGCTACCGCGAGACCGGCGAGTCGCGCCCCGCGCCGTCGTTCTACGCCTTGCGCAAGAGGTGGAACGGCGAGAAGAACGCCGTCTGTGTCAACGACACCACTGGCGAGGTCTGGTGGCCCGAAGTCTCCAAGGAGGTCTTCGCCGATGGCGTTAAGGGCGCCACCGACGCCTACTGGCGCTGGCAGCAGTCCCGCTCGGGCCAGATCGCCGGTCGACCCGTGGGCTTTCCGCGGTTCAAGAAGCGTGGCAAGGACCGCGACCGATTCTCCTTCACCACTGGGGTGATGAGGCTCGAACCCGACCGACGCCATCTCTCCTTGCCGGTGCTCGGGACTCTTCGCACTCTCGAGAACACCCGACGCCTCGAACGCCTCATCTCGCTAGGTCGCGCCAAGGTGCTGTCGGTCACCGTCTCACGCCAGGGAGAGCACATCATCGCGGCGGTGCGGGTGAGTGTCGCTCGTCCCCAGCAGAGCGGCGTTGCCCAACCAGGTTCGGTGGTCGGCGTCGACGTCGGGGTGAGGAGACTGGCCACCGTGGCGACCGCCAGCGAGGTGATCGACGAACTCGCCAACCCACACGCCCTCGAGAGGCGACTGAGTGAACTACGCCGACTCCAGCGTCAACGTTGTCGGCGCACGCCTGGTTCGCGCCAGTACCGAGAGACTGCCACCAAGATCACCCGCCTCCACGCCGAGGTGGCTCACCTGCGCCGTCACACCATCCACGTCTTCACCACCCACCTCGCCAAGACCCACGGCGTAGTGGTGGTCGAAGGCCTGGACGCCGCGTCGCTGCTGCAACAGACGGGTCTGCCCGGTGCGAAGTCGCGCCGGCGGGACCTCTCTGACGCGGCAATGGGAGAGATCCGTCGTCAGCTTCGTTACAAGTGCCCCTGGTACGGGTCCACTCTGGTCGAAGCGGACCGGTTCTTTCCCTCATCAAAGACGTGCCACGACTGTGGTCACGTGCAGGACATTGGCTGGTCGGAGCACTGGACCTGTGAGGAGTGTTCTTCTTCACACCAGCGCGACGACAACGCCGCCATCAATCTCGCCCGTTGGGCGAGCCTGGGTTCAGTTGGAGCCCCGGTGAAGCGTGGAGCCGAGCATCAGACTGAGCCTCACTCAGCGGCTGGCGACGACACGCGAAAGGGAGGTCCGGCACCTGTCGGGCCGAACAACTCCGTGAGGAGTGCAGCATGAGTGGACTCACTAGAGTGCACTCTGTCGCAACGGGTCCCGAGGAGGTCGTGTCGAACCACGCCGAGAGGGAGAAGGTACTAGGTGACGTCACCTGGGTCGTGGTGCGGATGTAGGAACCGGTGGCGCCCGGGAACGAGATCGAGCCCGCCCCCAGCGGCCCACTCGACGCCGCCACGGCGTTGCCCTCGAGCGTTGCGGTGTTGGCACCCGCCGATGACGTGTCCGTGCCATTGACCGGGAGGGTCACGACCGACGCGCTCGCGGTCGCGACCGCCGGTGTCGAGGCCCCCGCGCAGGCGCTCGGGTCCGTCCCTCGCACCGGGGACGAGTCGGCGGCGGTCTGGACGTAGACGACCTCGCCCGAGATGGTGATGGCATAACCGGGGTTGGAGGGCCAGCTCTGCAAGTTGGGCGTCGGTCCGGCCGTGAGGAGAGAGGCGGTGACGACGGGGGTCCCCCCGGTCTCGGTGTTGTAGATGCCCGTCGCCGTCTCCACGGTCTTGAGGTCCGTCTGGCACGCGCTCACGGTCGCGCGCGAACTCACCCCGCCGAGATTCGCCACGACCACCGCGGCGAGGATCCCGAGGACCACGACGACGAGCAGCAGCTCGACCATCGTGAATCCACTCTCGCCGGGACGTGTCATCCCCTCGTGGGTCTCGTGCGGGCGTGCCATGGGACCTCAAGGTAACGAAGCCGTCACACCCGCGGACGAATTCCAGCACCTACGCACAACTTCACTGGCGGGGTCCACTATCGGGGGCGGACCTCGAGCGAAACGTGAACGAACACGCCGTCGCCGTGGCGAGAGTCGAGCCCCCCGAGGGCTAGTGGTGCACCAACGTCGTCATCAGTGAATCGACGAAGGCGTCGACCACGGCGTCGACGTCCGACGCGCGACGCCCGACGGCGGCCTCGGCGACCACGTCAGCACCTCGGGCCTCGAGGTCCGTCCTCATCTGGGTGAGGGCACTGCGGGGGTTCACCGCGTAGGTGCAGAAGACCCCGACGGGTCGCCCCCCGAGTCGCACCACCGAGGACACCCACTCACGCATGGCCGGTGCCGGGCGTACCCGCGCGAGCACCAGTCCCTCGACCCACGATCCGACGACCAGGGCGTCCGCGTGCGCGACGTCCATCGGACCCACTTCGCCGACCGCCTTGAGCGTGACGCGCACCCCGCGATCGGCCAGCGTCACCCCCACGCGCGCCGCCAGCGCGGCCGTGCGCCCGCCCTCGCTCGCGTAGCAGACCAGCACGCGCGACGCCGGACGCGTCGGGTCCGCCTCGCGACCCGGGCGACGGGGCCCGGCGTCGATGATCGCCCGCGCGGCGCGTCGACCCTGGGCCATGGCCTCGACCACCGTGGAGGGACCGGTGAGGGCGTCGCCCACCGCCCACAGACGCGGCGACACCGGTTGCGCCGCGACGTCGAGGGCCACCTCGCGATTGAGGGCCAGGGTTCCGACCGAGGCGCGGTGGGCACCGGTGGACGCGACGTGCGACATCACTCCGCTCGCCGTCCATCGGCGCGACACGATTCCCTCGGCCACCTTGCGCACCGGCAGTCCCGGGAGCACCGAGGTGAACGCGGCGTCCACGCGATACCCCATGGCGGTGACGACCAGGTCGACCGCCAACTCCTCGCGGCCCGAGGTCACGCTCGGCGACGCCGCGGCGTCGCGCTGCGTGGTGATCGCCAACACCGCCCGCTCGACGCGCCCCTCCCCCCTCACTTCGGTCAGGGTGCGCAGGAACCGGACGTCCACCCCCTCGTGACGGGCCTCGGCGAGTTCGTCGGGCCGGGCGAGCGCGAAGCGTTCGTCGAGCCAGTCGACACAGGTCACCTCCAGACCCAGACGGCGCGCCAGTCGGGCCACGTCCATGGCGGTGTTGCCCGCCCCCAGGACCAGCACGTGCGCCCCCGGTCGCAGCGAGAGGCCCAGGTCCCCCAGGAACGACGCCACGCCCTCGGGTCGCTCGAACGCCACCTTCGCCCCCTTCAAGAAGGTCGTGGCGTCGACGACGCCCTCGAGGTCGAGCCCGGGGACGTGGGGCCGCACGCCCGTCCCCGCTCCCTGGGCGGCGATGACCGCGTCGTGCGCGCCCAGCAGTCCCTCGAGGTCCTCGGGGTTCACGGTGTGCTCGAGGCGCAACTGGACTCCCGCGTCGCGCAGCTGGTCCCAGGCGCGCATCGCCACCGACTCCGGCAGGGTGAACTCGGGCATGCCCCAGCCGCAGAGGCCCCCGGGCGCGCCGTCCTTCTCGTACACGGTGACGCTCGCGCCCGCCTCCACCAGGTCCCAGGCCGCGCCCGCCGCCGCGGGACCCGCCCCGATGATCCCCACCGTCAGACCCGCGCCCGGTCCCTCGTCGTCACGACGTGGTCCCGGCGTCGTCATCTGATCAGCGACCCAACGCTCCAGACGGCCGATCGCGACCGGGGCGGCGCCCGCGAGGGACCACGTGCACGCCCCTTCACACTGAGCGGCCTGGTTGCACACGCGCGAACAGACGTCGGGAAGGACACTCGTGCGCGAGATGATCTCGTGCGCCGCGGCGAGGTCGCCGTCGCGCAACGCCGCGATGAAGCCAGGGATGTCGTTGTGCGCCGGGCAGCCGCGCACACAGGTCGGGTCCGGGCACGAGAGACAGCGACTCGCCTCGGCGAGCACGTCGGCCCACGAGGAGTACCCCGGCCGCGTCTCGACGAGATTGTCGCGCAAGGTGACCGGCGAGACGAGCGGCGGGTCGTGACGCGCCGTCACCTTCGCCTCGCCGTCCACGCTGATCGCGCCGAAGGGACAGGTGCGCTCACACTGTCGACACCCGACGCAGGTCGCGTCCTGCGCGAGGACCGTCCACGTCGACGGATCCATCGAGAGGGCGCCGACGGGACAACGCACCACGCACTCCTGGCACCCCGCGCAGCGGTCACTCAGGACCGTGACTCGCGCGCCGTGCTCGACCGGTATCTGTAGATTCGTCATCAATCCCCCCCTAGTTCGCGGCGTTCATCAGGACGTAGAGCACACCGATCAGCACACCCAGGAGCAACGCGAACATCGTCGCGCTGACCTGGACGGCGTGACGCGATCCATTCAGGGGCACGAGTTCGCGCCCCGCGATGCGCCAGGTCGTCCACATCGCCGCCGCCGTGCCCACTGCCACGACACCTACCTGGATGGCCACGACCCCCGGGGCCGAGGCCACCAACGAACTGTTGTAGAGCGAGGACGACGTCGAGCCCGCCCCGAAGAGGTGGCCGACGGCCACGACCACCCGCGGCACGTGCTGGAGGAACTTGGGCAGTTGGCGTGCGAAGTAGTCGGCACCCACCACGGGGATTATCCCGTACATGAGCGGTAGGAAGTAGGCACGGAACGAACTCGTCTTCTCCAGGAACGACGGGGACGCCCCCGCCGAGAGGAAGTCCCTCCTCCCCGAGGCCGGCGCGCTGGCGAAGGTCTTCTCGAAGCCCCACGCCACCAGACCCATCAGGGCCGCGATCGCGACGATAGTGCCCACGTAGTCGATGGGATTGGGGTACTGGGGGAAGTGCGTGTGATGGTTGAGCCAGTTGTCGACGTTCGAGAACACGCTCAGGGCGTTCACTTGTTGGTACATCACGAGACCCAACAGCAGGGCGACCGACCACGCGACGTCCGCGCGACGCCGGGTCGGATTCACCACCGACGTCAGGGGCTTCTGCACGAAGAGCCCGACGTTGTCCGACGGGCACGACTTGTAGCACTCGCTGCACAATCCGCACACCGCGTTCGAGTCGGCGCTCCCGGGCCACGTGTACCACGGACATCCGTAGCCGTCCTCACCGCCGCGCATGCAGTCCTTGGTCGCGCAACTCACGCACACCTCGCGGTCGCGGGTGCGGAAACCCGCGACCGACCCCATCGACCCCACCGAGCCGATCAGCGCGCTCAGGGGACAGACGTAGCGACAGAACGTGCGCCGTTCGAAGACCAGGAAGAACAACAGCGCGCTGCCCACGATCCCGAGCACCATGAAACTCGTGGACGCCGGGTTGCCGGGCCCGGCGATGTTGAAGTACTCCTCGATCCAGGTCAGCAGGAGGAAGGCCCCCACCGAGGTCAAGAAGCCGTACTGGGCGACGCGCTCGGGCATCTTGAGCCCGAGCCCGATGGAGCTGTGGTTTCGCCCCCAGAACGTGTGGCGCTGCACCCACTCACCGAAGCCCCCGAAGGGGCACATCGCGCACCAGGCGCGACCCACGACGACCATGAGGACGAAGACGAGACAGAACCACAGGTACCAGGTGATGGCGGTGGCGAAGTTCAACCCGGGGACCACGGTCCCGAGCAGCCCGATGCCGATGACCAACCAGAAGATGATCTGATTGGGCAAGATCAACAAGAACTGCAGCTTGCGATTGCGTAGCGCCCTGGCGACCCGCGGGTTGCGCGCCACGTCGAAGGACCCGTCGAGGTCCGTCGGGGCGAATCGCTCGACGATTCCCGATCTCACGGGCGGCCTCTTGCGGATGGCCACCTCGATCGGGTCGACCAACCGGTACTCCGGCGCCCCTTCGCGCTGCGTCTCGTCCATCTCTAGACTCACTGGTCCCCCCTCACCCGTCGGCACCCCCGTAGTCCGCTTTACACTACGTAGGTAGTACCGTAGAATTACTTATCTACGTAAGTGCTAGCACCACCACGTACGAAATTCAAGCGGGGAAATAGTCTTTAGTCACTTTCTGGTCCCAAGAGCCCAGAGAGAACAGCAAAATTCATATGTGTCGCCTACTCTGAACCACGGACGTAGTCGATCCACATCACCAAGCACACGGAGCAGAGCACTCGAGAAAGGGGTGAGATGACCGACTCGGGTTCCGAGGCACCGACCCTCGATCACGTCATCTCCATCGTCATCGTCGACGACCACGCGCTGGTGCGCGAGGGCACGCGCCAACTCCTCCAGCAGGACTCCGACCTCGACATCATCGGGGTCGCCGCGTCGGGTGAGGAGGCGCTCGAGGTCCTCGATCGACTGCGCCCCGACGTCGCGCTGGTCGACGTGAACCTGCCCGAGATGAGCGGACTGGACCTGGCGCGCCACGTGGTGGCGAACTGGCCGAGCATCCACGTGCTCATCGTGAGCGCCTACGACGACTTCGCCTACATCGTCGAGGCGCTCGACATCGGCGTGGACGGGTACCTACTCAAGACCGCCAGCACCAAGGAGCTCATCGACGCCGTGCACGCCGTGGCCGACGGCGTCCTGGTCCTCGACCGGCAAGTCTCGCGGCGTCTGGTCCAGCGTCGACGGCGCGAGCCCGAGACCGTGAGCTCGCTGACCCCTCGCGAGACCGACGTGCTCGGACTCCTCGCCCAGGGCCAGTCGAACAAGCAGATCGCCGCCCAGCTCGAGCTCGGCATCCGCACCGTCGAGGGCTACGTCTCGAGCATCCTGGGCAAGCTGGGCGTCGCGTCACGCACCGAGGCGGTGACCCACGCGATCTCCCAACGTCTGGTGAGCACTCGGACCGATGAACGCGCCTTCCCCGACGCCTAGCTTCGCGCTGGTCGCGCGTCGCGCGCTGCGACCGCCAGTGCGCGACAAGCCGTTCTGGCTCGTGCAGTCGATGATCTTGATCATCGTGGTGCTGCACTACTTCGTCGACGTGCAGCACTCCCTCATCGGCAGCGCCTTCCCCGCCGGCGTTCCGGTCACCCTCTTGGTGATCCCCATCGGCTACGCCGCGTTGCGCTACGGGCTCACCGGCTCCCTGGCGACGACGATCTGGACCGTGCTGCTGTGGCTGCCGGACTTGATGCTGCCCCGCGGCGAGGGTCACGTCGGCGACGACCTCATCAACCTGGCCGTCGTGCTCGTCGTCGCGTACATCTTCGGACGTCGCGTCGAGGCCGAACGCGCCATCCAGGCCCAGGCGGACGCCGCGGCGGCCATGGCGCTCGCGGTCGAGGCCGGCTACCGGCGTCTCTTCGAGTCCAATCGAGCCCCCATCATCGTCCTCGACGACGACGGGGGCGTCAGCGACGCCAACCCCGCGGCCCGCGAGCTCTTCGGTCCCCACGTCGCCCAACCCCTGGCGGTGGCGCTCGGGGCGGACACTTCGGACATCGTGGAGATGTCGGGCCGCGTCACGACCCTCGACAACGGACACGACTATCGCATCGACGTCGTGGAGCTCCCGGCGCTTGGCAACATGGGGCGCCATCAGGTCACCCTGGAGGACGTCACCGCCGAGCGCAGCGACGAACGCCGCGCTCGCCTCTTCGCCCAGCAGGTCGTCCAGGCCGAGGAGGACCAGCGCCGGCGGCTCTCGCGCGAACTCCACGACGAGCCCCTGCAACTCTTCTTGCACCTGGCCCGACGACTCGAACTCCTTTCGCTCTCCGAGGGGATCCCCGAGGACGTCACCGTCTCCCTCGAGGAGGCGCGCCGACAAGCGCTCGACGCGGCGGCGCGCCTGCGCACCCTGGCGCGCGACCTGCGACCCCCCGCCCTCGACCAACTGGGTCTGGTGCCGGCGTTGTCGAGCCTCGTCGACGACATGGACGGCGAGCGGCTGGCGACCGACCTCGTGTTGAACGGCAGCGCCGTGCGACTCGCCCCCGACATCGAGCTGGGGGCCTTTCGCATCGTCCAGGAGTCGCTGCGCAACGTCGTCAAGCACGCACACGCCTCGCGCGCCGACGTGCTCGTCGACTTCGACCCCGAGCGCCTCACCCTGCGCGTCAGCGACGACGGCGCAGGGTTCGACCCCGACGAGCGTGCCGCGCGCGAGGGGCACTCCGAGTCGCTGGGACTGGTGGGCATGGCCGAGCGCGCCCGGCTCCTCGGGGGGACCTTCGAGGTCTCGTCGGCGCGAGGGCGCGGCACGCGCATCCTGGTGACCCTCCCCCTGGGCGACGAGGGTCCTCGTGCGGGCGCCTCGGCGCAGCGGCGCGAGCGCCCGCGGGTCGACGCGCCCCGACCCTGAGGTCGGACGACTCACGGATCGAATTGCTCCTTGAGACCGCGTAGAGTGCTCTTGCCCGTGCGCGGCGAAGTCTCTCGAACTCTCAAGGGGTGACCATTATGTACGACGTCAGGGGCTCCCGACGAGGGTCGTCGATGGGGGGATGGTCGTGACGCCCCCCGTCCAGTGGGCGCGCTTCTCACGCCGCGACGGTGGCGAGGGGTTCGGGACCATCGACGCCGACGGCGTCGTCGTGCACGAGGGGGACATGTTCGAGAGCCCCGCGCCGTCGGGTGAGCGCGTCGCCCTCGCCGACCTCGAGCTCCTGGCGCCCACTCAGCCGACCAAGATCGTCGGCCTCTGGAACAACCTGCGCGCCGCGACGCAGAAGTTCGCCTGGAGCACCCCGAGCGAGCCGCTCTACTTCATCAAGCCGACCTCCTCGGTGCTGGCGCCCGGCGCCACGGTGCGCCGCCCCTCGTCCTACCAAGGTCGCATCGTCTACGAAGGGGAGTTGGGCGTGGTCATAGGGCGCCGGTGCGTCGACGTCGCGATCGACGACGTCGACGACGTGGTCTTCGGCTACACCTGCGTCAACGACGTCACCGCGCTCGATCTCATCACCGAGGACGAGTCGTTCGCCCAGTGGACCCGCGCCAAGGGCTTCGACACGTTCGCGCCCCTCGGCCCGGTGATCGCCACGGGCGTCGACCCCGACGACCTGCACGTGACGACTCTGGTCGGCGGCAAGCCGCGCCAGGACTACGACGTCAGCGACATGATCTTCTCCCCGCGCCAACTCGTGAGTCTGGTCTCGCGCGGGATGACCTTGATGCCCGGTGACGTGATCGCCTGCGGCACGTCGCTCGGGGTGATGCCGATGCGCCCCGGCGTGCGCATCGACGTGCGCATCGACGGCATCGGCGTGCTGAGCAACGAGCTGGGCGTCGAGACTCCCGCGGACGGTGCTAGCTGAGGTCGAGCCTCTCGGCCATGCCGATGCGCTGGACCTTGCCCGTCGCACCCTTGGGGATCTCGTCGACGATCACGATCCGCCGCGGCACCTTGAAGGCGGCCAGGTGCTCTGCGACGAAGGCGCGCAACTCCGACTCGCTCGCCGACGTGCCGGGCACCAACACGACGACCGCGCCGATCTCCTCACCGAGCTTGTCGTGGGGGATCGCGAAGGCCACCGCCTCGGCGACCGCCGGATGGCGCAGGAGCACCCCGTCGATCTCGAGCGGCGAGACCTTCTCCCCTCCCCGATTGATCTGCTCCTTGAGCCGTCCCGTCAAGAAGAGGTAGCCCTCGTCGTCGAGCATGCCCTCGTCGCCGGTGCGGAACCAGCCCTCAGTGAACGCCGTCGCGTTGGCCGCCGGGTTGTTCTCGTATCCCGACACGACGGTCGCGCCCCGGATGGCTACTTCGCCGCGCTCGCCCGCGGGAAGCACCTTGTTGTCCTTGTCCAAGATGGCCACCTCGATACCCGTCGCGACACCCACCGAGGACACCTTCGCCTCGCGCGGCGGCAGGGGGTTGCTCGTCATCTGGTGACTCGCCTCGGTCATGCCGTAGCCCTCGATGATCGGGACGCCGAAGAGGTCGCGCAGTCGCTCGAGCACCGGCGCCGGTAGCGACGCCGACGAGGAGCGCACGAATCGCAGGGTCGTGGTCCGCGGTTGGGGCGCGCGCGCCAGGACCATCTGGTGCATGGTGGGCACCGCGCTGTAGTACGTCGGGTGCAGCTCGTCGATCCACCGATGGATGGCGAAGGCGTCGAAGCCCGGTGTGCACACGATCGAGCCGCCGGCCGACAATGGGGCGAGGAAACCCGCCATGATGCCGTGGATGTGGAAGGTCGGCATCACGTTGAGCGAACGATCGGCCGAGGTCATCTGCAGTGACGAAGCGATGTTGCGCGCGGAGTGCGCCAGGTTGCTCTGACGCAGCGGCACGATCTTGGGTCGCGAGGTGGTGCCCGAGGTGTGCAGCACCAACGCCTCGTCACCCGGTGACGGGATTCGCGACGTCGCGGGCGCGCTCACCTTCGCCACGAGGTCGATCGCGAGGCCGCGACCGCGGACGTCGATGAGGGTGGTGCCCGCGGGTGCCGCGGACAGGGCCGCGGGGGCTTGTCCGTCGATGCTCACGAGGGCCGCGGCGCGCAGGTCGTCGAGGTAGAAGCGGAACTCCTCCTCTCGATACTTCGGGTTGAGGGGGGCGGCGCAGCCCACCGACATCGCGGCGAGTAGCACCAGCGCCATCTCGGGTCCGTTGGGCAACACGATCGCGATCCGATCGTTCGGGCCGAGACCGACGCCGCGCAGTTGCGTCGCGAGCCTCTCGACCTCGAGACGAAGTGCCGGATACTCCATGACGTCGCCCTCGACCGTCAGCAACGCGACGCCGACGGCGTCGGGTGAGATGAGACCCGCCACGGTGTCGGGCGAGGGAGTGCGATCCGAGACTTCGTTGACCTGAGACATAGAGACGACCAGCCTACCGACGCACTCGAAATCGCGAAGAAATTGGTTGGCGATTGGTGGCGTTCGTCCTCTCGCACTCGTTCGCACGGACCCAAGAAATTGGTTGGCGATTGGTGGCGTGCGTCCTCTCGTACTCGTGCACCCGGACTATAGAATCGCCCGGTGCGCGTATGTGTCGTGGGGGCCGGAGCGATTGGCGGTCTCCTCGCCGTGCGCCTCGCCAACTCGGGTCACGACGTGAGCGTCCTCGCGCGCGGTGCGCATCTTGCCGCCATCGCCGCGTCGGGTCTCACGCTGGTGGAGCCCGACGGCTCGTCGCTCGTCGCGCAAGGACTACGCGCCAGTGACGACCTCGCCACGATGGGAACCCAGGACCTCGTCATCCTCGCCCTCAAGGCCCACCAGGTCGTCGAGATCGCCGAGCAACTCCCCCAGCTCTATCACGACGACACCGTGGTCCTCCCGTTGCAGAACGGCATCCCGTGGTGGTTCTTCCAGAAGTTCGCAGGGCCCTTCGAAGGGCGCCGCATCGTCGCCCTCGACCCCGAGGGCGTGCTCGAGAGGAACATCCCCGTCGAGAGGATCGTCGGTGCCATCGCGTATCCGGCCGCGGAGCGCGACGCGCCGGGGGTGATCCGCCTGGTCGAAGGTGATCGATTCCCCGTCGGCGAACTCGACGGCATTCGCTCCGAGCGAGCCCAGGCCATCGCCCAGCTGCTCGGCGCGGCGGGATTCAAGTCACGGGTGCTCTCGGACATCCGCGCGCACCTGTGGGTCAAGGCCTGGGGCAACATGGCCTTCAATCCCATCAGCGCCCTCACCGGGACCACGCTGGCGCAGATCTGCCGCTATCCGGCGACGCGCGCGTTGGCCGGGCGCATGATGCTCGAGGCCGCCGAGGTCGCGACGGCGTTGGGCCTGGAGTTGCGCGTCTCGGTGGAGCAGCGCATCGAGGGGGCCGAGAAGGTCGGGGAGCACAAGACGTCCATGCTCCAAGACGTGGAGGCGGGTCGCGCGCTCGAGATCGACCCGCTCGTCGGGACGTTCGTGGAACTCGGCGAGCTGACGCGCACGCCGATGCCCGCGACCTCGGCGATCTACGAACTGGTGTCACTGTTGAACTGGCGACTCGTCACGGCACCGATGCACTAGGGCGTCTCTCGCCCTCGCGCGTGCGAGGACGAGAGAGAAGGTTGTCCATGACGAAACTCCAGGGGCGAGACTCCAGGGGCGAGACTCCAGGGGCGAGACTCCTGGGGCGACACCCCGGGGTCGAAACTCCGGGGCGGGTCGAGGAAGTGGCGGGTGAAGGATGAGTCGAGTGACGCACGGAAGGGACGAGGGACCGACCAAGGTGGTCGGGCCACGAGGGGGGGAATGCGATGACGAGCACTGAGCGAGTCGAGGTGAGCGGACTACACGTCGAGCGGGTCCTGTTCGATTTCGTGGAGCACGAGGCCCTGGCCGACACGGGCGTGACCTCCGCGCAGTTCTGGGACGGACTCGCGGGGATCGTGACGACACTCGGGCCCCGCCAACGCGTGGCCCTCGAGGTCCGCGAGCGACTGCAGGGCGACATCGACCAGTGGCACCGCGACCACGCGGGACAGCCCCACGACCCGGTGGCGTACCGCGAGTTCCTGAACTCGATCGGCTACCTCGTGGCGAGTGGTCCGGCCTTCAGCGTCGACACCGCGAACGTCGACCCCGAGTTCTCGGACATCTCGGGACCTCAACTGGTCGTCCCCTCGACGAACGCGCGCTACGTGCTCAACGCGGCCAACGCCCGGTGGAACTCGTTGTACGACGCGCTCTACGGCACCGACGCGTTAGGTGAGCCGCCCGTCGAAGGACCCTACGACCCGTCGCGAGGCGCCCGGGTCGTCCAGTGGGTGCGGGGGTTCCTCGACGACGTCGTCCCCTTAGACGTCGGCTCGCACGCCGACGTCACGCGCTACTGCGTCGAGGACGGCGCGCTACGCGCGTTCCTCGCCGACGACACCTCGTCGGGACTGCGCGATCCCCACGCGCTGATCGGTTTGCGCGGCGAACGCGCGACACCCACGTCGTTGCTCCTCGAGAACCACGGACTGGGCATCGAATTGGTGATCGACCCGACGACGACGGTCGGGTCCACGGACCGCGCCGGCGTGTCCGACGTCATCCTGGAGTCCGCCATCACCTCGATCATCGACTTCGAGGACTCCGTGGCGACCGTGGACGGTGACGACAAGGTGCTCGCGTACCACAACTGGCTCGGACTGATGAGGGGAGATCTCACCGAGAACGTCACCAAGAACGGACGCACCTTCGTGCGTCGTCTCGCCGACGACCGCACCTACCTCGATCCGTCGGGGACCGAGTTCACCCGGCGCGGCCGCTCGCTGCTGCTGGCGCGCAACGTCGGCCACCTGATGAGCACCCCCGCGGTGCTCGACGACCGGGGCGAACCCATCTTCGAGGGGACGCTCGACGCGATGGTCACCGCATTGTGCGCCCTGCACGACCGTCGACACCCCCCCGCGCAGCGCAACTCCCCCGCCGGATCGCTCTACGTCGTCAAGCCCAAGATGCACGGGCCCGAGGAGGTCGCCCTCACCGTCGACCTCTTCTCGGCGGTGGAGAACGCGTTGGGCATGGCGCCCAACACGATCAAGGTGGGAATCATGGACGAGGAGCGACGCACCAGCGTCAATCTCCTCGAGTGCATCCGCGCCGCGGCCTCGCGGGTCGCCTTCATCAACACGGGTTTCCTTGATCGCACCGGTGACGAGATCCACACCTCGATGCTGGCCGGGCCCATGGTGCGCAAGGCCGACATGCGCACCCAGCCCTGGATCCTCGCCTACGAGGACTGGAACGTCGACATCGGGCTCGCCTGCGGACTCTCGGGGAGGGCCCAGATCGGTAAGGGCATGTGGGCCGCACCGGACCGGATGGCCGACATGCTCGCGCAGAAGATCGGCCACCCGATGGCGGGCGCCAACTGCGCGTGGGTGCCCTCACCGACCGCCGCCACGCTGCACGCCACGCACTATCACCGGGTGAGCGTCAAGGAGCGTCAGCGCGAACTCGCCGGCGCGCAGCGCGCGACCCTCGAGGCCCTGCTCACCATCCCGGTGGCGCCCTCGCCCGACTGGAGCGAGGCGGAGCGTGTCGCGGAGGTGGAGAACAACGCCCAGGGGATCCTGGGCTACGCCGTGCGCTGGGTCGAACAAGGGGTGGGGTGCTCCAAGGTGCCCGACATCAACGGCGTCGCGCTGATGGAGGACCGCGCCACCTGTCGCATCTCCTCACAGCACATCGCCAACTGGCTCCTGCACGGCGTCGTCAGCGAGGAACTGGTCGACGCCGCCTTCCGTCGCATGGCCGCGGTGGTCGACACGCAGAACGCCGACGACCCGCTCTACGTGGCGATGGCCCCGGGCTTCGACGGCTTCGCCTACCGCGCCGCGCGCGACCTGGCCTTCAAGGGCGCGTCACAACCTTCGGGCTACACCGAACCCATCCTCCACGCCCTACGAGCGCAAGAGAAAGCGGCGCACGATTGACGATGCGGGCGGAGCATGACGGTCACCCCCATACGTCGCGGTGACTCACGGCGCCGGGCCCGGTTCTCCTGGCGCTTGTGACCCCGAGAGTCGAGCGCCCAGCGGCGCGGTGGCGCCACGGAGTAGACCTCGACCACGCCACCGGACCCGTCGCGGTGAACCCGTGGCCGCAGTCGTGGCCGCAGTCGTGGCCGCAGGCGTGACCGTGGTCGAGGCAATGGTCGAGGCCGTGGCGCGACGGCGCGGGGCCGCGATCGCGATCCGATCAGTCACCAGGAGGAGCGGGCATTGCGAGGCCCCCGTTGGAACCAGGGGTCGGTACGCCGGAACTGAAGGTACCCATTGTCCTCGCATCGATACGCCACGCGCCACGAACCATCCACGCGCTGGCCCGCCAGGGCCTCAAAAGAAGGAGGCGGGCGGCGCAGCGGCGGCGCCCCACTGTCGTAACGCACCATGAGTTCGACGAACGATGCGTCGTCGATCGCCATCGTCATCTCGGAGACGTGAGCTCGACGGCGGCGAAAAAAATTGGTATGAACTCTGAACACCTACTAGTCTCGGCGACGTCACCCGACCAGAGGAGCCACCCATGACCACACCCGCACGCGCACGTCTCGCGGCGAGTGATTTCACCGAGGCGTTCGTCTTCGACTTCGACCACGCTCACGACGTGGAGCCGATGCACCTTCGCGCCGTCCTGGGGGGAAAGGGCGCCAATCTTGCGGAGATGACGCGCTTGGGCCTTCCGGTCCCCCCGGGCTTCACCATCACGACCGACGCCTGTCGCGCCTACCGCCACGACGGATGGCCCTCGCGCCTCGATGCCGAGATCGACCAGGCGATAGGGCGCCTCGAGAACCGAATGGGTCGCCGACTGGGTGACGGCGTCGACCCCCTGCTCGTCTCGGTGCGGTCGGGCGCTCAGTTCTCGATGCCCGGCATGATGGACACGGTCTTGAACCTCGGACTCAACGATGAGTCGGTGGTCGCCTTGGCCCGACTGAGCGGTGACGAGCGCTTCGCGTACGACTCCTACGCGCGCTTCATCGCCATGTTCGGGCGCATCGTCCTGGGCGTCGCCGGCTCGAACTTCGACGTCCCCCTGCACGAGGCCATGGACCGCGAAGGAGTGAGGACCGAAGGCGCCCTGAGTGTCGCGAGCAATCAGCGTCTCGTCCAGGAGTATCGCACCATCGTCGAGCGCCACACCGGTGAACCCTTCCCCATGGAGCCCACCGACCAGTTGCGGCGCGCGATCGTCGCGATCTTCACCTCGTGGGACGGCGCCCGCGCCCACGCCTTCCGCGAGCGCGAGGGCATCGACCACGAACTGGGCACGGCCGCCACCGTGCAGTCCATGGTCTTCGGGAACCGTGACGACAACTCGGGCACCGGCGTCGCCTTCACCCGCAACCCCTCGAGCGGCGATCCCCACCCCTACGGCGACTTCATGCGCAACGCCCAGGGCGAGGACGTGGTCGCTGGCACGTCGATCACGCAGCCGCTCGGGGAACTCGACGCGACGTTCCCCGCGGCCGCGGCGCAGTTGCGCGAGGTCCTCGCGCAACTGGAGCGCCACTTCCGTGACATGTGCGACATCGAGTTCACCATCGAACAGGGGCGCCTCTGGATGCTCCAGACGCGCCGCGGCATGCGCACGGGAGCGGCCGCGCTGCGCATCGCCGTCGCCCTCGTGGACGACCCCGACATCGCACTCACCCGCGAGGAGGCCGTGGCCCGGATCACGCCGGACCACCTGAACCAGGTCCTGCATCCCAGTTTCGACCCCGAGGCCGAGGTCGACGCCCTGGCCACGGGACTCGCCGCGTCCCCCGGGGCCGCCGTCGGGCGGGCCTACTTCGACGCCGACTCGGCGATCGCCGCCCACGAACGCGGCGAGCCGGTGATCCTGATCCGCACCGAGACCTCACCCGACGACGTCGCGGGACTCCTCGTCTGTCGCGGCGTCCTCACCGCGCGCGGCGGGCTCGTGAGCCACGCCGCGGTCGTCGCCCGAGGATGGGGCGTCCCGGCCGTGGTCGGCGTCCACGAGCTCACCGTCGACGTCAACACGGCGCGCATCGGCGAGACCGTGATCGATCAGGGTGACTGGCTCTCGATCGATGGCTCGCGCGGCGTCGTCGCGCGCGGCGTCGTCGCGTTGAGCCATCACAGCGCGCCCGAGGAACTGGCGACGATACTGTCGTGGGCCGATGAGATTCGCGCCGGACACCTGGGGGTGCGCGCCAACGCCGACACCGCGGCCGACGCGCGCGCCGCGCGCGAGCGCGGCGCCGAAGGCATTGGCTTGTGCCGCACCGAGCACATGTTCCTCGGTCCCGATCGCCTGCCGGTGGTGCGAGAGATGATCCTCGCGCGCAACGAGATCGACTACGAGCGCTCCCTCGAACGACTCCTCGAGGTGCAGCGCGCGGACTTCGAGACCATCCTCGAGGCGATGGACGGCCTACCGGTGACGATCCGCCTGCTCGACCCTCCCCTGCACGAGTTCCTGCCCGACGTCGACACGCTGCTGGTGAAGGACGCGACGGTGGGACTCGACGAGGAGGAGGCGCGCCTCCTCGAGGCCGCCCAGTATTGGCGCGAGGTGAACCCGATGTTGGGGGTGCGCGGGGTGCGTCTGGGCGTCCTCAAGCCGGGCCTCTACGCGATGCAGGTGCGTGCGGTCCTCGAGGCGGCCCGACGCCGGCGCGACGTGGGAGGCGATCCCCACGTGGAGATCATGATCCCCCTCACCATCAGTGCGCCGGAGTTCGAACTGGCCCGCCGATGGGTCCACGAGGCGATCGAACTGACGACGCCCGACACCGTCGCGATCGACGTGCGCATCGGCACCATGATCGAGACGCCCCGCGCGGCTCTGCTCGCCGGGGACATCGCGCGCAGCGCCGACTTCTTCTCCCTCGGGACCAACGACCTGACGCAGATGACCTTCGGCTTCAGTCGTGACGACGTCGAGAGCAAGTTGATGGCGCCCTATCTCGCCCAGGGTCTCCTGACGAACAACCCCTTCGACGTCTTGGACGCCGACGGCGTGGGCACGCTGATCCGCTGGACCGTCGCACGGGGTCGTGAGGCCAACGCGACATTGACGATCGGCGTCTGCGGGGAGCACGGAGGCGACCCCGCGTCGATCGCCACGTTGCTCGACTGCGGCGTCGACTACGTCAGTTGCTCGCCCTTCCGCCTCCCGACGGCCCGACTGTCCGCCGCGCACGCGGTGCTCGACGCCCGTGACGCGGAGCGACCCTGAGGACCCCGTGAGCGCTGGCCGGCCCGACCCAGGACGAGTGACCTCGCGGGGCCGCAGGCCTCACGTCTCGACGCTAGGGGTGCTCGGGGCGTGGTTCTCGAGGAACTCGTAGATGCCGACACGGTCCACTCCGGTGAATGTGCCGGTCGGTATGGCCGCGAGCAGTGACGAGTTCAGTTGGGCGCTGGGTTGGGCCATCGCGTCCCATCGACTGGCCAGGAAGTCCGACGGGCGACGACAGCAGCGCTCGTCGGGACAGGTGGACTTGAAGCGCTTCTTGGTGTCACGACCCCGGAACCATCGTGCGTCCTCGAACGTCGTGCCGACGCTGACCGAGAACACCCCCGTCGGGGTGGTCTGGATGCTCGAGGTGCACCAGTAGGTCCCCGCCGGCTTGTCCGAGTACTGGTGGTAGGGCGTGAGACGGTCCTCGATGGAGAACACCTGACGCGCCGCCCACCATCGACAGACGATCTGTCCCTCGACCGAGCCCAGGGCGTCGGTGGGAAAGACGACGTTGTCGTTCTCGTAGGCCTTGGAGATGACCCCGCTGTCGTGGACCTTCAAGAAGTGCACGGGGATCGAGAGGTGCTCGGTGGCGAGGTTCGTGAATCGATGCGCCGCCATCTCGTAGGGGACGGCGAAGGTGTCGCGCAGGTCCTCCACCGAGAGCTCGCGCGCCGCCTTGGCCGCGCTGAGGTACTCCACGGCGCTGGCCTCGGGGATCAGGAGGGCGGCGGCCAGGTAGTTCGTCTCGACGCGCTGGCGTAGCAGCTCCTCGTAGTCCCGGGGCTCCTTCAACTCGAGCACGTGCAGGGCGAGGGCCTGCAGCAGCGCCGAGCGCGGGTCCACCCCGCGGAGGTTCGCGGGGAGGTAGATGCGTCCGTTGCGCAGGTCGGTGATGCTCCGCGTCGACTTGGGGAAATCGCCGATGTAGTGCAGCGAGAATCCCAGGTGCGCGGCGAGCTCGCTCGCGCTGCGTTGTGAGAGGGGACCACCGTGATGGTCGACCCGGCGCAGGAGGTCCCGGGCGATCTCCTCGAGGTGCGCGAAGTAGTTGTGCCGGTTGCGCTGATCCAGGCGCAGCGCGGTGTTGGCGCGTCGCGCGATCTCGGGGGTCGCCGCACGTTCCTGGTGGAGTCGTTGGATCTCGTCGTGCAACGCAAGGATCGTGGCGATGGCGTCGTCGCTCAGGGACTTGCGGATCGCCGGTCCCGAGATGTTGAGCGACGAGAAGACACTGCCGCGTTGGGCGCGGTCGAGCGCGATCTCCAGGGCCGCGCGTCGATTCGGGGGCTCGGCGCTCATCAACGTCTCGACCGTGGTGGCGAGTGCCGTCGCGATCTGACGCAGTTCACTCAGCTTGAGCTCCTTGCGGCCGTTCTCGATGAGCGACACCTGCGAGGGCGCCCGCGAGATGCGCTGGGCGAGTTCGGTGACGGTGAGACCCTGCGCCTGGCGACGCTCCCTGATGCGTCGACCGATGGCGAAGGCCATCGACGCGTCCTCGTCGAACTCGATCGGTGGCGATTGCGTCATGGAGAAATATTAGCGATATTTTCCATTTTGAGAATTATCAATCAACTTCGCTCGAATGTTGCGAGAAATTTCGACGAATTTGGAATTCCCGCTGTTAGGTTGGGCCACCAACGCACTTAGGAGGGAACGACAATGCGCGATGAATTCAAGGGTCTCCGACCGGGGGACCAGACCCAGACCGAGGACCAGCTCGACTTCGAGTGGGCCACCGACCCGCGGTGGCAGGGCGTGCGCCGGGACTACCGCGCGAGCGAGGTGATCGCCCTCAGGGGTCCGGTGCGCGAGGAGCGCACCCTCGCGGCGCGCGGCGCACAACGCCTGTGGGAACAGATCCAGAACAGCCGCGTCGACCCGACCCAGTGGGTGGCCGCCCTCGGGGCCCTCACCGGCAACCAGGCCGTGGCGCAGGTGCGCGCCGGCCTCGAGGCGATCTACCTCTCGGGCTGGCAGGTGGCCGCGGACGCGAACCTGAGCGGCCACACCTACCCCGACCAGAGCCTCTACCCCGCCAACTCGGTCCCCGCCGTCGTGCGGCGGATCAACAACGCACTGTTGCGCGCGAGCCAGGTCGACTTCGTCGACGCCAACACCCAGACGGACTGGCTGGTGCCGATCGTGGCCGACGCCGAAGCCGGGTTCGGCGGTCCCCTCAACGCCTTCGAGCTGATGCTCTCCATGATCGAGGCGGGCGCCGCGGGCGTGCACTGGGAGGACCAACTCGCCAGCGAGAAGAAGTGCGGGCACATGGGCGGCAAGGTGCTCGTCCCCACGAGCCAGCACATCCGGACCCTGAACGCCGCGCGACTGGCCGCCGACGTGGCGGGCGTTTCGACGCTCGTCATCGCACGCACCGACTCTCTCGGCGCCAACCTCTTGACCAGTGACGTCGACGAGCGAGACCGCCCGTTCCTCACCGGCGAGCGCACCTCCGAGGGTTTCTACGAGGTCAAGAACGGCTTCGACGCGGCGTTGGCGCGCGGACTGGCCTACGCGCCCTACGCCGACCTCCTGTGGGTCGAGACGAGCGAACCCGACCTCACCCTGGCGAGGAACTTCGCCGAGAAGATCAAGTCCGAGTTCCCCGACAAGATGCTCGCCTACAACTGTTCGCCGAGCTTCAACTGGAAGCGCCACCTCGACGACGCCCAGATCGCGAGCTTCCAGCGCGAACTCGCCGCCATGGGCTACGCGTTCCAGTTCATCACCCTGGCCGGATTCCACTCCCTGAACCACTCGATGTTCACGCTCGCGCGCGGCTACAAGGAGCGCGCCATGTCGGCGTACGTCGAGCTGCAAGAGGCGGAGTTCGCCGCCGAGGCCGACGGGTACACCGCCACCAAGCACCAACGCGAGGTCGGGACCGGCTACTTCGACCGCGTGTCCACCGCGCTCAATCCCACCAGCGCGACCCTGGCCCTCGTCGGCTCGACGGAGGAGGAGCAGTTCTAGGTCGACCGTCGCTCGCCACTCCGACGAGAAGGCCCCGGTCCGGCGACGGACCGGGGCCTTCTCGGTCTCAACGCGAGCCGCTCGACACCTCGAGCACGGTGAGGCCCGCGCCCGACGCGCCCGACGCGACCGACGTCGGGAGTGACCCGACGTCGACACTGACGCGCCGACGTCGTGGTGCGGCGCCGAGGGTCGCCCACGCCAGCAGCACGATCAGCGGACCGCAGTTCGGGTCCGTGGACTGACCCGAGGTGAGGTCGCCCAGGCCCTGGAACACCAGCCACTGGGCCAGCGCGAACGCGCTGCCCAGTCCCAAGGACACCTGGCGGGTCCAGCCCGGGACCAAGGCCCACATCGCCACCAGCACGTCGAGGGCGATCACCACGGCCGGGGTCCAGCGCGGGAGGTGCGTCGCGGCGAGGCCCTGGTCGATGCGCGCGATCCACCGCGGCGAGCTCGCCCCCGCGGAGCGCAACGCCATCGTGAGCGACATCGAGGAGTCGTTGCCCGCCACGAGCTGCAGACCGGCTCCGACGAGCCACAGCGAACTCCACGCCGGGAGCGCCCACCACGAGGGACGCTCCCCCTCTCGCGAGGGCGACGGCCACGCCACCACCGCGAGCACGGCGTAGAGCAACGCGGCGCCGGGTGCGCCGACGAGCATCGTGGCGCCGGTCGCGACACCGCCGAAGCCCTCGCCCGCCATCCAGACCATCGACGCCCACGCGATCGACGCGCCGAGTGCCAGTCGCGTGAAACGACGGGTGAGCAGGCCCGCGCCCAAAGCGATTTGGATGAGCGCGGCACCGGTGTTGGTGAGCACCGGGTGCGCGGCCACCACCGCCGCGAGCAGGTGCAGTGGTGCGGCGAGGGCGCTCGGCAGTCCCCGACTCGCGGGGGCGAGGATCGACTGGGAGAAGTTTCTGGTGAACATGCTGGGCTGACACTGCAGCGCGCCGTCGAGTAACCACAGCGCGGCCAGACAGAGCCGCAAATGACGTCGCGTCATGCGCATATCCCCTCCTCGAGGTTTCGGGTGCGGGTGCTGGGCACCGGTCGTCACTACGACCGGTGCCCAGCACCCGATCAAGGCGAGACCTAGTTCACTGAGAAGTACAAGAACAGGTTCGTCGGGATGATCGGGGTGGTCAACTGCTTGGTCACCTGCTGGTTCAAGAAGGCGAAGGACCGGTGCGCGTTGATGGTGTCCCACTCTGCCTTACTCGTGACCCCGATGACCTTGACGTCCCACCACTCCGGCTTGCCCGCGTTGGCCGTGGTGATGAAGTGCTCGTGACCGGGCGTCGCGGCGTTCTTGAGCGCTCCGGTGAGTTGGGCCGCGGTGAGTTGCGGGTAGAGGCCCTTGAGGGCGGGCTCGAGTCGGCTCAGGTCGATCGTGCCGGGGTGGTCCACGCAGGCCAGGGCGTCCGGGCATTCCATGTTCATGGTGGGCACCGAGAAGCCGAGCGGCACGAGGATGTACAGCGGGTCGTAGTTCATCGCCGGCGCCACCTTGAAGTTGGCACCCGCCTCACAGCCCGAGGTGGCTGCGGACGGCACGCGACGGTCGCAGAAGAAGCCCTTGTCGTAGGTGAAGCTGACGGTGCGACCGTTGAAGTACCCCTGGGTCATGCCGTACTCACCCACTCCCATGCCCTTTTGCGTCGCGTTGCTCGGAACCGGCGCGGACGCACCGGCGGCCGCGACCCCGATTCCTCCCGCGACGACCAGCGTGACGGTGGCGGCGAGCAACCGCGTTCGATTGATCGACAGTCTCATGTGAATCTCCTCTTCTCGCCCGACCACCATGGTCGGGGCACGTCTCTATTCGTCGCCGCGGGGAAGAACGGATGTCGTAGAGGACGCGACGACCAGATACCCCCGTGACAAGGCCGACGTGACAAGGCCGACGCGCAACTCCGAGGAACCACGTCCGCTTCGGTGACCCGGCGGCGGCCCGACGTCGCGTCGCGCCCTCGGCGTCGTCACGCGGCGCGCCCCAGCATCACTGGGTACGATCGAACCATGACTCCCTACCTCCCCGCACCCTCGCGCTACGACTCGATGACCTACCGACGCTGTGGACGCAGCGGCCTCCGGCTCCCCGCGATCTCGCTCGGCCTCTGGCACAACTTCGGTGACGACCGGCCCCTCGACACCCAGCGCGCCATCCTGCGACGCGCCTTCGACCGGGGCGTCACCCATTTCGACCTGGCCAACAACTACGGTCCGCCCTACGGCAGCGCCGAGGTCAACTTCGGCCGGATCCTGCGCGAGGACTTCTCCTCCTTGCGCGATGAGCTCGTGATCTCGACCAAGGCGGGCTGGGACATGTGGCCCGGCCCCTACGGGGACCTCGGCTCGCGCAAGTACCTGCTCGCCAGCCTGGACCAGAGCCTCACGCGGATGGGCGTGGACTACGTCGACATCTTCTACCATCACCACTTCGACCCGAGTACCCCGCTCGAGGAGACGATGGGAGCGCTCGACACCGCGGTGCGCCAGGGCAAGGCGCTCTACGTGGGCGTCTCCTCGTACTCCGACGAGCGCACCACGGAGGCGGTGGCGATCCTGCGCGCACTCGGTACGCCTCTGCTGATCCACCAGCCGTCGTACTCGATGCTCAATCGCTGGATCGAGAGCCGCTTGCTCGACGTCCTGGGTGACGAGGGCGTCGGATGCATCGCCTTCTCACCCCTGGCCCAGGGGATGCTCACCAGTCGCTACCTCGAGGGGATCCCCGAGGGTTCGCGGGCGTCGCGCGCCACCTCCTTGAGCGAAGACATGCTCAACGAGGCCAACCTCGGCCACGTGCGCCACCTCAACGACATCGCCGCGCGCCGCGACCAGACGCTCTCGCAGCTGGCCCTCGCCTGGGCGCTGCGCGACCCGCGCGTGACCTCGGTGCTCATCGGCGCCAGCAGCGTGGCGCAGCTCGACGAGAACCTCGACGCCCTCGACAACCTGGACTTCACGCCCGAGGAGCTGCGCCTGATCGACCAGCACGCCGTCGAGGGCGGCATCGACCTGTGGCGAGGACCCTCGACGAGCTGAGGCGCCGCGTCGCGACCGGTTCGCGTAGCGCCCCGGCTTCAGCGGTCCTCAGCCCAGGGCCGGCTCACCGGGCACGCTGAAGAGGGCCTGCCACGGCGAACCCGAAGGGTCGGTGGCTTGGGCCAGCGGTGACTGGGCCACGTTGTACCACTTGGCCTGGTAGGCGAGACCCGCGAAGAGCACTCGTTGGCCCGCCGTGTACGTCGCCCGGGGCGACCACTGGGGATAGGTCCCCACGGGCAGGGTCGTCGTGGTGGGAGGATGCGATCCCGCGAGCACCGGTCCGATGAGTTGCCAGGGGGTCTGTGAGGCGAACTGGACCACGGTGGCGGGGTCCTGACCCTGGGTGAACCACTTGGCCTGGTAGATCTCACCGTCGCGCACGACCTTGTAGGTGGCGGGATAGGGCACGGCGGGCTGCCACTGGGGATAGGGTCCCGGAGCGTTCGACGGGGCGAGGGCGATCCCGTTCGTGCTCGCCGGTGCGCCGACCCCGTCGGGTCCGTTCAGCGTCGAGAACGCCTTGGCGAAGCCGAGGGTGGATTCGACCGCGCCCGAGCACTGGTTCGAAAGCACGCCGACCTCGGCGAAGGCCGAACCGCACTGGGTGTCGCGGTTGAGCGACCACATCGACACCCGCCCCCAGTGCGCGGCGAGGGCGTGCGCCGCGAGCCGCGTCGCGCCCGCGACCGAGAGGTTCTCCCCCGCGGAGTCATTCGTGCCGATCATGACGGTCACCCCGAAGCGGCTCGACAATGACGCACTCACCCCGTAGTGCTGGTAGAGGTCGGCCACCTGTGCCTGTGACGCCGTGGCCACCGAGAGCACGGTGTCGCTCATCGACGCGACGCGCTGGCCAAAGTCCATCGCCATGACGTCGATGCCCGCGGGCACCACCTTGTGGGCGAAGAACGCCGCCGCGACGCGCAGGGCCGACGTGGGCAGACCCCCCGGACCCGCGGGCACGGTGATCCACACCCCGAGGTGTCCCGGTCCTCCGTTGTGCGCGATGAGTGCGGCCACGGCCGCGGCGCGCCGGTTGATCGAGGCGGCGTCGGTGAGGGCCGCACCCTCCACGTCGAAGTCGAGCAGTCGGGGGTGGTAGCGAGAGACCACCTCCTGGTAGGCCTGGGTCAACGCGCTGACGCTCGTGCACGCCGTGGCGAGGTCCACGTGGTCGCGTCCGCCGAAGGAGATGATGGTGTCGCCACCGATGGCGCGATACTGGGCGATGCGACTCGAGAGGTTGAGCGAGCCCTCGGCCTGGGCCAGCGAATAGGCGTCGCCCCACGACGGCGCGCAGGCCCCGGCGCCCGCCACGACGAAGCCCAGGACGCTCTGTCGCGCCGGATTGAGCGTCGGGTCCTGGAACTGGTAGGTCGGCGTGAGGGTCGCGTCCACGTAGGGCGCGAACCACGTCGTCGTGGTGACCGCCGCCTGCGCCGGTGTGCTCCAGCGGTTGCGTAGCCACCAGCCGCCCAGACCGAGGCCCGCCACCACGACGACGAGGGCGAGCGCCACGCGCAGGGGCGAATACTCGGGCGTGACCTCGACGTCGTCGTCGACGTCGGGCGTGGGGGGCGTGGCGGGGTGCGCGGTTGGGTTGTTCACGGGCGACGACCTCCGTCGATAGCGTGTTCGGACAACAGATGCTAGGCAGGCCACCGGCAATTCGCGCACAACTCCGTCGCAATTCCAGAAATCGGTGCCCATAATGACCTGGGCCCGCAGCTGGTCGGCGCGGCGAGGAGTCGAAGGGAAGGAGTGGACGTGTCAGAGCACGCCAACGCAGTCAGGGGTCGCGATCGCCACGAGCGGCCGGTGAGCATCCTGCCCCCCGCCATCTCGGACCGCCGCGTCACCGTCGGACGCCTGGCCGTGGTGGCCACGCTGGTGATCTGGATGGTCTACGTCGGCTCGTGGATCGTGGGCCAGTTCTTCGACGGTGGCGCCGCCACGACGCGCGCCAAGGTCGAGGCGGTGGGGTACCTCCTCGTCGTCACCCTCCTCACCGGATCGTCCCTGGCCTACCTGATGAGTCGCCTGGGTTACATGTATCGCGCGCGACAGCACCGTCGCGTGCCGCGCGCGGTCATCGACGACTACTTCAGCCACCGCCTCCCCACGGTCACGGTGCTCGTCCCCTCCTACGAGGAGGAGCCGCGCGTGATCCGCAACACCCTCCTGTCGGCCGCGCTGCAGGAGTACCCCCTCCTACGCGTGGTCCTGCTCATCGACAATGACCCCTCGCCCACGAAGGCGAGTTCGCGCCGCCTGCTCACCGCCGCGCGCTCCGCCGCGCGCCAGGTCGAGGACCTCCTGAGTGAGCCGGCCACCCGCTTCGCCAAGGTGCTCGAGGAATTCGAACACTCGTCGTCGGCGACCGGTCCCGGCGTGGCCGACATGCGACGACTCGTCGAGCACTACGAGGCGGCGATCGGTTACGTCGAGGCCTGGCGCAGCGACGAGTTCCGTGACGATCCCGCGGAGCACTTCTTCGACGAGCACGTGCTGGGCGGTCTCATCGCCGATCTCGCCGCCACGGCCGAGGCGCTGCGCCGGGCGGCCGACGAGGACATCGTGCTGCCCCCCGAGCGCCTCCACCAGTTCTATCGACGTCTGGCCTGGACCTTCCGGGCCTCGGTGAGCAGCTTCGAGCGCAAGACCTACGCGAACCTCTCGCACGAGGCCAACAAGGCGATGAACCTGAACTCCTACATCGGCCTCATGGGCGCCTCGTACCACGACGTGCAGAGCGTGGCCGGGCGCGTCCTGGTCCCCTCGTCCTCGGGCAAGCGTTCCCTCGAAGTGCCCGACACCGACTACGTCCTCACCCTCGACGCCGACTCGGTCATCCTGCCCGAGTACTGTCTGCGTCTGGTCTACCTCCTCGAGCAGGCCCAGAACGCCGACGTGGCCGTCGCCCAGACGCCCTACAGCGCGTTCCCCCGCTCGGGTTCGACCCTCGAGCGGGTGGCCGGGGCCACCACCGACGTGCAGTACATCGCCCACCAGGGCATGACGTACTACAACGCCACCTTCTGGGTCGGCGCCAACGCGGTGCTGCGCAAGCGCGCCCTTGACGACATCCGCGTGACCACGTACCTGGGCGACTGGCCGGTGCACCGCTTCATCTCGGACCGCACCGTCATCGAGGACACCGAGTCCACCATCGACCTCGCCCAGCGGGGATGGCGCCTCGAGAACTACCCCGAGCGCCTGGCCTACTCGGCCACGCCCCCGGACTTCGGTTCGCTGGCCATCCAGCGGCGCCGCTGGGCCAACGGCGGGCTCATCGTCGCCGGGCGACTGCGTCGCATGACGCGCGAGCGGCGCGCGCGGGCCCAGCGCACCAAGTTCTCGGAACTCCTGATCCGCTCGAACTACCTGGCCTCGATCGCCTGGAGCACCACGGCGCTGTTGCTGCTGCTCGTCTACCCCTTCAGCTCGAGCCTGCTCCAGCCGGTCCTGATCCTCCTACCGATCCCCTACTTCGCCGCGATGGCCTCGGACCTTCACTCACTGGGGTACCGGCGCCGAGAGCTCGCGCGCACCTACGGCTTCAACCTGTTGCTGATCCCGATCAACCTCGCCGGGGTCGGCACCTCGATCGTGCAGGCGATCCTCTCGGACAAGAGCGCCTTCGGGCGGACGCCCAAGGTCCGCCAGCGCACCATCCCCGCGCTGAGCTTCATCGTCGCGCCCTACGTCATCGTCGCGGTGGCCGCCGTCACCCTCTGGCACGACGTCCTCGAGCACCGCTGGGTCAACGGTGTGTTCGCGACGGTGAACGTCACGTTGCTCAGCTACGCGATCGTCGCCTTCATCGGCCTGCGCCACTCGGTGCTCGACGTGGCGCGCCACGTCCAGCTGCGCCTCTACAAGCCCGTGCGCCCCGCGACGCGCGCGCTGCCCCTGACGTCGGAGTACGCCGAGGGCGACTGGGCGTCGATCCTTCATCTCGGCGTCGTGCGCTCGAACCACCCAACGGCGCAGCCCGCGGTCACGCCAGCGTCGACGTCCCCCGACGCCACGGGCGTGCACGTGGTCTTCCAGCCCATCTGGCACCTCGCGCAACGCAGCATCGTCGGCTACGAGGCCCTGAGCCGATTCGCTGATGGAGGGGCGCCACACTTTCGCGTGGCCGAAGCGTCCACCGGGGGCTCGAGCATCGAGCTCGAGACGCTCCTCACCCGACACGCCATCGACGCCGGCGAGCACTTGCCCGCCGACGGCTACCTCGCCATCAACGCCTCGAGGGCGATGGCCCTCTCGGGCGCGTTCCACTCACTCGGCGCCCACTTGTCGCGCCCGCTCGTGGTCGAGGTCAGCGCCATCGAATTGAGCGCGGTGACCCAGTTCTCGCCGCGCCTGGGTGAGGGGACGCGCTGGTGCTTGAGTGACGTCAGCCTCGCGGCCGACGCGGTCGAGTTGGTCGTGAGGCTGCACCCGGATCAGGTGAAGATCGATTCGCGCTGGCTCGCTCAGAGCGACCCCGACGCGCGCCGTCACCTCAAGGCCATCCAGGCGTACTGCGCGAGTGAGGGGGTCGATCTGATCGTCCAACGCATCGAGGTCGACGAGGACCTCGTGGTGGCCGAACGTTGCGGCATCTCGCTGGGCCAGGGCTACTTGCTCGGTCGCCCGCGCGACCTGGGCCCCTCGGCGCCGGCGAGCGGCGCCGCCCGACACGAACACGAGCACGGCGGGTAATCCCCCGGCACCACGGCCCTGGCGTCATCCAGCACTGGGCTCGCCACCGGTCACGCCATCTCCCTGACCCCCTCGCGCGCGCGCCGATCGAGTGACGAGTCGCCACGTCACGACGAGCAGTGCGGAGCCGACCACGCCGATCGCCAGGGTCGCCGTGAGGATGCCGTGGGGCAACTCGAGCGCGTAGAACGTGCGCACCACGCGCACGGGGAAGAGGGCCACGAAGCCCAGGGCCACCGCCCCCACCAGGATCGCTCGACGCCACGTGAGGGGAAGGGCGACGATCACCAGGACCGTCAGGCTGAGCAGGAGCGCCACGATGGTGGCGCCGGTGCGCTGCTGGAGCAGCGAGAGGTGCCGCGAGCGCGCGAGGGCGTCGGCCGCGAACACCGTGGCGCCCACCACGACGCCGATGGGGAGGGTGAAGGAGAGGACGCGCGCCACGAAGCCCGGGACGTAGCGACGAGGGTTGGGCGCGAGGGCCAAGAAGAACGTGGGGACGCCGATGGTCAACGTGTCGATGATCGTCAGGTGCCGCGGCAAGAACGGGTAGGGCCAGAGCAGGACGCTCACCAGCGCCGCGAGCACCGTCGCCCACACCGTCTTGACGATGAAGATGTTCGCCACTCGCTCGATGTTCGCGGTCACGCGACGCCCTTCGGCCACCACCTCGGGCATCGTGGCGAATCGACCGTCGAGGAGCACGATCTGCGCGACCGCGCGCGTGGCCGGCGCGCCCGAACCCACCGCGATGCCAATGTCGGCGAGCTTGAGGGCCAGGGCGTCGTTGACGCCGTCGCCGGTCATGGCGACCGTGTGCCCCCGCGACTGTAGGGCCACGACCATCGCCTGCTTCTGACGCGGGCTCACGCGGCCGAAGACCGAACGCCCCTCGAGGACGTCGGCGAGGGCGGCCGCCTCCTCGGGGAGTTCGCGCGCGTCGACGGGCGCACTCGCGTCGTCGACGCCCACGCGCGCGGCGATCGCCGCGACGGTGAGGGGGTTGTCACCGGAGATCACCTTGGTCGCGACGCCTTGTCGCGCGAAGTACTCGATCGTCGCGGCCGCGTCCTCGCGTACCCGCTCGACCAGCGTGACGAGGGCGACACCTCGCAGATCCCTCGGCAGTTCATCGCCGTCGAGCCCGTTGGGTCCCTGGGCGAGCACGAGCACTCGTCGACCACTCGCCGCCAATTCCCTCGCGCGCGCGAGCGCGGGAGCCTCACCTTGACCCAGCACCATCTCGGGCGCGCCGATCACCCACGTCCCGCGTCCGACGAAACTCGCCGCGCTCCACTTGCGCGCCGAGGAGAAGGCGACGCCACCGTCGCGCACCCAGTCTGGAGGCGGCGCGTAGACCCGTCCGACCGCCGCCAACGTGGCGTTGGCGTTGACGTCGTCAGCGAGGGCCCCGAGGGCGTCGCAGAGGGGCACCGCGTCATCGAGGGGTTCGACGCGCTCGACGACGACCGTACCGTCGGTGAGGGTCCCGGTCTTGTCGAAACATACGACGTCGACGCGCGCGAGGACCTCGATGGCGGCCAGTTCCTGGACCAGGACGCGCCGGCGCGCCAGGGTCACCGCGGCCACGGCGAAGGCCACGCTGGTCAAGAGCACGAGTCCCTGGGGCACCATGCCCACGAGACCCGCCACCGTCGCACTCACCGCGTCGCTCAGTCCCTTGCCCGCGTGGTGCTGACTGTAGAGCAGGGCCAGGGCGATCGGCGCGATGGCCCAGGTGACGTAACGCAGGATGCGATTGGTGCCCTCGATGAGTTCGGAACGCACCATGGTGAAGCGTCGTGCCTCGACGGCCAACCGCCGCGCGTAGGCCTCGGCGCCCACGTGCGTCGCCTGGAATCTACCGGCACCCGCCACCACGAAACTCCCCGAGAGCACCTCGTCGCCGGGGCGCTTATCCACCGGCTCCGACTCGCCCGTGAGCAGCGACTCGTCCACCTGTAGCCCCGACGTCGCGCGCACGATACCGTCGGCCACCACCTGCTCGCCCACGCGCAGGGACACCAGATCGTCGACCACGACCTGGTCGATCGCGACCTCCGCCTCGCGTCCGTCGCGGATGACGCGCGCGACAGGAGCATTGAGGACCGCCAAACGGTCGAGGGTGCGCTTGGCGCGAAGCTCTTGAATGATGCCGATCAGCGCGTTAGTGACCATGACGATGCCAAAGAGCGCGTCCTGCAACTGACCGACGAGGATGATCGCCGTGAGCAGGATCCCCAGTAGCAGGTTGAAGCGGGTCAGCACGTTGGCGCGCAGGATCTCACCCAAGGTGCGACTCGTGCGCTCACCGCCCACGTTCACCTCGCCGCGAGCGATGCGCGCGGCGACCTCATCGCCACTGAGTCCCGACTCCCCGGTCGAGGGACCGTCGACGCGACCCGCACCCGGCGCGTCGCGTCGCGGAGGCTCGCGCTCGTTCACGGTGCCGACGACTTCAGGTCCGACGACTGCAGTTCCGATACCCCTCGGGCCGCTCCCGACCACGGCACCTCAGGCGACCCTCGCGGTCGCACCCGCCCGAGAACCCGGTGGAGACCGAACCGAGAACGAACCATTGCACCTCCCGATGCCCCTGAGGGCGAATGTAACAGCGTCGACTTGACTTCGGGGAGGTTTCCACCCGGTCGATGGTCCCACAACCCCTCGGGCCGCCCCCCACCCTCACCCCGGCGAGGTCAGCGCACCAGCAGTTGGGGCCAGCCCACCGACAGCACCAGGGTCACGGCCGCACCCACCGCGATGAGGGCCATCGTCCAGAACCAGACCACGATCGATCTCAGGACGCCCGAATAGGAGATCAGCCGGTCCGTCACGCTCCGAGACTGGCGTTGGGCCGCGACCACTCGCGAACGCCGGTCGCGCCAGGGCAGGCCGTGCAGTTCGGGAGCCCCATGCGCCATTTCATAGTCGTGCAGCCACGCCGAATCGGCCAGTTCGCTCAGGCGGTGCGCCGCCAGGGAGTGCAGACTCGCCAGGGCCACGATCAACGACACCGATGCGGCGATGACCCGACCGGTCGGGGCGATCTGCGCGCCGAGTGAGATCGTGAAGAGGAACGCCTCGCCCGTGAGAACCATCGTCGGCATCTGCCAGAGCAGCGTGTCCCACTGCTGGCGTCGATTCGCCACGATGGCGTATTGCTCGAGCTCATCGCGCGTTTCCTCGGGCCCGGGATCCACGTCGTTCACGACTCCCTTCGCACCATCACCTGCTCGACACGACCTCACCCTACATTGCCGTCGACGAGAACGGACTCATCCCTTCTCCTCGCTGGGCCCCGCCGTCACGTCTCGTGGCCACGAGCACCGTCGCGTGACGTCGAATTCACCTTGACTCGGATCGAACCGATCGAATTCGAGGACGTCGCCACTCACGCGAACACCACAAAGGAGTTGATGGCCGCGGCGGCACGCGTCGTGCTCTCGCCACGACCGCGACCGGTTGAGATCCCCTCACATTGGGCGCGAAATATGAAAAGAATTCATAAATGAACTTTGCTAATACCTACATTCCGACATTATCGTTCGTCTTCGTCACCCGTGGTTCACGGGTGACGAGGCAGGCGAGTGACGCAGACTCAACCAGGCGCCACTTGGAAGTGAGAAAGTATCACCATCGTCGACAAGGGTCGATGATTCAAGATCAGGGGGAATCAAGTAATCATGGAAAGAGAAACCTCGCGTCGCGGCGGGAATATTGGAAGGTCCCGGCGACCACGTCGCCGAATGATGGCCACGACCGCAACTGCGGTAGTACTACTGGCAGCCGGCGGAATCTCGACGGCGGGGGCGTCCGCGCAGAGCCACGCGACCTCGCACTCGACGAAATTGACCAAGGTGACGGTGACCCTGGCATTGGATCCGCCCAAGATGATCTTCATGGGCTTCTGGGTCGCGCAACAAGAAGGGTTCTTCGCCCGCAATGGACTCAACGTGACGCTGATGCCCGAACAAGGAGGCGTTCAGGCGGCTCGAGCGGTGGCGGCGGGTGACGCGTACTTCGAGGCGGGAGGGACCGACGCCATCGCCGCGGCGTACGCTCAGGCCGGCAATCTCGAAGCGATCTGGTCCTACGGCGGTGACGACCTCTCTCTCGTCGCTGACAAGAGCATCACCTCAATCGCCGGACTAAAGGGAAAGACGATTGGGGCGGGCGACGCGACGGGTCCGGCCTTCGAGTTGGGTGAGATCGCGATTCGCAATTCTGGAATCAGCACCCACGACGTCAAGGTCGCGGTGCTCAATGGGCGCCCGGCCCTGGTGGGCGCCATGGCAGCGGGGGCGATCCAGGCCGCAGCCTTCCACGTCGACGACGGACTGACCCTGATGAGCAAGGACCCGAATGTGCACATTCTTGCGTCGTTCGCCAAGGAGGTGCCGCAGTACTGGTACGGCGCGGTGGGAATCCCGGTCTCGTACGGTAAGAAGCACGCGAGCACCGTCGTGGCCTTCCTCGAGTCGATGATCGAAGCGCAGCGTTGGATGTACACGCACCGCACGCAGACCATCAACCTCTCCGTCAAGTACACCGGGGAAGCGCCCGCAATTGTCGCCAAGTCGTATGACTTCCTGACGGCCAACAAGTTGTGGAGCACCGGAGTCGGCATGACGGACGCCCAAGTCTCCTACACACTGACCCAGTACAAAGACAACGGAATTATCCCCACGATTCCCAAGGCAACGGACATCTTCAATCAGACCTTTATCAAGGCTGCATTGGCGAAGGTTGGTGGATAGGAAGAGCTCAGAGCCGCATCTGGTTCAGAGCAGGCCGATGAATTGCGGGATCATTCCCGCAAGTCATCGGCCTTTTCCATCGTGCGATTGATGTGGCGTCTTCGCTTGGTGTCGCGCAATCGCCGTGACGGCGTGATCAGCTCGTCACGACGATCTACGAGGACTTGACGTCGCTCTCGTGGCTCGCGCCCGCGACCTTCGCCAAGTCGAACTGGTAGCCACTCTTTGGAGGGAAGTCGGCGATGAGACTGAATCGATCGCCCCGTATGATCGTGCGACGCCACTCGACGGGTTCCTCCCGGGCGCTCGCCAAGCGCTCAATCGCGAGTGCTGCCTGATCGGGCCCGAGATCGAGCAATCGGCGGTCTTGCTTCGTAGGGACGATCGCCCGAATGCGCTCACGCGAGTCATCGATACGTAGCGAGAAGCATTCGAGCAGTTGACCGTAGAGCGCCGTGTGTGTGAAATCCACCGTCAGGAATTCCGCGCCGAAAGTGCCGGGCATCCACACTCGATCAACCGCGAGGGGCTCCTCGTCAGCCAGTCGAACCCTCTCAAGGAAGAAGAGCTTCTCCCCAGGGTCAAGTCCCAATTGACTCGCCACCTTGGAGTTCGTCCTCATCTCTTGGGAGCGAACCACACTGCGCTGCTGCATCCCCGCGGCCTCGACCGAGGCGAAGAGACTATAAACAGCACCCAGAGGCTGTTCGATCTCGTGGGCGGCCGCCAGACGTGGCCTGCGGCCCCGCTCCGCCACTATGACTCCATCACCACGAAGTCGCCTCATCGCCTCGCGCACGGTGTTGCGACTCACTTCGTACTCTTTGGCCAGCTGCAACTCCCCAGGAAATGCTCCCTCGAACTCGCCCGCGTCTAGTCGTCGGGTGAGGTCGGCGTGCAATTGCGCCCAGAGTGGTAGCGCGCTGTCGCGGTCCAGTGTGGCGCTGCCCGAGGTGCGTTCCATCGTTTCACCTTACAAAAGTTCACGATGATCCATGAGAAGCGTGTCGGTGCTAATGTACCTACATTCGAATGTAACCGATTTCGAAGGTCCGTTGCGAAAGGGGTGACGATGCGGTCCGCGAGTTGCCCGATCCGACGAGACGTCTGCGTCAGCACGCTCGACCCGTGCGGGGCGAAGGCGACCCACTGATGCTGAGTCACTGGATACTCTCACTCATCCTCGGTTGCGCCATCGGACTATCACTTGGCGCACTCGGAGGCGGGGGGTCGATCCTGACCGTCCCTGCACTGGTGTACGCGTTGAACGTCGACGCGAAGGTGGCGACCGGGGCCTCTCTACTCATCGTCGGTTCGAGCGCCCTCTTCGGCACCTTCGCACACCATCGGTTTCGCCGAGTTGAATGGCGAGTGGGGCTGGCCATCGGTGCGATCAGCATCGTCGGTTCGATCGTGGGCACACACCTCAACCGGCTCATCGACCCCAATCTCCTTCTCCTGATATTCGCCGCAATCATGTTCGCCGTCGCCGTCACCATGGTGGTCCGTGACCGTCGTGCCCCTGCGGACAACGTCACGACCATTGACTCGGGCCTCGCCGTGGGCGTCACCGACGACTCCGACGCGACTTCGCGCGCCGACGGCTCCTCGCCAGTACTCATGACCACGACCCGGGTCCGACGCCACTACCGCCCGGGCCTCGTCGTCGCGGTCGGTGTCGGCGTCGGATTCCTGACCGGGTTCCTCGGCGTCGGTGGCGGGTTCATCGTGGTGCCCAGCTTGATACTCGCACTGGGCTTCGAGTTGCCCGAAGCGGTGGGGACCTCGCTACTCATCATCTTCTTGAGTTCCGCGTTCGCCATCGTCGAGAGGGGCGGGGTGCACGGTATCAGCGACTCCATCTTGGTGCCCTTCGCCGGCTCCGCAATGCTGTCGGCAATCGTGGGCAACGCGCTGGCGGGACGGCTTCCACTGCGTCGACTGAATCACGGCTTCATTGTGCTGGTCACGTCAGTGGCCGTCTACGTCACCCTCAGGAGCCTCCTCGCTTTGGCATGAGCCTTCGGCGGAACGTCGCTCCATCGGCGATTACCACTGGAGGCGACGCGGCAACGTCGTCACGGCGCGTTTCGGGCCCCGTGACGCTATGTCGCGGCTCTCGAGGCACGCGATCGTGCGACGCGAACAACCTTGGCCGCCACGGACCGCCTCGCGCCGCCTACCGGCGATGTGGGACCAAGTATCCGGGGAGTCAACCATCAGTCACCGCCGACGTCGAGCGAATCCAGGTCAGTGACGCCTACCGGATCGCACCGGGCCTTGAAGGAACTCCGTCTAGTCGCCCAACGAGGTCGGGCTGACCAGACGCACGTTGACTTCCGGGTCACTGTGCAGCGTGTTGTGGACCTTGCAGCGAGATCCGACTCTCATCAAGCGCTCCAGGTCCGACTCAGAGATGTCGCCGCGAATATGCACATCCACGTCAATCTGTGACACTCGTTCCGGACCCTTCGCCGTCTCGCCGTTGACGATGATGTCGATTCCCTCGAACCCTTCGATCGATTGATTCACGGCGAAACTTCTCACCGTCCCCGCGGTGCAGGCGCCCAACGCCGCAAGCAGGAGTTCCGCTGATCGAAATCCATCACTCGCGCCGCCGTCGTTGGGCAACAAATCGACGGCGACCATCGCATCGCGAGTGCGAATCTCGAATCGGCCTGCGCCACAGTCCTTGACCACTACCTCCATCGTCAACCCTTTCCCTTGTCTTTATCTTGAGGAGACTTCTTGAAGCAACTTCATAGGACCGATCTGCGTCCTACGCGTCATCGCTCGGCCCACGGCGCGATCTTCCTCTTGAGCCACCGAGTGGAACTCATGAGCAGCACACCAAGTCCCATGACCACGAAGATCGGAACGAACATTCGCGCCGTCTGGAAAGTGTCGGCGTTGTTGAGCACTAGTCCCCCAAGTCCTGACGCATTGGTGTAGAACTCTGCGATGATCATGCCCGTCAGCGCGTGACCCAGTGAGATGTTGATGCCCGCCGCGATGTATGGAATGCACGAGGGCAACACGACGTGACGCCACGTTTGACGATCTGTCGCTCGGAACGCCCTGGCGACATCTCGATACATCGGATCGACTGACACCGCCCCCTGATAGGTGTTGAGGAGGAGCGGGAAGAACGAGAAGCTACCGATGATCGCGACCTTGGCGGCGAAGCCGAAACCGAACCACAACACGTACAGCGGAACCAAGGCGATGAGCGGGGTGGAGAATATGGCCATGACGAAAGGCTGGATGACCCAGTCGACCACGCGATACCGAGCCCAGATCAGTCCGAGGGGAACACTCACCAGGAGCGCCAGACCGAAGCCGGTCACCATCGCCTCCAGACTGAGTAGGGTGTCCGTGCCTAACTGGCCGCTGGCGATCATGTGTCCACCCGCCGCGAGAATGGCCGACGGCGGGACCAGTAGTAGGGGGCTGACACCCGACGCGTATACCTGCCACACGATGAAGAAGACCACCACGGCAGTGATTCGCACCGTCCACTTCAAGGGAGTCACGCTTCTCACGCGGCGTCCATCGGTCCGTGCCGTCGACGCGGGCTTCACGACCTCCGTCCGAAGTTCATCGTCCGCCACTTTGGTCATCTCACATCCCCCTCAATCAAGTGCGACGCCTCGAACGCCACTCCCCTTCGGACACTTCCAACTGCCGCGGCGTGGTCGCCGCACGTCCCTTGCCGCATGTCGCTACGCATTGAAGGTGTCCACCGCAGTACGCACCAGCAACTTTCGAATGTCGTGATGGAGTTCCGCGAACGACGGGAGGATTCGCGCACTCTCCTCGGTCCGCGGCCGCGGTAGATCGATCGCGAACCGCCGCAGAATACGGCCGGGGCGCGCTCCCATCACCACCACCTCATCACTCAGGACGAGTGCCTCATCAATGCTGTGGGTCACGAACAAGACCGACTTGCGCGTGCGTTCCCAGATCTCCAGCAGTTCGTCGTGAAGCTCCTCGCGAGTCTGCGCGTCAACCGACGCGAATGGTTCGTCCATAAGCAGTATGTCTGGATCGAGTGCCAGGGCCCTCGCGATTCCGACACGCTGCTGCATTCCGCCGGAGAGTTGGTAGGGGAACTTCTTCGCGGTGCCGGTGAGATGCACCATCTCAAGAGTGCGGTCGACTCGCTCGGCGATCGTCGCTCGATCAACCCCCGCCAGTTCGAGGCCGAATGCGACGTTACGTCGGACCGACTTCCAGGGGAACAGACTCCCTTGCTGAAAGACCACGGCCATCGAGGGCTTCGCGTCGGAATTCTTCGACGAAGGGTCGCCCATGATCAGATCGCCGGAGTCGGCCTTCTCGAGACCGGCGATGATCCTCAAGAGGGTCGTCTTGCCACATCCGGAGGGACCGAGCAGCGAGGTGAACGAGCCCTTGGTCAACTCGAAGGAGACCTCATCAAGAATCAACTCAGAGCCGAACCGCTTCGTGACCTTCTCGCACGACACCGCGTTGTGCTTGAGAGGTGACCGATCGTGCCGTGATCCGGTCTCGGTCGAGACGTCACCGTCCATGGAAATAGCCCCCCTCATAGTCCCTAACTACGCCAACGACTCCCCCACGAAATAGTTGGTGATTGATGCAGACCATAACGCACGAAGCCCCTGCAGCCCCCTGACAATTCGTAAATTCTTTTCATTGTCATCGAACGCATTTTGTCAGTATTTTCAATCGAATTCAAAGCATATGTGAGTCGACGTCCCCTCCTCGAGGCGTGGCGTGGGCACCGACGTCGACGCCGCGTTGCCCGCGAATCGCGAGGCGCAACTCCACGGCGTGGAACCTCGATTCGCGCGGCCGCATCGGAGGGTTCACTCTCGCTCGGGAGCGAGCGCCGGTCGCACGTCACCGACGGGGGACGTCCACCAAGTCTTCCGTCGAGGAGGTGATCCATCGATCACGTCAGCCATGGCCGGGCCGCAGCGCTCGGGCTCCGGCGACGATTCGAGAACCTCTGAATGGCCGCCTGCTTCGAAGGGAATCGGGGGCCGCGGGTGCGTGCCGGCGCGTGACCTTGGCGGGTACCGGCCGGCGGCGAGATGCTCTAAGTAGTCCGAGGGGAGAACACGCCCTCGTCACGCCCGGCCACTGTCACCACGACGAGTGCTCCGAGATTCGCTACTCGGTTCGGCCCATCTCATGAAGGTCCTCGAAGCCCTCTCCACATACGCGATGACTGTGTCCACGCGCATGGCCATCTCCTACGGCCCCCTGCTGGCGTCGCCTTCGCGAGTTCGAGCTCGAGTCAGCGGTCGTGACGAGAGCTTGCCTCCATCGCAATACCCCAGGACCTCAGGCGCGGTCGAATCCCCACTCGCCGAACGATCGCTCGCCACGGTTCCGCTTCCTACCCCGGGACGAGGTGGAGTGCGACTCGCGCCGCTCATTCGGACCCGTGTTGCCCTCGCCCTCGGCGAGAACTACCACCTCCTCTTCGCTACCGGCGCGCCGACGCCTGGCGCGGACCGGTGCCCCTTCGTTAAACGTGCCATCACCTCCAATCGTCGCGGCCGCCGATGGTCGATGTCGTTCACGTCGCTTCACTGTGTGGCCCTCGGAGAGAGGTCGTCGCGAGTCATCTCACTCAGGCTGGATGGAGGTGGGATCGGCTGAAGATTCTTCAATTGAAAGAGGGCGCAGTGCGTGGTACGTTGCGCCTCTTGTCAATTCTTGACAGATTGGGGAGGGGGCTCTTCATGGCGAGAATCTCGATGAAAGTGCCAAAGGAAATCGACGACGACGACGTGCGTGCGTGGCTCGAAGGTTCAATAAGAAATACGCGTCCAGGACCGGAGATTCAGGCAATTCGAGCGCAACATCCGGGAGTCATGGCTTCGTTCAACCGAACTCGAGAGTGGCTCTTCGAAGGTGGCCTGCTCGAATACGAGTTGAAGGAATTGATGCGGGCGTACATCGCGACGAGTGCCTCGTGCACGTACTGTGCCGAGTACGGACTCTCCAAAGTATGGAAGCAATCGTCCGATGAGATGTCGGAGCTGCTGAATTACGCGAACTCGGACCGCTACACACACCGTCAGAAGATCGCACTTCGCTACGCCGACGCAATCATGTGGGATCCCGCACTCGCCGATGATGAACTCTGGAGCTTGCTCCACGAGGAGTTTGACGAACCTGAATTGGTGGAGTTGGGATACTGGATTGGTTTCACCTACGGTGGCCAACGCTGGATCAAGACCCTCGGAGCACGCCAGGGGGAATTGGACGCGGCGATATCGGCGCACGTCGACATCGAACAATAGGGGATTCCCCGAATGAGGACGTGGTGGCCGTCCAATTGAGCCATTCGCCTGACCCGACCTGATCTGGTCGCCCACGCCAACGATCAGTGGACCCGGTGCCTCACGTCGAAAGCTCCTTGCTGGGAGCAATGGCATCCACCGCGGATCTGGGTCCGGCGATAGTCCGAGTCAGAGGAAGCGACTCCGCTGGTTCGAGGGGAGGATCTAGTCCGAGCGCGATGGGCCCGACGTCATCCTTGTATCGTCTCGACGCGACGCGAAGAGCACGATCATCGAGACAGCGGCTACGAGCCACGGTGAGCGATTTCGCATCGTCGGAGTCTGTGTGCTGGCGACGGTGACTTTGACCACCTGTAGCACCGATATCGAGTCAACGCACTATCCGTCTACGAGAGCAGACGGTCAGGACGGCGAGGGCCTGCCCGTTACCCTCGCAACAGCTCACCGTATTGAGCAGGACTTAGGAGCGACCCGAACTCTTCGCCATCATCGGGCGCGATGACGATCAGCCAACCCTCGCCGAAGGGATCGCGATTGATCAACTCGTAGCGGCTCGAAAGTGCCGGGTTCACTTCGACGATCACGCCGCTCACCGGCGCGTAGATCTCCGACACCGACTTGGTCGACTCGATCTCACCCATTCGTGCGTCCTTGTCGACCCTCGCACCCGCAGCGAGGAGTTCGACGTAGACCACGTCGCCCAGGGCATCCTGAGCGAAGTCGGTGATGCCGACCCTGACCTGACCTCCCTCGTCACGAGCCCACTCGTGGTTGTGACTGTAGCGAAGGTCCTCCGGGATGAGCATGCGAAATTGTACCGACGCCCGCCCTCGAAATCGACCCCGACACGCGACGGTGAGGTGAAAACTTGTCAGTACATTCCTACTATCAGGCTTGTTATGGTGTGATGAACTCTGTTGTCGCGTCCGACGGGACTCGTAGGGGTTCAGCAGTGTCGTCGTGCCCAAAATAACACAACCGAACTCCGCAGCAGCGGGTTCACTCAAGGGGGGATCAACAAGATGTTGCTAGTGGAACTTGCGGACGTCTCGAAGCTTCCGGCGCCCGTTCTCTTCGTTGACGCCCGAATCGAGGCGGATTACGTCGCCGGTCACATTCCCGGTGCCATACACCACGATTCCTTCGAATACGCCAACGACCTCACCGACGGAACCAATCTGGACACGGTCATCGACGATTGGCACCAGATGTTCATGGGTGTCGGCATCGAGGCGACCGGCTCCGTGGTCTTCTACGACATCGGTACCGAGAATCGTGCGTCGCGACCCGCCTTCATGCTTCGCTATCTCGGCCACCAGAACTCCTACGTCCTGCACGGTGGCATGACGGCCTGGCTCGACGCCGGTGGCGAAGTGACCACCGAGACCACGACCCGGCCGGGGACCAAGTGGGACGCGTTGGCGCCGTCTCTGCGCGACGACGTGATCCTGGGGGTCGACGCGGTCCTTGAGAAGATGGACGACCCCACCGTGGTGTTGCTCGACGTTCGCGACGAACCAGAATTCCTGGGCGAGCGTCGAATGGAGGCCAACCCTCGTCTGGGGCGCATCCCGGGTGCACGGGGCTTCGAATGGACGAGGTTCCTCACTCGACGCAGCGACTATCCCTCGGGTGCGGGTACGTCGCGTAACGATGGCTACATCTTCGAACACCTTCGTCCTAGCGAGGAAGTGCGCGCGGAGCTCGCGCAACTAGGAGTGAAGGACCTGGACAGTGACGTCATCATCTACTGTCAGAAGAGTCACCGCGCGTCGCTGGCGTACGTGGCGATGAAGGAGATGGGCTATTCGAACGCTCGGGTCTACGTGGGCTCGTTCCGCGAATGGTCCAAGCGTCTGGATCTTCCCATCGAGTCGTGACGATCGTCTCGCGCGTGGCGCCGCCACTGGGTCGCTGACGTCACCGACTGTCGGTGAGTCCCTCGATGGCTTCAAGTCGACCCCGGGACGCCCACCATCGACCCTGGTCGGTTCACGCGTCGCCCTCGACGCCCACCAGTCGGGCGATCAACATCCGCTGCATCTCGCTCGTGCCCTCTCCGATCTCGAGGATCTTGGCGTCGCGGTAGTGACGCGCCACGGGGCTCTCGTTCATGAACCCGTATCCTCCGTGGATCTGCGTGGCGTCACGAGCGTTGTCCATGGCCGCGTTGCTCGCCACCAACTTGGCGATTGACGCCTCCTTCTTGAAGGGTCGCCCGGCCAGCATCCGCGCGGCCGCGTCGTAATAGGCGCAGCGCGCGACGTGGGTGCGCGCCTCCATATCGGCGATCTTGAAGGCGATCGCCTGGTTGCGACCGATGCTGCGCCCGAAGGCCGCGCGCGAGTTGGCGTAGGCAACGCTCTCGTCGACGCAGCCCTGGGCCGCACCCACCGCGAGGGCGGCGATGGCGATGCGGCCCTCGTCGAGGATGTGCAGGAAGTTGGCGTACCCGTGGCCGCGTTGGCCGAGGAGATTCTCGGCCGGCACGCGCAGGTCCTGGAAGGACAAGGGGTGGGTGTCCGACGCGTGCCATCCCACCTTGTCGTACGCCTTCTCCACGACCAGACCGTCGGTGGGCACCTCCACCATGATGGTGCTGATACGACGGCGCGACTCGACGGGATCGGTCACCGCGGTCAGGGTCACCAGACGCGTGAGCGTGGTGCCCGAGTTGGTGATGAAGCTCTTGGTCCCGTTGATGACCCACGAGTCACCTTCGAGGCGTGCCGTCGTGCGGGTGCCGCTCGCGTCGGACCCGGCGTCGGCCTCGGTGAGCGCGAAGGCGCCGAGGGCGCGGCCCGAGCAGAGTTGGGGAAGCCAGTAGACCTTCTGAGCCGCGGTCCCGAAGCGATAGACCGGCATCGCCCCGAGCGAGCACGCGGCCTCGAGCGTGATGGCCACGCTCTGATCGACGCGAGCGAGCTCCTCGATGGCCAGACAGAGCGTGAAGTAGTCGCCACCCATGCCGCCGTACTCCTCGGGGAAGGGGAGGGCGAAGAGCCCCATCTCGCCCATCTGGCGCACGACCTCGTAGGGGAACGTCTTGGTCGCGTCGTGATGGGCCGCGACCGGCGCCACCACCTGACGGGCGAAGTCCGCCACCGTGTCGCGCAGCATCTCCTGCTCGGTGCTCAACGTGGTGTCAATCATCGCTCCTCCTCGTCGGGGCCCGTGGGTGACCGCGAAGCCGTCGCGTCGCTCGCGTGGCGCCGCACGCGCACCGTCACCTGGTCGAGGACCACCTGGTCACCGCGGGTCACCAGGACCTCGTCGACGCGACCGGCGAAGGGTGCGACCAGCGCGTACTCCATCTTCATCGCCTCCACCACCACCAGGGTGTCGCCCGGGGCCACGTCACCCCCGGGGCGCGCGGTGAGCTCGATCACCACCCCGGGCATGGGCGAACGGACCTCGCCGTCGTGGGCGTCGTGGGACGCGTCAGCGCGAACGGGTCCCCTCGGGCGCCACAGGGTGCTCGCCCCGTCCTGCCAGAGCCACGTCCCCTCGGCGCGCGCCGCGGCGAAGGACCGCGTCACGCGACCGTCCACGCTGATCAATAGCGAGGTCACGTCCCGCGACAGCGCCGCCCACTCGAGAGTGCGCACCTCGACCGGCTCCGCGTCGTCGCCCACGAACACCTGGGCCGCGGCGACGTCGCCGCGCACGCGCAGTTCGATCGCGCCGTTCTCGGGAGTGAGGAAGGCGAGCGTCGTGGACGAGTGGGCGCCGACGCGCCAGCCGTCGGGGACGTCGAAGCGCGAGTAGCGCGTCGCGCGCGGTGCGA
>JAGXBH010000056.1 GCA_018971185.1 Acidobacteriota bacterium
GGACCGCGCAACCTCGCACGAGCCCGACCTTTTCGAGGAGTGATCATGTCTGACGTTCCCGCCAGCCGCCCACCGGCGTCCAGTCCCTGGGACGAGCGCTACCGCGCTCACCCCTGGCCGACCGAGCCGGACCCCGAGCTCGTCGAGTTGGCGAGAACGCTCACGCCGGGCGCCGCACTCGACCTCGGCTGCGGGACGGGACGAAACGCGTTGTGGCTAGCGAGTCAGGGCTGGCGGGTCACCGGCGTCGACTCGTCGAGCGTGGGTCTCGACATCGCCGAGGCTCGCGCGCGCGAGCAGTCCCTCGCTGTCGAGTGGGTCCTGGCCGATCTCATGACGTACTCGCCGAGTGAGCCCGTCGAGCTCGTCGTCATGGCCAACATCCACCCGGCTCCCGCGGAACGGGCGGCCCTCTTCGCGCGCGTGGCCGCCGCCGGGGCGCCCGGTGGGCATCTCTTCGTGATCGGCCACCACGTCGAGGCGCACGGGGTGGCCGGCCCCCCGGATCCCGAGCGCCTCTACACCGAGGAGATCGTGCGCGCGGGGTTCGCGGGTCTGAGAGTTGAGCGCCTGGAGCGACTCGAACGACCGTCCGAGGGCGAGGGTCCCGTCGTAGTGGACGTCATGCTCTGGGCCGGTCGACCGTTCAACTCCGAGTCAGAGAGTCGACGCGGCGAGAGCCCGCGATGACGTGGCCAACGCCTGGCCCCGACGGCGCGAGGACTCGATCGGTCGGGCGTAGCTCAGGTTGTTGCGACTCGGGTGATCGCGCGCTGGCACCGGCGAGCCCACCACGTACTCGCGCCCGCCAGCAGGGTCGCCGCAACGGCCAACCACGCCCAGACGCTGCCGACGGCAAAGAGCGCGACCGCAAGGAGAATGAGTTCAGCGCAGATCACGGCCACCATGACGAACGCGTAGGGGCCGTACTCCTGGGCCGCCCGGACCACCTTGTCCGACGACGCCGTGCGTTGTGACCAGAAGGTGCGCAGAACCGCCCGCTTCTCAGTGAACGTGCAACTTCGGTAGGTGGCAAGGCCCACGGGGACATCGTACCGATCGGCGGCCGTGGAACGGCAGAGGTAGACGACAGACGACGCGTGGGGACCAACGTCCGCGTGCGCCGCTGCTTAGCACGCGCCGACGAGCGCCTGGCGCCGCGTCGGTACTCAGTGCGGAATCGTGACCACGTTCACCGCTTCGTGGTCTGAAAGCGAAATCCCTCGTCGAAGAGTCGCAGACAGATCTGCGCGACGTCGGCGTCGTAGCGGGTCCCCGCGCCGTCCCTGATCTCGGTGAGGGCTACGTCGAGGCCGAGGCCCGGACGATAGGGACGATGGTTGGTCATCGCCTCGACGACGTCGGCGACCATCACGATCCTCGCGGGCAGTGAGATGTCGCCCATCTCCAAACCCAGGGGATAGCCGCTGCCGTCGCCTCGCTCGTGGTGCTGGCCGGCGACCTCGGCGATCGGCCACGGAAGTGACGCCTGGAGGAGGATGTCGCGGCCGACGTCGCAGTGGGACTTCACCATCTCGTATTCGACCGCGGAGAGTCGTCCGGGGCGCGTCAAGATCTCGGCGGGGATCGCCACCTTGCCGATGTCGTGGACCTCGGCGCTGAGGGCGATGAGGTGCACCATGTCGTCCTCCAGCCCGAGCTCCGCGGCAATGGCCGCGCTGAGCTGGCCGACCTTGCTCTGGTGTCCGGCGGTGTAGGGGTCTCGGCTCTCGGTCATTTGACTCAGGGCCGCGAGGGTCCCCTCGAACGCGGCCGCCAGTTGCTCGCTCGCACGAACGTGGTCGAGTCCGAAGGACATCTCTCGCACGACCGCTTCGAGACTGGCGACGGTGGCGTCGTCGAACCAGAAGCGGTCTCCGTCGTAGACGGTCAGGCAGGCCCGCCGCCCCTTGTACGAGAAAGGCAACGCCACCGAGGACCCGAGTCCGTGCACGCTCGCGCGCTCGCGCCATTCGCTAACGACGGCGTTCTCCGGCAGGTTCCAACAGACTTGGCTCACGCCAGTGCGCAGCGCCGTGCCCGTTGGGCCGCGCCCGCTGTCCTCGGTGCCCCACCACGAGACGATTCCTTCGTAGAGATACTCCGTCGCGCCGTCGGCGTAGAGGATCTCCACCCCGTCGTGGTCGGTGGCGGCCACGCCGACCCAGGCCAGCGCGTAGGTGCCGGGGTCGATGAAGGCCCGGCAGATGTCGGCCAAGCAGTCATCGGCGCTACGGGCGTTCATGACGATGTGGTTCACCGCGTTGACCAGTTCGAAGGCGAGTCGGCCGCGGAACGCCTCGCTCGTGTCGGTGAACGTGGCGATCGCGCCGATCGTGCCGTCGACGAGCGGCGCGAGGGCGGTGTCGACGGTGATCCAACGGCGCGCGTGGCGGGCGTTGGACGTTCCCATTAGGACACCGCGACGCGCCGTTCCGGTGGCGAGCGTTTCGATGATGGGTAGCTCGTGGTGGCGAAACGCGGTGCCGTCGGGCTTGATCACGTCCCACTGCGCCCCGCGCAAGCCCAACTCGCCGTATCCCACTTCGTCAACGCCCAACAGGTCGAGACCGGTCTGATTGATATCGATGATGCGCCCGTCGGCGTCGCTCACGACGATGCCCACCGTCAACGAGTCAGCGAGGAGGCGTGGATCGGCGAGCATCGCCAGGCCTTCGCGTGGTCCCGTCATCGGTCCTTCGCTCATAGCACCTCGCTGCCCCTGGCGTCAGTCTAAGGAGCGCCGTCGGCGCCAACAAGGCCCTGTCGGTGCGTCGTCGTGTTCGTTGACCCCGCCTCGACGTGGCAGTGTGGTGACGCCGGGCTCGCCCGGCTTGGTCAAAGGAGACCACCGGGATGAATCGAGGCACCGATCCATCGATTGATGGACTGACCGGACGCGCCGTCGAGCGCGCGGAGGGGTTGATCCGCCGTTCTCGCGAACTGCGCACCCGCCGTGATCGGGCCAATCGGCGCCGCTTCGCCCGGCTCTTTCGTGACCCCGCGGCACTGGACGTGACGATCACCCTGACCGACGACGTTATGCGCTTCGCGTCGACGCGCGCGGCGGCGAAGCAGCTGCGTCGATCGGCCCGGCGGGCGAGCGTGAGAGGTTTCGGAGCCGTCAACGCGGTTGGACTGCGGGCACTGTCTCGACTCAGCGCGATCGCACCCGGTGCGGCGGTCGCGGTCACGCACGCGCGCGTGAGAGCACTCACTCGCGATCTCATTGGCGACGACGATCCACGCGCGTTGTCGAGCCAGGTGGCCCGACGTCGCGCGGCCGGCGAGGCCCTCAACGTGAACGTCCTGGGCGAGGCCGTCCTCGGCGAGCGCGAGGCGCAGGACCGTCTCTCACGGGTCCTCGAGATGATCGCCCGCGATGACGTCGATTACGTGTCGGTGAAGCTCTCCGCCCTCGTCAGCCAGATCGTGACCTTCGATCACGATGGCTCGCGCGAGCGTGTGGCGGCGAGACTGCGCACGCTGTATCGAGCTGCCGCGTCGAGCGGGACGTTCGTGAACCTCGACATGGAGGAGTACCGCGACTTGCGCATGACCGTCGACGCGTTCACCCTCGTTCTCGGCGAGGACGAATTCGCGGGCCTGACGGCGGGGATCGTGTTGCAGGCCTACCTGCCCGAGTCGCACGACGTCTTGGTTTCGCTGGCGACGTGGGCCCGCGAGCGGGTGGCGGCCGGCGGCGCTCCGATCAAGATCCGTCTCGTCAAGGGGGCCAACCTCGCGATGGAACGGGCCGAGTCGCAGTTGCACGGTTGGACCGCGGCCCCCTACGACACGAAGGCCGACGTGGACGCGAGCTATCTGCGACTGCTCGACGTCGCCCTGTCGAGAAGCCTCGCGGGGATACTGCGCGTCGGTGTCGCGAGTCACAACCTCTTCCACGTCGCCTGGGCCCTCGAGGTCGCTCGCGAACGCGGCGTCGAGGACCAGCTCGACGTCGAGATGCTCGAGGGCATGGCCCCCTCGGAGGCCGCCGCGCTCGTCGAATCGGGTCAGCGCGTCCTTCTCTACGCGCCGGTCACGCGACGCGACGACTTCGCGGCTGCGGTGGCCTACCTGGTGCGACGTCTCGACGAGAACACGTCGCCGGAGAACTATCTGCGGGCGGCGTTCTCCTTTGACGAGGCTCCGACCGCGCTGGTCGAGCAACGTGAACGCTTCGTCGCCGCGCTCGCGGCCCGCCATCACGTCGCGACCCACCGCCGCCGGCGGGGCGTGCCGGTGGGCGCGGTCTTTGCCAACGAGCCCGACGGCGACCCCACTGATCCCGACTACGTCGCGGCGGTGGAGTCGGCGCGCGCCGTGATCTATCGCAGCTCTGACGTCACGATCGGCGACGCGCTCGACGACCTCGAGTCGGGGATTGATCCCAGCGACGGCGGACGCGTGTGGTACCACTACGGGGTCGCGACTCGCGAGCGGGTAGACGACGCGGTCGCTCGCGCGCGGGTCGCCGCGCAGTCGTGGGCAGGGCGAGACGGCGCGTTGCGCGCGCGGGTCCTGGCCGACGTCGCGGAGGTGATGGCCAAGAGTCGCGCGCGCAGCATCGCCGTGATGGCTCGCGACACCGGCAAGACCGTCGCCGAAGCCGATCCCGAGGTGAGCGAGGCGATAGACTTCGTGCGCTACTACGCGGGCTTCTCCGAAGGGGGGGACATGTCGCGGCCCCTCGGCGTCGTGCTCGTGGTCCCGCCCTGGAACTTCCCCTACTCGATTCCCACCGGTGGCGTCGCGGCCGCTCTGGCCGCGGGCAACACCGTCATCTTGAAGCCCGCGCCCGAAGCCGTCGCCGTGGCGGCCGAGATCGCCGAGCAGTTCTGGGCCGCGGGCGTGCCACGGGACGTCCTGCAGTTTCTGCCCACTCGCGACGACGACGTGGGCCGTCACCTCGTCACTCATGACGGCGTCGACGCCGTGATTCTCACCGGTTCCTTCGACACGGCCCGTCTCTTTCTCTCCTGGAAGCCATCGCTGCGCCTGTTGGCCGAGACCAGTGGCAAGAACGCGATCCTGGTCAGCGCCTGCGCCGACGTCGACCAGGCGGTACGCGACGTCGTGTCCTCGGCCTTCTCGCACGCCGGCCAGAAGTGCTCCGCGGCGAGCCTCGCCATCGTCGAGCGTTCTCTCTGGGAGGACTCGACGTTCGTGGCACAACTCACCGACGCGGTCACCAGCCTGGCGACCGGCTCGGCCCGCGACTCGTCGACGGTCGTCGGGCCTCTCGTCCGTCCGCCGGGCGAGGCGCTCGCACGTGCGCTGGCCTCGTGCGATCCCGGCGAGAGCTGGCTGGTCGAGCCGCGCCAGCTCGATGAGGCGGGCTTCTCCTGGTCGCCAGGGGTGAAGGTCGGCGTCGCGCCGGGCTCGTGGAGCCACCTCAACGAGTGGTTCGGGCCGGTGCTCGGCGTCATGGTCGCCCCCGACTTCGCCACGGCCCTGCGCTGGCAGAACCAGGTGCCCTTCGGGCTCACCGCCGGCATCGCCTCGCTCGACGAGGACGAGTGCACGACGTGGATCGATGGGGTCGAGGCGGGCAACCTCTACGTCAACCGCGGCGTCACCGGCGCCGTGGTGCGTCGTCAGCCATTCGGAGGCTGGAAGATGAGTTCGGTGGGCCCGACCGCCAAGGCCGGGGGAGCACACTACGTCGACGCCCTGCGCGACTGGGCGCGGGTCAGTGACGCGTCTCGCGCGCTCGAGGACGCGGCTCGCTGGTTTCGCGACGTCGGCGGGACGGCCCATGACGTGTCGGGGCTCGAGGTGGAGCGCAACGTCGCTCGCTATCGCCGTCGCGGGCCCATCGTCGTGCGCGTCGCGGCGGGCCTCTCCGCGGCCGAGCGCGACTACCTGGTGGGTCTCATCACGCTGACCGGCGTCGAGGCGATTCTCAGCTCCGCCGATCGCGTCGACGGACTCGACGTCGACGTCGAGGACGTGACTGACGTGGTCCGGCGCGCTCGCGCGGGCGCGCGGGTGCGCTGGCTGAGCGACGAGGCGCCGCCCGTCTTCGACCTTCTCGACGCGGGGGTCAGTGTCGATCCACGACCGCTGGCCCAGGCTGGATCCATCGAGGCGCCGCGATGGCTCTTCGAGCAGAGCGTCTCGATCACGCGGCATCGTTACGGCAACGTGCACGCCGGCCCACAACCGCGATGCGACGGTTTGAGCAACGCGACGACAACGCCTTAGGGGCTATGTTCTATCTGGCGAGTGCGTCGGGGGCCGCCGCCGGCACCATCACGTCGTGGCCTATTCAAGTGATCTGACCGACGCCCAGTGGAACCTCCTCGAACCCTTGCTCGTAACTTCCTCCAAGCGAGGTCCGAAGCACGGCGACGACCTTCGACAAGTCGTCGACGCGATGCTCTACATCTCGCACACTGGGTGCCAGTGGCGTTTCCTGCCCCACCAGTTCGGCCCCTGGACGAGGGTGTGGTCCCAGTTTCGCCGGTGGTCGAGGAACGGGACGTGGGCCCGGGTTCTCGCCTCACTTCACGCGTCACCACGCACCGCCCTTGGTCGAAAGGAAGCGCAGCCCTCGATGGTGGTCATCGACACCCATCTCGCGAGAGGGGCTTCCAACGGCGGGGTGACGTTCCATGACCAGGGCGGCCCCTATGGACGAACCAACGGGGCCAAGCGCATCGCCTGTGTGGATGTCAAGAGACTGGCGTTGTGTGTGCGTGCGGTCCCCGCGTCGACGTCCGAGGCACGGGCCGTCGAACTCATACTCGCGGACCTCTCGCGAATCGGCGCGGACGAACGCCTCGAACTCGTGCTCGTGGACCGCGGGACCTCGCAGTCAGCCGCCCGTCGACTCTCGGAACGGTTCGGCTGCGAGGTTCGCCGCGTCGGGTGGGACGAGCCGCCACGCAACGAGCACGGCGCCAAGGTCTTTCGCCCGATCCGTCACGCCTGGCGGGTCGAAGTCGCCCATGGCCACCTCGTGCGCCGCCGACGTCTGGCCCGCTGCTTCGAGAACACCGTGGCGTCGGCCACCGGTTGGCTGCACGTCGCCGCAATGACCGAGGTTCTTCGAGTGCTTGGCTGAGATGGACCAACGTTCACCACTCAGTCATCCACGCCGAGGATTCAGTCGCAGCCGCGTGCGACACTGCGCCAAACTGGAGACTGTGGAGGACTGATGGACAAGAACGCTCAGCCAGCCTGGGAGCCGTGGCAGAACGAATACCGTCACGGAGCCTTGTATCTCTTTCCTCCCGCCGACGTCGCTGCTGTCGTCAATGAACTGCGAGCACGTCACGACCCCAAGTCCGCCGCCATCTGCGACGCCCACATCAGTCTGAGCGAGCCGTTGGCGGGGCCGCTCACCGGCGAGCATCTGGACGAACTGCGTGCCGCGCTGGCGCACATTGCTCCCTTCGAACTCTCCTACGGTCCACTCACGAGCATCGGACCCTACCCCGGCGTCGTCTTCGCGATTACCCCCGAGGACGACTTCTTCGCCCTGCGCCAGGCGGTTCAGGCAACCTCAGTCTTCGCGGGGCGTGACTTACCTCGTGCCACGCGCGTGCCGCACATGACGGTGGCCGAGTACATCACCCTCGACGAGACTCGCGAGTTGGTCGCCCAGTTGACGCACACGGTCCCTGGCGGCACTTTCCTCTGCGACCGTGTCACCTACGCGGTGCCCGACGCGTCCTTCCACTTTGAGCCGGTGCTCGAGATCCCCCTGGGTTCGATCTAGGTCGAACCCGGTCGCTTCGACCGGCAACTCTGCATTTGAATCAGTGCGTGTCACACGTTGGACCGAGACTGAGCCCGGTGACCTCACAAGCGTCAGCACCAGTGATCTCTCACACCGGACAGGTGCTCTCGCGTGCCGTCACGTTCCAGTTCGCTCTCGATCCAAACGTCAAGCAGAAGATCCTGCTCGCCAAGTGCGCGGGAGCTCGTCGCTTCACGCTGAACCACCACCTCGCACGGGTCAAGGCCAACTTGGACGCCAGGTCGGCCGAGCGAGAAGTCCTCACAGCGAGCGGGGAATCTGGCGAACTTTCGACCCCACCGCTGTCCTGGTCGGGGTTCTCCTTCATCAACGAGTTCAACGCCTGGAAGAACGGAGCGTCCGAGGACTCGCTGGTCAACGAGGACGGGACTAGGGGCCTGGCCTGGCGTCACGAACTGCCCAACGACGTGTTCGAGTGCGCCAGCGTGGACGCGGCCCGGGCCCTCGAGAACTTCTCTGCGTCAAGGCGTGGGGAGCGCAGTGGAACACCCGTCGGGTTCCCCCGCTTCCAGGCCAAGGGCAAGGTGACCCCGAGCTTCCGGTTGCGCAACCGCGCGACCCCGGATCGTCCGCCCACGAGCCAGCCCATCCGCTTCAGCGACCCCTCGCACCTGCGCCTGCCCAAGTTCGGACCGGTGAAGGTCTTCGGCCCCACCCGCAAGGTCCGCCGGATGATCGAGAGCGGTCGGTTCCACGTCTACTCGGCGACGCTGACCCAGCGTGCGGGAAGGTGGACTGTTTCACTCACCGGCGTGGCCGCGCAGCTCCATCAAGCCGAGCGCAGTCGCACGACCCGTCACGTTGTGCCCGTCGGGGTCGACCGGGGGATCCTCTCCCTCTGTGTCGCCGCGGACGCGAACGGTGTTCCCTTCGAGAGCTTCGAGGGGGTGACAACACTGAAGCAAGCGCAAGCGAAGCTCAAGGCGGCCAACCAGGCCCTGGCCAGAACCACACCGGGGTCAAAGGGGCGCCAACGAGCACGGGCCCGACTCGCCAAGCAACACCGCACGGTCGCCAACACCCGACGGCACCTGGTTCACCAGGCCTCAAAGGCCCTGGTTAACCGAGCTCAGGTCCTCGTGATCGAGGACTTGAACGTCGCGGGGATGGTGAGGAACCGACTCTTGGCGAGGTCCATCTCGGACGCCGCGATGGGAGAGCTCTCCCGCCAGATCCTCTACAAGGCCCGGTGGCACGGGGTCGAGGTGCGGGTGGCCGACCGATTCTTTCCGAGTTCCAAGACGTGCTCGGGCTGCGGCGAGGTCAGAAACGACCTTGACTTGTCGACGCGGACGTACTCGTGTGGGACCTGCGGCTTGACCATCGACCGCGACCTCAACGCGGCCATCAACCTCGCCCGCTGGCAACCCAACGAGCCTTCGACCGTGACACCGTTGGGACCAAGGCGCGTTCCGCTTCTCTCGACCGCATGATCCTGCAGGGATCTGCACCGCGAAGCACGCGGGAAGAGCCGATCGTCACCCGCACAACCATCACGACTCCGTGATGAGGGCCCTGGGTCGGAACCGAGGACTCAGATGAAGCATCGTCTGGGAGATCGGACGGTGAGCAGGCACCGCTGAGCCACCTGGTTCAGTTGGTCAAGGCGAACCGGTGGGTCCAAATAGGACATACGCTGTTAGAGTTCGCTGAGATCTGGGGGCCCGCGGGGCAAAATCCGAGGATTTCGTGGCCTGCGCCACTACGATTCGCCCATGCTGGCGCGCCGTATCCCCGAGTGCGCCCCCGGGGCGCTGCGCCGGGCGCGATGACCTACCGCCCGACGTCGCCGGGGCACTCGCGACTCTCCCCACGGCACCTCCTGGCCCGCGTCGCGCATCCGCCGCTGCGCGAGCGGCGCTTCTGGTTGGCCGAGTCGATGGTGCTGATGGCGGTGGTGCTGTATTCGTTGGGTGACGACCTCTACGGGCGAAACGTGATCGCGGTGCCGGGCTTCGTCTGGATCCTGCTGCTGCTCGTGCCCGTCGTCTACGCGGGAACCTCGTTGGGCCTCGCGGGATCCCTCGGGGCGTCCTCGTCCGGGGCGATCCTCACGATCCCGACGATCCTTCTCACCACGCACGAGCGCGATCAGCTCTGGGGGGCGTGGAGTGACCTCGCGATCGTCATGATCGTGGCCGTCGTGATCGGTCAGCGCTACGAGTCCATGCGCGCGAGCGTGGCCCAGAACGCGGTGATCGACACCTTCGCCCTCGACGACCAGCGGTTCCGCCTCGCCTTCGAAGACAACATGGCGGCCATGGCGGTCGTGGGCCTCGACGGCAAGGTGCTGCGCGTCAACGACGCCCTCGTCGAGTTCCTCGAGCGGCCGCGCGAGGAGATCGTGGGCACCAGCATGATGGACTTCACCCACCCCGACGACCTCGACAAGTCACGCGAACTCAACCGCCGCCTCGACACGGGCGAGGCCGAACAGATCCGCATCATCAAGCGCTACGTGCGCGGTGACGGCTCGATCGCGATCGCCGAGGTGTCCAAGTCCGTCGCCAAGGACGAGTTGGATCGCCCGCTCTTCGCGATCACCTCGATCCGCGACATCACCGACCAGCAGGTCCTCACTGACCAGCTCGCCCACCAGGCGCTGCACGACTCGCTCACCGGACTGGCGAATCGAACGTTGTTGGGCGACCGGATGAACCACACCCTCGAGCGCGTGCGCCGGCGCGGGGGCATGATCGCGTTGTTCCTACTCGATCTCGACAACTTCAAGGAGGTGAACGACACCCTCGGCCACCTGGTGGGCGACTCGCTGCTGTCAGCGATCGCGGCGCGCCTGGAACGGATGGTGCGCGCCGCCGACACCGTGTCACGCTTTGGTGGCGACGAGTTCGTCTACTTCGCCGAAGACGTGGCCGACATCAACGACGTGCACGCCATCGCGGCCCGACTGCAGACAGCGTTCTCGGAGCCCTTCATCCTGTCGGGCCACGTCCTGCGCCAAGGGGTGAGCATCGGCGTCGTCGTCTGCGACGGCGAGGAGGGCCGCACCGGCGACGACCTCTTTCGCGACGCGGACATCGCCATGTACGAAGCCAAGCGCCTGGGGCGGGACCG
>JAGXBH010000016.1 GCA_018971185.1 Acidobacteriota bacterium
CGAGCGCGCTCGGGCGCGCGACCCCCCGGCGGAGCGCGTGCTGGCCAGGGGTCGCCGACTCACCAGGACTCCTTGAAGCCCACCAGGCGGTGCTCGGTCTCGAGCCAGACGCCCGTCGCCTCACCCACCCTGGACCTCACGTCGCGCATCAGCTCCCACACGTCGTTGGCCCGTCCGCCCGGATCGGCGATGATGAAGTTGGCGTGCTTGTCCGACACCGCGGCGCTGCCGCGACGATATCCCTTGAGCCCGGCGGCTTCGATGAGGCGTCCCGCCGAGTCGCCCTCGGGGTTGCGAAAGACGCTCCCCGCGTTGGCGCCTCCGGGCTGATGCTCGCGGCGCCATCGCACGATCTCGCTGATCTGGGCCCGCGCCCGAGTGGGGTCGCCACGTCGCAGGCGTAGCGCCACCCGCGTGACGATGGCGTCCTCGCCCACCGCGCTCGATCGATAGGAAAAATCCATCTCGCGGGCGTCACGCCACCTGAGGCGACCGTGCGCGCAGACCTGCACGCGCGAGACGCTGGCGCGCATCTCCGAACCGTGCCCGCCGGCGTTCATGGCCACCGCGCCGCCGAAGGTGCCCGGGACCCCGACCGCCCACTCGAAACCGACCACGCCCTCACCGGCGAGCCGTCGCGCCACCACGGGCAGGTCCAATCCCGCGCCGACGACGACGAGGACCCCCTGTTCGTCGTCGCTGACCGACATGTCGAGGAACTCGCCCGTCAAATGGACCGCGACCAGGTCGTGCCAGCCGTCGGCCACCAAGAGGTTCGAGCCGTTGCCGATCACCACGACGCGCCGGTCCAGGTCCGCCACACGCGCGCCGAACTCCCTGAGATCGTCCTCGTTGTCCAGGGTCACCAACGCGGCGACCGATCCGCCCACCCGATACGTGGTGCGCGCACCCAGTGGGGCGTCGTAGGTCACGTGAGGTCCGGTGCCGAGGAAGAAGCGCCGCACGCCCTGCGCGGGACTCTCTCTCGGTGGAGCCGCGACGTCGAGCAGATCGAGCACCTCGTTCACGTTGCCCGCACCCAGTAGCAGCACGAGGTCCGCGTCACGCGCGACCTGGTCGAGGGTGGCGGCGGCCGTCGCCAGGGTGGGCGAATAGTGCACCTCGCCACGGCCGCGCGCGCGCAGCGACTCCGCGACCACCTCGCCGGTCACCCCCTGGGGGTTGGCCTCGCCCGCGGTGTAGATATCGGTGACGATGACGACGTCGACGTCGTCGAAGGACGGGGCGAAGCCCGCGCCGACGTTGATCGTCCGCGTGACGCGATGCGGCTGGAACACCGCCACGATCCGTTCATATCCCGCCGCGCGCGCGGCGGCGACGGTCGCGGAGATCTCACCGGGCAGATGCGCGTAGTCGTCCACGACGTCCACGCCACGCCAGGTGGCGACGCGCTCGAATCGCCGCGGCGCACCGCGGAACCTCGCCAATCCCTGGCGCACCGCGTCGATCGGCACGTCGAGCGACAGGGCCAATACCGCCGCGACGGCGGCGTTGGCCAGGTTGTGACGTCCGGCCACCGCGATCTCGAAAGCCACCTCACTGGTGCCCCGCAGCGTCGCCCGTGACCCGTGGCGCGAGAGCTCCACGTCACCCAGCACCCACTGCGCGTCCTCACGGGTCCCCACGCTCGTCCAGGCGCGCCGCACCCGCGACGCCACCCTTCGCGCGCCGGGGTCGTCGCTCCAGACCACCACGGGACCGGTGGTGCGCTCGAGGACCTCGGCGAAGGCCGCCTCCAGATTGTCGAGCGAACCGTAGTGGTCGAGGTGGTCCGCCTCCACGTTCAACAGGGCCAGGGCGAAGGGGGTGAGTTCCGCGAAGGCCCCGTAGCTCTCGTCGACCTCGAGGATCAGATCGTCGACGCCGTGGTGGCCCGCGAATCCGACGCCACGCACCGGCGCGCCCACCAGGCGCGAGTCGTCGCGACCGGCGGCGCGCATGATGTGCACGAGCATGGAGGTCGCGGTGGTCTTGCCGTGGGTCCCCGTCACGCCGAGCACGCGCGAGAGCGCGGACAACTCACCGAGCACCTGCGCGCGCGTCATCATCGTCACCCCGCGCGCTCGGGCGAACTCGAGCTCGGGGTGGTCCGCCGCAATCGCGGGCGACCACAAGACAACGTCCGCGTTCACGACGTGGCGCGCGTCGTGCTGGGTGGCGACGTCGACCCCGCGCTCGCGCAACTGCTCGAGGACCGCAGCGTTCGCGGCGTCACAGCCGCTCACCACGCAGCCGAAACCTTGCAGGTAGGCCGCGAGGGCACTCATCCCCGCACCGCCTATGCCCACGATGTGCACGCGCACCCCCGTGGCGAACGTCACGACGCGCGCCCCACCGAGACGACGACGCTCGCGATGGCTCCCGCGGCACCCGGGTGCGCCATGAGCGAGCTGGCCCGCGCGGTGCGCTCCCATTCGTCGGGTACGAGGAGTTCCTCGGCCGCGCGCGCCAGCGACTCACCGGTGCACGCGCTGTCGGCGACGACGCGGGCGGCACCGGCACTCGCCAGGGCGCGCGCGTTGTGACCCTGGTGGTCACCCGGGGCGCCGGGCAAGGGGACCAGGATTGCGGGCAGGGACGACTCGGTCAGCTCGGCGATCGTGATCGCTCCGGCGCGACAGATCGCCAGGTCCGCCACCGCCCACCAGAGCGCCATGTCCGCGAAGTCGATGATCCGATAGTCGAGATCGCCCACGTCGCCACGGCGCGCGCGCACCGCGTCGTAGTCCCGACGACCCGTGATGTGGATCAGGGCCAGATCGGCGCGATCGCTCCACGCCTTCGCCAGTTCGACCGCGGCGTCGTTGACCCGTGATGCTCCGAGCGACCCGCTCATCACGACGACGACGCGTCGCGCGAGGTCGATGGGGGGCGAGAGACGGGCCTTGGCCCGCTGGCGCTCCGCGAGAGAGCGGTCGAGCGTGGAGATCTCGTGGCGCACCGGAGCGCCCGTCACGACCGTGCGAGGTCCTGGCGAACCCCAGGCGACGCAGCGAACCGTGGCGAAACGGGCGAGGATCCGATGGGTGACGCTCGGGGTGGCGTCGAGGTCGACGAGGACCAGCGGGCGTCGCCAGAGGACCGCCGCGGCACCCACGGCCGCCGCGGCGTAGCCCCCGACCGAGACCACGACCCGGGGGCGCCAGCGGCCGACGCTGACGATCGCCCGGGCCAGGGCGGCCATCAGCGCCCCGAGGGCGGCGACGTTGTCGCGCACGGCGCGCGGGGTCCAGGAGCGACGGATGCCCCGCCCCGGCAGCAGGGTCAGGGCAATCGGTCCGGTCCCGAGGATTGTCGCCTCCTGGCCACGTCGTGATCCCACGAAGCGAAGTTCGTCCTTCGAGAGTCCGGCGTCGAGCAGTGCCTCGGCGATGGCGCGCATCGGAAAGACGTGACCACCCGTCCCTCCGCCGGTGAGAACCACCGGACGAGTCACGAGCGCGGGGCGCGAAGGGTTCGACGGTGCGCGTAGTCGGCCCGTGAGGCGCGCGCCGGAACCGCCACGTTGAAGAAGCTCGGTTCGCTCGCCCCGATCACGAGGTGCGCCGAACGACTGCGGTCGTGGGCGATGTTGTAGAGGAGACCGACTGCGGCGAGTTCCGTGATCAAGGCGGTGCCGCCGTAGGAGAAGAAGGGCAGGGGGATTCCGGTCACCGCCCAGAAGCCTACGACCGAGGCGATGTTGATGGCCGCCTCGAGCACGATCCAGGTGGCGATGCCCACCACGACCAATCGATACACCTCGTTGGTGCACTGGCGCGCGATGCGGGTGGCCACCATCAAGAAGCCCACGAACAGGGCGATCACACTGAGGGTCCCGACGAGACCGAGCTCCTCGCCGATGATGGTGAAGATGAAGTCCGTGTGAGGATTTGGTAGCAGTCCCCACTTCTCGCGACTGTGGTCTAGGCCGAGTCCCGTCAGTCCCCCCGCGCCCAGGCCGATGCGCGACTGCAGGAGTTGGTAGCCGCTGGTCGCCAGGTTCGCGTTCGGATGGATGAACGACATGAGGCGACGCACGGAGTAGGGCTCGAGCATGGCGTAGACGCCCACCACCGGTACCCCCAGTAACAAGATCGCGTTGATGATCGGTCGCGGCAATCCGGCCACGAAGAGCACCACCAGGGCGATCGCCACGACCACGGTGTCGGTGCCCACGTCGTGTTCGAGCAGGATCAACCCGATGCCCGCCACCAAGGGCGACATCCACAGCGCCAGATGCTGCCAATTGCCGATGCGCCGGTGGTGGTGCTGGACGACCCAGACCGTGTAGAGGACGACGAAGAGCTTGAAGAACTCCGAGGGCTGGATCTGGATGAAGGGGGTGGGCAACCAGCGCTTGCCCCCATTGACCGTGATACCGACGAGTTCCACCGCGACCAACAGGCTGAGCCCGATGCCGAGGAGCATGGGTGCGAGGTTGATCAGCCACCGAAGTCGCAGTCGAGCCACCAGCCAGAACACCACCACGCCGATTCCCAGATAGATCACGTCGCGTATCGCCAAGGCGAAGGACGTGCCGCCGTTGAGCGCGGACTGCGCATCACTCGCTGAGCCCACCATGATCGTGCCGTAACCCACCATCAGCGCGGTGAGGACCAACAGCGTCGTGCCGGCGCGGTCGCCCCGGGGGAAGGGCTCGAGGACCCGCGAGAGGAGACGGTTCATGGTCTAGACCACCTTCGCCGTGCGCACGAAGTCGCCGTAGAAGATCCCGAGCCCGAGTGCCGCGAGCAGACCCGCGAGGATCCAGAATCGGATGATGACCGTGATCTCGGGCCACCCTCGTAGTTCGAAGTGGTGGTGGAAGGGCGCCATGCGAAAGAGTCGCCGATGGAAGACGCGAAAGCTGACCACCTGCAGGATCACCGACGCCGTCTCGGCCACGAAGAGTCCGCCGATGATCGGCAGCAGCAGGTCGAGGTTCATCAACAAGCACAGGGCGCCGAGTCCCGTGCCGATCGCCAGGGATCCGGTGTCGCCCATGTAGATCCGAGCGGGGGCGGCGTTCCACCAGAGGAATCCGAGGCAGGCGCCCACCAGCGCGACCGCCACCAGTCCGAGGTCGAGCGCGGAGTGCAGGTGGTAGATGGCGAAATGGCGAAACTGCCAGTAACCGATCACCGAGAGGACCCCGAAGCAGAAGGCGCCCGCCCCCGACGCGAGTCCGTCCAGTCCGTCGGTGAGGTTCACCGCGTTGGAACTGCCGATCACCACGAACATCGCCATCGCCACCCAACCCAGCTCTGACAGATTCCACCCCGGCCACGTCACCCGGGTGAAGGAGAGGTGTGTCGAGGTGTGGACCCAGCCGATGGCCAACGTCGCGAAGAGACCGGCGATGATCAATTGACCGGCGAACTTGCCACGCTTCTTGAGCCCCAGGTTGCGGGCGTTACGAATGCCCAGGTAGTCGTCCAACAGTCCCAGTGCCCCCGACGCGATCGTCACCCCGATCGCCAGTATCCCCCCACGGGTGAAGACGATCGCCGTACCCACGTGGCCCATCAGGTAGCCCAACACCGTTGCCGCGACGATGATCACCCCACCCATGGTCGGCGTACCCGCCTTCACCAGGTGGCTCGCGGGGCCGTCCTCGCGAATCTGCTGGCCCAGCGAGCGCTGGCGCACGAATCGTATCCACAGGGGCGTCACGAACAGCGCGAACAGGAACCCGACGCCACCTGCCTCCATCAAACTCAGCATCAACTGCCCTTCAACAATTCACGTACGACCTCGCGGTCGTCAAAGTCCTCCACCCGATCGGCGAACGTCTGAGTGGTCTCGTGCCCCTTGCCGGCCACCACCACCACGTCGCCGGGTCGCGCCTCCTCCAACGCCCGAGCGATGGCCACACGACGATCGGCTTCTCGCCGGACGTCGGCGGGACCGACGACCCCAGCCATGATGGCATCAATAATGGCATCCGGCGACTCGTGTCGAGGATTATCCGAGGTCACGACGGTCAAGTCCGACATCTGCGAGGCGACGCGACCCATCGCGGGTCGCTTGCTCGCATCGCGGTCACCCCCGCAGCCAAAGACGCTCAGGACCCGTCCCTCGCAAAGCTCGCGCACCGATGCGAGGAGACGCTCAAGACCCTGGGGGGTGTGAGCGTAATCGACGATCACTGTGAACTCACCTTGATGGACGACCTCGAAACGACCCGACACCGCGGCGACTCCGGCCATCGCCGCGGCGACCTCGTCCTCGCGCGCACCGAGTTCGACCATGATCGACATGGCCACGAGGGCGTTGTCGATGTTGTAGTCGCCCACGAGCACCGTGTTGACGAGGTGTCCGCGCCAGAAGAAGGCGGTACCCGACAGGCTGCTCGTGACGTCACTGGCGTCACGACGCGACACGGTCGTCACCGCGAGCGCGGTCGAGGCGGCGAGTTGCGCGCCGTAGGGGTCGTCGACCCAGATCACGGCGCGCGAGGAGTACTCGGGGCCGAAGAGCCGCGCCTTGGCCGCGAAGTAGGACTCCATCGTGTGGTGGTAGTCGAGGTGGTCGTGGCTCAGATTCGTGAAGGCGACCACGGCGAAGTGGCAGCCGACGACCCGCTGTTGGTCGAGCGCGTGACTGGAGACCTCCAGGGCCACCACCGAGGCGGGTCGGCTCGGGTCGAAGTCATGACGTAACCGCGCGAGGCTCCGGAAGAGTTCCGGTGCCGCCGGCGTCGTGCGCTCGTTGGTCAGGGTGCCGATGACGGCGCCGTTCCATCCGAGGGAGCGAGCCAGGTTCGCGACGAGCGAGGTCACGGTCGTCTTCCCGTTGGTCCCGGTGACGCCGACCAACTCGATCCCGGTCTCGGGGTGCTCACTGACCGCAGCACTCGCCTGCGCCAGCACGCGATGGATGCGCGACGCAGGAATGACGACAACCGGCACCGCTGAGGTGATGGCGCGCGGACTCACGACGGCCACCGCTCCCCGCGCGACGGCGTCGCGCACGAAGTCGACCCCGTCGGCGTTCGATCCCGGTAGCGCGAAGAACAAGGTGGGATAGACGCACCGGCGTGAATCGATCTCGATACGGTCGACCTCGACGCTCGCCGTCTGCACGTCCAAGGTCTCGTCGGTCAAGACGTCGCCCAGTTGCATCACGTCACGTCCGAGGCGATGCTGGCCGAACCGGTGAGAGGCCGGACCGTCGTGCCGCTGGAGGGGATGCTGTAGTGGCGCAGCGCGTAGGACATCACCCGCTGGAACACCGGCGCGGCGGCCGACCCCCCGTAAATGGTGGTCTGGGGTCGCTCGATGTCCACGAACATCGACAGGACCGGATTCGTGGCCGGGGCGTAACCCACGAAGGTGGCGTAGAAGGCCCCGTTGAGCAGGAGGTCCTTGCCGGGATAGGGGATGTTCGCCGTCCCGGTCTTGCCCGCTACGGCGTAGCCAGGGATGATGGCGTTCACGCCGGTTCCCGCGAGCACCACCTGTTGGAGCATGGTGTTCATCGTCGAGGCGACGGCCGGCGTCAGGGCCTGACGCTTCGCGCTGGGAGCGGCGGGGAGCGTCACGCCGTTGGGTTGCACGTAGCCGCGCACCAAGCTCGGCTCGACGAACGTCCCCCCGTTGGCCACGGTGTTGTACGCGTCGAGGACCTGGATCGGCGGCACCGCGTCCACTTGGCCGATGGGCAGGGCCGCCTGGTCGCTCGCGTACCAACTGGCCGCGTTCACCAAGAGTCCCGCGGACTCGCCCGGGAAGTTCACCGCGGTCGTCTGGCCGAAGCCGAGGCGCTGGACCTGCGCGAGGATGCCGTTCTCCCCCACCTTGGTTCCGACCTCGTAGGTGCCGATGTTCGACGACTGGGCCAGGATCTGGGTCGCACTCAGGTGTTCGAGACCGTGATTCTCCGCGTCGTGGAAGACTCGGCCGCCCACCACCATCGAGTTGGGGATGGCGAAGACGCTCGAGGGGGTGATCACGCCCGCGGCCAACGCGGCGGAGAACGTCACGACCTTGAAGACCGAGCCGGGCTCGTAGGCCTGGGTGAAGGCCAGGTTGTTGATCGTCTGTTCGATGCCGGGCACACCCACCGACGTGCCCCACGCCGGGATGGGACCCAGCAGGCCCGCCTTGGTCGCGGTGTTGACGAGCGAGGCGTCCGCCAGGATCTGCCCGGTCTTCACGTCCATCACCAACGCCACCCCCGTCAATCCGCCGACGGCGCGCAACTGCGTGGCCAGAGCCCGCTCGGTCACGAACTGCAGGGGTGCATCGATGGTGAGCTCAAGACCCACCCCGGGCTGCGCGGCCTTGACGACGTGACTGTAGGTACTGGGCAGGGCCACCCCGGAGGACGAGACGAACTCGCGCGTGATGCCGGTCTGGCCGGCCAGCTTGGACTGGTACTGGTACTCCAGGCCCGTCGATCCCGCGCCGGAAGCGTTGGTGCGGCCGAGTAGCGACTCGGCCAGGGTGCCGTTGGGATAGGAGCGGCTCGACGCGTCCTGCACGACGATCCCTGGGAAGTTGCCGTTGGTGATCGCCTTGCCGTCGGTCAGGTCGAGTTGCCCGTTCAAGATGACGTAGCCGCTCCCCTTCCCCTTCTTCGACAGGAGCGTCGTCAACTTGGCCACCGGAACCTTGACCAGTCCGCTCAGGGCGAGTGCCTCCTGGTGGGGCTGGGCGATCTGCATGTCGTCGGCGATGACCATGGACGTGGGTTCAGAGATCGCCAGCACTTGTCCGTTGCGGTCGTAGATGCCCGCGCGAAGCGCGTTGGTGGTCAGATCATGACGCACTTGGTCGACCGATAGCTGCGCGTAGTGCGCGTGGTCGAACACCTGCAGCGCCACCAGTCGCGCGGCGAGGGCGGCAAAGACGATGATGAACAGCCCGCGCACCAGTTGAAGGCGCCGCGGGGAGAAGGCGGGGCCCGAGCTGCGTCGGCCGAGCTGACGGCGCGCGTGGGTCGGCGACGCGTGAACGCTCACCGCTGCGTCCTTGATGTGACCGGCGCGTAACCAATGAATTTCGGCAGAGGCAGGATCGCATCAAGCGACGTGGCGGGAACCTGCGTCACTGACGTGGGGTTCACAAGATGGAGGGCGTTGGCCTGGGCCACCACCGCACTGGGTGTCGAGAGATTGGTGAGCGCCCCCACCTGCGTGGCGTAGGTGGACTGGTCCTGGAGGACCTGGCTCTGCAAGCGGTGCAGTTCGACCTGACGATTCGTCTCGAGCATCGAGCCCATCAGCGACACCGCGAGGGCCATACACACGATGATCACGGACTTCTTCATCGAGGAGATCGACGCCAGACGACCCTGGCGGTGGGCGTGCCGGGGCAGCGTCGCACCTCGGGTCGTCGGCGTGGGGGCGACGCGCGGCGACGGGCGGGGCCGTGTGCGCGTCGGCGAAACGGGTGCTCGCGGCGTGACGTCGCGACGAGGAAGGCTGATGACGCTCACGGCGCCACCTTCTGAGCGGTGCGCAGTCGCGCCGAGCGGGCGCGCGGATTGGCCTCGACCTCGCGAGCGGTCGCGAGTTGGGCACTCGCCCGAGTGAGGTTCACGCGCGCCACGGCGCCACAGACGCAGCCGAGTTCCACGGGGCAGTGGCATCCGCCCGTCGCCGCCTCGTGCAGGGCGCGCTTGACCGCGCGATCCTCGCCCGAGTGGTACGAGATGATGGCGAGGAGACCTCCGGGCGCCAAGACGTCGAGAGCGCCTTCGATACCGGCGTCCAACTCGTTCATCTCATCGTTGACCACGATGCGCAGTGCTTGGAACACGCGAGTGGCCACGTGCCCGCGACGCCGCGCCGCCGCCGGAACCGCTCGCTCCACCGCGGCGGTGAGCTCGCCGGTCGTCTGCGGCTGGGCGTCGAGGATGGAACGCGCGATGGCGCCGGCGAAGCGATCCTCGCCGTTGGCGCGAAGCTGGCGGACGAGTTCGTGCACTTCGACCGTCGCGAGGTACTGCGCGGCGGTGACGCCGCGCGTCGGGTCCATCCGCATGTCGAGCGGGGCATCGGCGCGAAAGGAGAAGCCTCGACTCGACTCGTCGAGTTGGTGTGACGAGACCCCGAGGTCCATGAGGACCCCCGTGACAGGTTCGCCCGCGAGGAAGTCGGCGTTACGCGCGACGACGTCGCGAATCGTGGCGAAGGTCGCCTCGACGATTCGCACGCGTGACGCGAAGGGAGCCAATCGTCGGGTCGCGGCGTCGCGCGCCTCTGGGTCACGGTCGATGCCGAGGACTCGCCGGATGGGCGACGCCGCCAGTAGGGCCGAACTGTGGCCGCCGCCTCCCATCGTGGCGTCGACCAGCACCCCCGTCGGCTGGCGGGCGAAGAACTCGACGATCTCTCGTTCGAGAACGGGCTGGTGATAGGTGTCCTGGGCCATCTGCAGCCTTTCAATCGCCGAACGCGGCGGGCGGGCGGAGAATGGTGCCCTGTCACGTTCGGCGATTGCCAGGCTGCGCATGGTCCGCGACCGGTGCAGCGATTCACTCTCCTTCACTCGTCGTCACCTCGGATGAACGTCTCCTCGGCCACGCTCACCTGGGCGGCGTAGCGCTGGGGATTCCACAATTCGATGTGATCGAGGTTCCCCGCGACGATCACGTCGCCCTCGAGTTGGGCGAACTCTCGGATCACCGGGGGCAGGGGGAACCGACCCTGACGATCGACCTCCACCTCTGAGGAATTCGTGGCCCAGAACCGCGACTGGCGCCTCTCGTCCGCGCTCCCGTGTCGTCCGGCCTCGAGGTACTCAGCACTCTTGCGCGCGAACTCGCCCGGCGTCCACAGGGCGACGCAGCCGTCCATGTTGGGGCTCAGATGCCCCCCGTTTTCGAACTCGCGTCGGAACTTGGCGGGCAGGATGAGTCGACCCTTGTCATCCAGCGAATGCTGAAACTGGCCAACGAACAACAACATACGACCCCTTCGTGGACTCTCCACTGCGCTCCACTTCGCACCACCATACTCCACTGCACACCACTACTCGCCAATTTGTGCCAATTTTGGGTCGGAACGACCCCCGCAAGGTCAGTAGGGGGCCCCACTCGCGTGACGGGTCCCGTCACCGATACGCTTCGTCCCGGGAAGGGTCAGGCGATGAGGAGGAGTTGACGCACCTCGACAGGCGCCGACCGCTCAATCAGTTCCAGCGTGAGATCGTCGCCGTCGAGGTCCAAGGTGACCAGGGTGTGATGCTCCAGCGCGGCCGCCAGGCCTTGGGGGACGTGGGTCAAGACGTCGAGCAGCATGGACGACGCACGCGCGTGGAGCACCGTGGAGAGGAAGACCCCCTCGCGCACGCGCCACTGGGTGACGCCCACGGCCTTGCGGCCATCGACCATCACCTCGCCGGGACCCCTCGCAGCGAAGCAGGCCACCCGCGACGCCAGGTCCCCGGTCATCGGCCCCTCGTGCAGGGCGACCTCACCGTGGAGTCGCGACGCGAGAGCCGCGCGCCACCATTCCCCCACGTGTCGCGACATCGCGTGCACGTCGGGCGACCAGCGCTCGTCACCCGCCGGGATCCACCAGTCGAGCCACACGTCGTCGGGCTGCAACACGACCACCCCGCCCCCGCCGCGGCGGCGTCGTAGGGCCACTTGATCGCGCTCGGGTTCCTTCAACACCTCGATCGACTGACTGCCCCCGAGCACGAAGGTCGGCTCGGCGCAGCGCACGACCAACATGGTCGGCGCGGCGAGCGCGCGCAGGGCGCCGTAATCGTAGAGTTCCTCCACCTCGACGTTCACGAGGCGCGGGGTAGGAACGGCGCCCAGAGCGGATCGGGATCAGGCAGGTGGCGCCAACGCCACCACGGGCCATCGGGGACCCGAGGCTCGAAGTGCATGCGCCAACCGATCTCCTCCAGCAGCCGGTCGCCCTTTTGCATGTTGTGACGACGACACGCCGCCACCACATTGGTCCACTCGTGACGCCCGCCGCGACTTCGCGGCACCACGTGATCGATGGTATCGGCGTGCTCGAGACAGTAGGCGCAACGATAGCCGTCGCGAAGCAGCAGGGAGCGGCGCGTGAGGGGCGGGGTGCGCACCTTGGAGGGCAGGCGGACCATGTCGTGCAGACGCACGATCGAGGGGATAGTGACGCTGAGCGAACTCGAACGACACACGGGGGGCACGTCGGCCACCGCGATCGGCTCGGCGCGGCCCGCGAGCAGCAGGACCACGGCGCGCCGTTCACTCACCAATTGCAGTGGCTCGAAGGTGGCGTTGAGGAGAAGGACTCGCCCCACGGATCAAAACTACCTTCCCACTCGCTGGAGATCGGACCATTCGGCCGCCTGGAGCACCTGCTCGGGGTCCAGTCGTCCCTGCGCACCGGCCACCGTGTTGACGCGAAACGACCAGTAGCGCGCGTCGGGCATCGGGAGCCACGGGTAGTGGCGCCACCAGTGCCGCCGCCGCAGTCGCCATGCGGCGCGCGCGACCGCCGCGGCGTGGCGCGGCCGTCGTAGCAAGAGCCGCCCGAGTCCGGGGACCCAGAACGTCACTTCCCCGCCTGCCACGCGACGCACGCCGCCCCGAGAATGGGCCCGTCACCACCCAATGCCGAACGTCGGATCTCGAGCGTGCGCGAGTACGCCATGGTCGCCAACTCACGCGCTGCCGTCGTCGCCGTCGAGAAGAACTCGTCACCATAACCCAACGCCACGGACCCCGCGACGAAGCAATGGTTGAAGTCGAGTACCGAAGCCAGAGTGCCAATCGCGCGTCCCACCAAGGTGGCCGTCCGTCGGCGCACGGCGTCCTCGGCGAACTCGGGCGCGCGGCCGGTCATCTCACTGATGGCCCAACCCGACGCCTCCGCCTCGAGACAGCCCCGCGAGCCGCACGAGCACCGTCGCCCCCCGGGAACGACGTTGAGATGTCCGATGTGTCCCGCGTTGCCCGACCCACCGTACAGGAGGCGCCCGTCCATCACGAAGGCGCCACCCACGCCGGTCGAGACGACCAACGACGCGTAGTCCGACACGTCGCGCGCCGCCCCGAAGGCGCCTTCGGCCAGGGCGAGGGCGTGCACGTCGCCGGCGATGGCCACCGTCATCCCCGTGGCCGCGACCAACTCCTCGCGTAGTGGAAAGTCACGCCACACCGGGATGTTGAGCGGCGAGACCGTAGCCCCACCTGAGGACATCGGCCCCGCGCACGCGACGCCGAGCGAGGTGACCTCATCACCACCACGCACCTCCTCCAACAACTCGATCACGTGGTCCATGAGCTGCGCGCCAGCCGACTTCACGTCGATGCGATCACGTCGCAGCACGACCCCTTCGGGCGTCACCACGGCGGCTTCGGCCTTGGTGCCACCGATGTCGAGAGCGAGACACGGAGCGGTGGTCGCCGCTCCGGGCGACGTCATTCCGACGAACGGCGTTGGCGCGACAACCAGTCGCGAAGGGAGCGCGCCCGCGGGCCGAGCGCACCCGCGGCGTCGTCTCCGGGGCGCGGATGGGTGATGTCACGCCATCCGGCGCGGCCCATCAATCGAGCGTTTCGCTCGATGACGATGGCCGAGACGAACATCAACGCCACGCCGAGCAGGCCAGCGTAGATGTTCTGGGAGAAGAAGGCGATCAAGATCGCGAGTCCCACAACGAACCCGGCGATGCCCCAGCGGACACGTCGAGCGCCGTGCGAGTACACGTTGGTGTCACGAACGTTCTTGGCGAAACGCGGATCCTGCTTCGACAGCGACTCTTCGAGTTCCGCAAGAATCTTCTGTTCGTGCTCCGACAGTGGCATCGTGACTCCTTTCTTGTCTCGTCCCAATCGTATCTCCTAACTTTCCCAACTGCGACGTCGCCGAGCAAGGCCCTTTGATGAAATCTCCGTAATAAAGTGCCCAGCACCACGGCGAGTACTCGCTGGGGGAAGTCGTTGGGGGCGCGACGAGATTCCTCGATGGACCGCGAATTGACCACCAAGACTTGTGCGCCGTTTCACATCGCGGCGTCCGAATCCGCCACGCCTTCGGGCGTCACTCGGCCACCAACGCGTACGCCGGCCCGCCCGGGGTCCTCAAGCGCCGATCCCAGCGGGCCGAATCCTTGCGCATCCACTGCTGCCCCTACCGTCGCCAGGTCGACGCTCGGCGCCGGCACCGCGACCCCTCCCGGCGACGAGCGAGTGGTCCAGAGAGCCCGAGCCCGCCCGCGACCCACTCGCGGCGTGAGGTCCCGGTCACGGTGATCATCCCCGCAGCGGCCGAAGACGTCGTTCCCACCTGATTATGCTCGACATATGTCCCACGCCCTTGGGCGGGTGCGACGAGTCCTCGACCACCAATACGCCGCCGCCGTCACCGTCGGTGCCGGCGCCGTCGTGGCCCTGATCTGGTCGGCCGTCGCCACGCACAGCTACCAGGTCGTCGTCACCCACGACTGGTCGACACGTCACCCGATCAACCTTCATCTCATCGTCCTCAACGGCGCGATGACGCTCTTCTTCGCCGCCGTGGGGCTCGAGCTCTCGCGCGAAGTGCGTGCGAATCTGCGCCACCACCTACGTGCGTCGCTCTCGCCGCTGCTCGGGGCGGTGGGAGGAATGGCGGGGACCGCCCTCTTGTCCCTGGCGATCGGTGCCCTCATAGGCTCTCCGGCGCTGCGCCGTGGCTGGGGGGTCCCCATGGCCACCGACATCGCCTTCACCTTGGGTGTGCTGGCTCTGGCGGGGAATCGGGTGCCCGCGCATCTGCGTCTGTTCCTGCTCACCCTCGCGATCGCCGACGACGTCCTCAGCGTCGTGGTGCTCTCGACCACGGGGGTCTCGCGCGTTCGTGGCGCGGGCTTCCTCGCCCTCGCCGTCGTGGTGATCTTCGGGGTGTGGCTGAGCCGACGCGCGTCGGCCGCGGTCACCTGGGGCGTCATCGTGATCCCCCTGTGGCTGGCCTTCGCGGGAGCGGGCATCGAACCCGCACTCTCCGGGGTCCTGGCTGGCCTGATAACGCCCGTGCACTCGGCGCCATCGCGCCGACTCGAGGCCGCGGTGATGCGCTGGTCCGTCGCGTTCGCCCTCCCCCTGTTCGCCCTCGTCGCCTGCGGCGTGGCGTGGTCCGACGTGGGCCTCACGGGCGCCACCGGCAAGATCATCGGCGGCACAATCTTGGTGCGCGTCATCGGCAAGATGTTGGGGATCGGCGCGGGCGTGGCCCTCGCCGAAGTCCTCGGTGCCCGGCGTCACGCGAGTCTGACGCCTGGTGTGCTGGCCGGCGCGGCGATGCTGTGCGCCATCGGATTCACCGTGCCCCTGTTGTTCGCGGGCGCCCTCTACTCCCCCACCAGCGCCACCTACGGCGCGTTCACCCTCGGACTACTCGGCGCCTCCCTGGTGGGCGGTGTCGCGGGTGTGGCGATCCTGCGCCGCGCCACCCACGTCGCGACGTCATGACCAGCGCCCGACCGGGCCATCTCATTCGCAGGTCCGCGCCCTAATCTAGGACCATGAACGCAGAAGCGACGCCATGTGACGAGGTGCTCGAGACCCTGCGACTCCACGCCAAGCGAATCACCGAACCCAAGCGCGCTGTCGTGCAGGTCCTCGTCGACGCCCACGAGCACTTGACGGCGGAGGAGATCACCCAGCGCGCCCAGGTACTGCGCGGCGACGTCAGCCCCTCGACGGTGTATCGCATCTTGGAGGAGCTCGAGGACCTCTCCCTGGCGGTGCACTCGCACGCGGGCCATGCGGCGGCCGTCTACCACCTCACCGGTCAGAGTCACGGTCACGTGACCTGTGAGAGCTGCCACGTGACCTTCGAGGTCTCCTCCGACTCCTTCAATCGTCTCGCCCGCGAGCTCATGGACACCCTCGGCTTCGAACTCGACCGACATCACGTCGCCCTCTCGGGGCTCTGTGCGCACTGTCGCGCGACGATCCACTAGCGAACCCGATGGTGATCCGCGCCCAACCCGAGGGGCACCCTCGATAGTGTGCGAAGTGGGCCTATGTTGAAGATCGACCACCTGAGCAAGCGCTACGGCGAGACCATGGCGGTCGATGACCTGGACTTCGAGGTGACGCCCGGCGTGGTCACGGGATTCCTCGGGCCCAACGGCTCGGGCAAGTCGACGACGATGCGCGTCATCATCGGGTTGGACCGACCGACCCACGGTCGCGCCACCATCAACGGCAAGACCTACGACGAGTTCAAGGCGCCCCTGCGCGAGGTGGGTGCCCTGCTGGACGCGAAGGCGCTCGATCCGAGCCGGTCGGCCCGCAACCACCTACGCGCCCTGGCCACCGCGAATCGAATTCCGATCAAGCGCGTGGACGAAGTACTGGAGTTCGTCGGCGTCGCCTCGGTCGCTCACAAGAAGGTGGGCGGATTCTCCCTGGGCATGAGCCAACGACTCGGAATCGCCAGCGCTCTGCTCGGCGACCCCGGGATCCTCCTCTTCGACGAGCCGGTGAACGGCCTCGACCCCGAGGGCATCCGCTGGATCCGTGACTTCTTCCGCTCACTCGCCAAGGAGGGGCGGACCGTCTTCGTCTCGTCGCACCTCATGAGCGAGATGGCCGTGAGCGCCGACCAGATCATCGTCATCGGGCGGGGGAAGTTCATCACCTCGGGCACGGTGGCCGAGCTGACGGCGAACGCCACCGGCACGGTCTACGTGCGCTGCGCGGACGCCACACGACTCGGCGAGGTGCTCGGCGCACTCGAGGGGGTGTGCGAGCCCGCCAATGAGCAGGGCCTGAACGTGAGCGGCCTCAGCAGCGACCAGGTCGGGGAGGCCGCCTTGTCCGCCGGCATCGCCATCTACGAGTTGACGCCGCAACGCGCGTCGCTCGAGGACGTGTTCATGAGCCTCACCGCCGACTCCCTCGAGTACGGACACCACGACGCGGGCGTCGCGCCATGAGCGACTCGCCCACCCTGGTCGACACGACGCGCTCGGAGATGCTCAAGTTCCGCACCGTGCGCGCGACGTTCATCGGACTGGCCACGCTGGTCGTGCTGACCATCGGCCTCGCGGTCTTGATCACCATCGTCATCCGTACGAACTGGAACCAGCGCTCCCTCGCGGACAAGCTCGCCTTCGACCCGGTGGCGACCAGCCTCGCGGGCATCTTCTTCGCCCAGTTCGCGGTGGGCGTCATGGGAGCACGCTTCATCACCGCGGAGTACGCGTCGGGCGCGATCCGCACCACGCTCACGGCGGTGCCGCGACGCGTCCACCTGGTACTGGCCAAGGCCATCGTCCTGCTGGTCACCTTCTTCGTCGTGAGCGAGGCCGTGGTCTTCGCCGCGTTCATCACGGGACAATCGATCTACCGATCCGGCCATCTGCCCTCGGTGAGTCTGGCGGACTCGACCGTGCTACGAGCGGTCATCATGGCGGGGATCTACCTGACGCTGCTCACCTTGATCGGCTTTGGCCTGGGTCTCATCCTTCGCACGACGTCGGTGACGATCAGCGTGTACGTCACCATCCTGCTCATCATCCCCATCATCGTGAACTTCCTGCCCTCGAGTTGGCAGGATCACATCACCAAGTACCTCCCCTCCAACCTCGGCGAGTCGATGCTGTCCCAGACGCCGTCGGTGCGCTCCTTCGCGTGGGGCACGGCCGCCCTCCTGCTCGCGATCTACTGCGCGGTCATCGTCGCGGTGGGCGCAGTGACCCTCGTGCGTCGCGACGCCTGAGCCCTCGCCGCGACGTCGTTTCCTTACTCGTCGGTTACCCGACGATGAGTGCGTTACCGCGTAGTTACTGGTCACGGGCTGTTCTGAAAAAAATGACCTGTGCCATACTCGTTGTCGATGATTGAATCCACTGAACCAAGTGGGCCGTCCCACGACGAAGACTTCGACCACGCGTTCTTCGGTGAGGGGCACCCGGTGGGGCTGCCGACCTTCGCACCCGAGGTCGAGGCGCACCTGAAGAACCGGCGCAAGGTCAACAGTCCCGGCGAACTACTCGCACTCCAAGAGCTCGTGCACTTCAAGGCCAGTCACGGCCGCTGGCGCATCGCCAAGGACCTGGTCGGCCTGATCCGCCGTGGGCCGGCCGGCGAGCGCGACGAGTCGTATCTGGACAAGTTGCGCCGCGAGAGCGGACGCGGGAAGTCCGAGTCGTCGACCTACGGTCTCGCGGACTTCGACGGGCACGCCGTCGTGCTCTACGCGATGAACTGGGACTTCTTCGCGGGCTCGTTGGGCGTGGTGTCTGGTGAGGCCTTCCAGGCCGCCGCCGACCTGGCCATCGCCAGGCGGTTGCCCTTCGTGAGCGTGTACGTCTCCAGCGGCGTGCGCCAGCACGAGAACTTCGCCGGCCTCACCCAGATGACGCGCATGGTCGAAGCCATCCGGCACTACAAGGAGAAGGTCAACCTCCCCCAGATCGCGGTGCTTTTGGGCAACGTCTGGGGCGGCGTCTCGGCGAGCGCCGTGCCCAACGCCGATCTGATCCTCGCGACGTCGGGCACCGACTACGGGTTCGCCGGGCCCAACGTCATCGAGGCCTTCGAGGGATCGGCCGTCCCGTCGGGCTCCCAGAGTGCCGAGGCGAACCTGCTCGATCGCAACATCGACGTCGTGCTACCTGACGTCAACGGACTCGTCACCTACGTCGCGAGCCTGCTGTCGTCGACGACCAAGCCGGACCGACAGCACCAGCTCAGCGCCGACACGGTGCCGGCCATCCGCAACATCAGCGCCCCCGACGCCCGTCGCAGCTTCGAGTTCGGACCCGTCGGCATCCACGGCCCCTTCTTCGAGATCCCTCGCGACGCCGAGTTCGTCCGTCCCTCGCCGACGCGCGCCGCGTCGAGCGACCCGTCCGACGCACTGGTCGAGCGCTACCAGGACCTCATGACCGACGCGAATCGCATCGACCTCGAGTTCATCGCCCGCTACGCATTCAGCGACGCCACCGCGGTCTACAACTTCGTGCAGGAGCCCGACTTCCGTCGCTACCCGGCCATCGTGGGGGCCTTCGCCAAGATCGGCGCCCAGCCCTTCGTGATCGTCGGCACCCAGCCCTCGTACCAGCGCATCGGCGACAACGTCGTCAAGCGCCCCTCGAATCCCGCGCCCGAGGACTTCGCCTTCATGGAGCGGATGCTCGACATCGGCCAGCGCCTCGGGCTGCCCGCGCTCTTCGTGACCGACACCCTCGGCGCCAAGCCGACGTTGGAGAGCGAGCGACGCGGACAGAGCCGCGCGATCGCCCGCTCGATCCTCAAGGGCATCGACTACCGCGAGCCCGTCATCACCCTGGTCGCGGGGGCGCTGGGTTCGGGGGGCGGCCTCGCCACCACGCCAATGGCCGACCACGTGATCATGCTGGAGAAGGCGATGGCCTTCGTGGCCGAGCCCCGTTCCGCGGCCTCGATCCTCTACAAGACCGCCACGCCGACGCACGAGCAGGTCAAGGTCACCGTCTCGACCATGCGCTCTACCGCCGCCGACCAACTCGACCTTGGACTCATCGATGAGGTGGTGCCCGAGGACCCCAACCCCTTCATCACCGTCGAGATGCTGCACCAGTCGATCCTCGCGGCCTACGTCGAGCTCGCGACCCTCTCGGAGAAGAAGCGCCGTGCCCGACGTCAGGAGCGGATCCGCAACCTGCGCGCCTTCGAGATCATCCAGGAGTAGGCGCCTGCGAGTCCATCAACTCCGGGTTGTCGGCGCCGAGGCGACGGGGCCCACTACGCAGTGGGGGTCGTACGCCGTCGACGCGCAGGGGCGAGCGCATCGCCCTGAGCGTCCCCTGGGGCGTGGACATCTCACCCACGAAGTCGCCGTCGCGCACCGCGGGCTGGTCGAACGCCCCCGCGACGTCGAGGACGGGCGCGTGCGGCACATTGGCGTCTGTAAGGACCCCTAGCCAGTCCGCGGTGGGCCGCGAGACGAAGACTCGTTCCAACGCCTCTCGCAGTGCGTCTCGATCGGCGACGCGCTGGGCGTTGGTGCGCCACCGCGAGGCCGCGTCGAGGTCCGAGGCTTCCAGATTGAGGGCGGTGAGGAGCCGCGCGAACTGCGCGTCGGTGCCCACCGCCAGCATGACGAGGCCGTCACCCGTTCGCACCGGGCCGTAAGGGGCGATGGACGGATGGTCGTTGCCGAGGCGGCGCGGGTTGACCCCGGTGGCCAGGTAGCCCTGGGCCTGATTGACCAACGCGCTCATGGTGCATTCGAGCAGGGGGGCTTCAAAGTGCCGTCCGGGCCGGCCCGTCTGGCGTGCGAAGAGGCCAGTGACCAGCGCGATCCCCGCGTAGAGTCCCGTCACCACATCCGCGACGGGTGCCCCGACCTTGACCGGTCCCCCCTTCGCGTCGCCGGTCACGCCCATCAGACCCGATCGCGCCTGGGCGAGCACGTCGAAGGACGGGGACCCCTCGAGCCCACTGCCCGTCGCCGCCGGCGTGACGCTCACCCACACGCACTCCGGGTTGGCCCGACGGAGGCGCGCGATGCCCAGGGCCTCGAACTGCGAGGGGAGAAAGTTCTCGACCACCGCGTCCGCCACCTCCACCAGAGCGGCGACCTTCGCGAAGTCCTCGGGGTTTCGCAGATCGGCGACGATGTTGCGGCGATGACGGTTGACCGCGAGGTAGTAGGTGGCGTCCTCACCGAAGGTGGGAGGGGCGAGCGAACGCACCGGGTCCCCGTCGGGACCCTCGACCTTGATCACGTCCGCCCCGAGATCCCCCGCGATCATCGCGGCGAGCGGCCCGGCGAGCACCCGCGAGAGGTCGAGGATCCGCACGCCCTCCAGGGGCAGACCCGAACCCACGTTGACCTCGCCGAGCTCCCACACCACGCAAGAACCCTAGACCGGATCGGACACCGGGCCCGTCGTGACTCCCGCGCCGGCAGGCCCACGCGCGAATCCTCGCCCCTCGACGTGACGTCGAGGCGCGGGCCGGTCGGCGGTCGCGAGCCTAGGCGTCACCGATGAGGTCGCGCAGGTGAGCGGCCAGATCGTCGACGATGCCCATCGCGTCGGGGATGACGTGACCCATTCGCAAGAAGCCGTGCAGCATCCCCTCGGCCTCGAGGAGCTCGACGGGAACGGCGAAGTGCTCGAGCAGACCCGCGTAGGCGACGCCCTCGTCGCGCAAGGGGTCGCATTCGGCCACCACGATGATCGCCGGCGCGGCCCCGCTCAGGTCCTGGGCGAAGAGCGGCGTCACGCGCGCGTCCGTGTGATCGGTCCATTCGCCGAGGTACGCCTGGTAGTCGAGTCGCAGTTGCGCCATCTCCAAGAGGTACCCCGTGGCGTAGCGGTGCGAGGAGTCCGTCACCACCTCGGGGCCGAGGGTCGGGTAGATCAGGACCTGGCCCGCCAGCGCCAACTCACCGCGGGTGCTCGCCGCGGCCACCGCCACCAAGGACGCCCCCGCCGAATCACCCATGGCGATGACCTTGGTGCCCGGTGCCGCGAACTCCTCGACGTGTCGTACCACGTAGCGCAGGGTGTCGATCGCGTCGTCGATCGCCGCCGGGAACGGGTGCTCGGGGGCCAGACGGTAATCGATGGCGAGGAAGCGCAGGGAGGTGTCGACGCTCAAGCGCCGACAGAGGGCCTCGTGCGTGTCGAGGTCGCCGACGACGAAGGAACCGCCGTGAAAGTAAACGACGAGCGCCCCGGAGCGCTCGACGGGCGGGACGAAGAGCCGGAACCTCAGGGTGCGGTCCTCCAGCGCGATCACCCCGTCACGCACATCCGCCATCTCCTCGAGCGGACCGCGCTGGTCCAGCGCCCGCTGTCGAAATTCACGACGCCGATCGAGCGACGTCATCACCTCCGCGGTGCTCGGCTCGGGCAGCGAGCTCAGGTATCTCTCGTAGTCGGGATGTATCATCGCCGCGCCCGATCGACGCTGCGGCCACCGGGATCGTGGTCACCTCGACTGCGAGAGGGAGCGCCCACGTCACAGCACCTTGGAGAGGAAACTGCGCAGCCGCTCGGACCGGGGATTGGCGAGGACCTGGTTGGGCTCCCCCGACTCCTCGATGACGCCCTGGTCGAGGAAATAGACGCTATTGGCGACCTCGCGAGCGAACCCGATCTCGTGGGTGACCACGATCATGGTCATCCCGCTACGGGCCAGGTCGCGCATGACGTCGAGGACCTCGCCCACCAGTTCGGGATCGAGGGCCGACGTCGGCTCGTCGAACAGCATCAACTTGGGATCCATCGCCAGAGCTCGCGCGATGGCGACCCGCTGCTGTTGGCCACCGCTGAGCTGGGAGGGGTAGTTCTTCTCCTTCGCGTCGAGTCCGACGCGATGCAGGAGTTCGCGCGCGCGCTGCACGGCCTTGTCCTCACTGGTCCCGCGGACCTTGACCTGGCCGATGGTGATGTTGTCGAGCACCGTGAGGTGTTGGAAGAGGTTGAAACGCTGGAAGACCATACCGATGTTGGCCCGTTGTCCGCAGATCTGCTTCAGACTGCGCTCGTAGAGCTTGTCCCCCCGCTGCTCGTACCCCACCAGTTGGCCGTCGACGCGAAGCTCACCGGCGTCGTGCTGCTCAAGATGGTTTATGCAACGAAGGAACGTGGACTTGCCCGAGCCGCTCGGCCCGATGAGGCACGTCACCTCCCCCGCGCGCACCGTCAGGTCCACGCCCTTGAGGACGGTGACCGCGCCGTAGGCCTTGGTGACGCCCCGGGCTTCCACCATGGCGCTCATCAGGTCATCACCGGACGCGGCGTGCGCATCTTGGACGCGATGCCACCAAGGTCACGGCGCAGTCGCTGGATCGGCGTCAGGGGCTGATTGCGCAGCGATCCCCGGGCGAAGTACCGCTCCAGGTAGAACTGACCGATGGAGAGCACGGTCGTCACCACGATGTACCAGAGACTGGCGGTGATCAACAGGGGGACGATCTCGTAGTTCGCACCCGAGATGAGCCCCTGGACGCCGAAGAGCTCGAGGACCGAGACGGTCGAGGCGATGGAGGACGTCTTGAGCATCGAGATGACCTCGTTGCCGGTGGGCGGGATGGTCACCCTCATCGCCTGGGGCAAGATGACCAGTCGTAGCGTCTGGGAGCGGGTCATGCCGATCGACGTCGCGGCCTCGATCTGACCCTCATCGACCGAGATCAGACCGGAGCGCACGATCTCGGACATGTACGCGCCCTCGTTGAGCGCCAGCCCCACCAGCGCGGCGAGGAACGGGGTGAAGAGGGAGTTCGTGTCGATATGGAGAAAGGTGACTGGCAGGAACGGAATGCCGATCGACAGCTGGGGGAAGATCAGGTGGATGTTGAACCAGAAGGCCAATTGGGCGATGACCGGAGTCCCCCGGAAGAACCAGGTGTAGACCCACGCGGTCCCCGAGAGGACGCGGTTCGGGGACAGCCGCATGATGGCCACTATCACCCCGATCGCGATTCCCACCAGCATCGATATCGCAGTCAGCTGCAGGGTAAGCCAGAGTCCGTTCAGGATCTCTCGTGAGAGGAAGAACTGTCCGACGACGTCCCAGCTGAACCGCCACACCATCACCGGATGGCACACCTTGGCACCATTGACCACCCGGCACACCGTTTGGCCCGTCATCGAGGGGATCTTGGAGAAGACCGTATGCACGACCATCGCCACCGCGATGACGGCGCCGAGCACGCCCAGCCACCGCCCGTAGTGACGCAGCGGGACTACCTCGAGATTATGGGCACCTTGCGGTGTCGTCGGACCCATGCGACGACGAGGGAGTCGCTAGGACTTCGCGCCGTTGAGAATCATCTTCGAGGCCGGGATCTGACCTGACAGGGCACCCCAGTTCTTGAGGATCGCGGTGTAGGTCCCATTGGCGACCAGGGTCTTGAGCGCGGCTTGGATTGCCTTGGCCAACTTGAGCCCGTTCGGGGTCTTCGAGGTGGCGATGCCGTACGGGGCGACGTTCACCGGCTTACCCGTCAACTTGAAGATCCCCTTCGCGGTCGCCACCACGTAGCCGGCGACCTGGCTGTCGAGGAATCCCGCGTCGGCCTGTCCGGACTCGACCGCGGTGTTGGCCTGCGTCTGGGTCTGGAAGATCTCGACGTTGACCTTCTTGCCGCCCGTGCACTTGACGTTGGACGCGTCGGTCTGCTCAGTGGTCGTCGCCTCGACGGCCACCTTGAGTCCGCAGAAGCTCTGGAGGTTCTTGAACACGAACTTCGACGAGCTCTTGACGTAGACGCCCTCGCCCGCCTGGTAGTAGTCCACGAAGTTCACCTGCTTCTGACGCGCCAGGGTGGGGGTGAAGGAGGAGTTGCCGATGGCGTAACGACCGCCCTGGATACCGGCGATGATCGTTCCGAAGGTGACGTTGTTCTCCTTGTACTTGACGCCGAGGGTCGTCGCGATCGCCTTCATCAGGTCGAGGTCGAAGCCCACCATGGCGGTGCCCCGGAAGAACTCGTCGGGCGGGTAGGAGGCGTCGGTCGCCACCTGAAGGGTCGTGCCCTTGTAGGCCGCCGGCACGAGGGCGGCGTCCTTGGCGTTGTAGACGCCCGAGGTCGAACTGGCACCGGCCGTGCTGACGGTCAACGTCGTCGCGGCGAGCAGCGAGGCCGCTCCCGCGACCACGAGCACCGAACGCAGTCGCGCGATTGTCTTCATGAGGTCTCCCCTAATTTCCCTATGGCAACATCTTCACTGCGGCACTTCTCGCTACATCTCACTGGAGCGGACGACCGGGCTCGAACCGGCGACCTCGACCTTGGCAAGGTCGCGCTCTACCAACTGAGCTACGTCCGCGTGGTGACCCAGTGTAGCCGATTCGACACGCCCGTCCAGTCGCTCGTCGTCAAGCCGTAACACGTGGCCGCCGAGGAAGAACGACCGAGCCTCAGCGTCCCGTGCTACCAAAGCCGCCCGTGGCCCGAGTGGAGTCGGGGAGCGAGTCGACTTCGGCGAAGTCCACGTCGGGGACGGCGAGGACGACCAATTGCGCGATGCGGTCCCCGGGGCTGACCGAATAGGCCTCGTGCGGATCGAGGTTCACGAGCGCGACCTTGATCTCGCCGCGGTAGCCGGCATCGATCAGGCCGGGGGCGTTGGCGCACGTCACGCCGTGGCGCGACGCCAGGCCACTGCGCGGCAACACGAATCCGGCGTAGCCGTCGGGGATCGCGAGGGCCAGTCCCGTCGCCACGGTCGCCCGCGCGCCGGGGGCGAGCTCGCACCCCTCGACGGCCACCAGGTCGCCTCCGGCGTCCCCGGGGTGCTGGGCCCGCGGCACGACCGCGTCGGGATGGAGACGGCGCACCTGAATCCTCATCACCGGCACACTAGCCCCGCGCGCCGCCGCGCTTGGGTAGTCTCACTGGATGCTCGCATGGATGGACCTCGAGATGACCGGCCTGGAACCCCACCGTCACGTCATCGTGGAAATCGCCACCGTCATCACCGACGATGACCTCAACATCGTGGCGGAGGGCCCGGACCTGGTGATCCACGCCACTTCAGAACAACTCGCCGAGATGGGCGACTTCGTCACCGAGATGCACACGAGGTCGGGCTTGTTGCCGGCGATCGTGGCCTCGACGGTGAGCGTGCGCGACGCGGAGGTGGCCACTCTCGACTTCCTGAGGGCCCACATCGCCCAGGAGCGCACCGTCCCGCTCTGTGGGAACTCGATCGGAACAGACCGACGTTTCCTCCAGGAGTACATGCCCGAGCTCGAGAGCTTCTTCCACTATCGCAACGTCGACGTCTCCACGATCAAGGAACTGGCACGGCGCTGGCACCCCGACGTCCTCGACGCCACTCCCGACAAGGCCACGACGCACCGCGCCCTCGACGACATCCGTGAATCCATCGACGAACTGGTGCACTACCGTACGACGCTGTTTCCCCCTCACGGCGACGCGATAACGTCGAAGTGATGCCCCGCGCCACCCGATCTCTTTCAGAGGTTCGAGCGGCGATCACGGCCCCCGGCCAACCCTTCGAGACGACGTCGATCGACGTCCACGGCGTGCGCTTCACGTCGTGGAAGAACGGACCGACGAACCTGGTGGAGGTGCTCGCACACTCGCGCAACCACGGGGACCGCGAGTTCATCGTCCACGAGGGTCAGCGCCTCACGTTCCAACAGCACTTCGACTGGGCCGCGACCATGGCGCATCGTCTCATCGAACACGGCATCGAGCCCGGCGACCGCGTGGCCATCGCCGCGCGCAACCTCCCCCAGGGCATCGCCACCTTCTGGGGGGCCCTCGCGGCGGGTGCCGTCATCGCGCCACTGAACGCGTGGTGGACCAGCGAGGAACTGGCGTACGGTCTGAACGACTCGGGAGCCAAGGTCCTCGTCCTCGACGAGGAACGACTCGCTCGGCTCCGCAAGCAGTTCAACGGCCTCAAGCACCTGCGCCACATCGTGGTGATCAGCGACGACCCGGCCCACCCGGCCGACCTGGGCAAGCCCCACGACGTCATCTCCTTGTGGGGGTACCGTGAGTTCCTCGGCGACGTCGCGACCGGCGTCCAACTGCCCGCCGTCGACATCGACCCCGACGACGACGCCACGATCTTCTACACCGCGGGCACCACGGCGAAACCCAAGGGTGCGGTGGCCACTCACCGCAACTCCGTGGTCAGCGTGATGTCCCTCGCCTTCGCCAACGAAAGCCGCGACCTCGCCGCCGGCGTCGGCGATACGGCGCGGCGCGAGATCAGCTTGCTCAACATCCCGCTCTTCCACGTCACCGGCGCCCTCGCCGGGCTCGTCGCGCACACCGCGACGGGGGGGACGCTCGTGACCATGCGCCACTTCGACGCCGGACGCGCCCTGGCGCTGATCGAGCGCGAACGCGTCACCACCATCGGCGGCGTACCCACGATCGTCCAGCAACTCCTGGCCCACCCCGACCTCAAGAAGTTCGACCTGTCGAGCGTGCGCTACGTGACCTACGGGGGGGCGCCGGTCCCCGAAGACCTGCCCTCGCGCATCGCGGCGGCGCTGCCGCGCGCCATCGCGAGTAACGGCTACGGCCTGACCGAGACGTCCGCGCTGGTGGCCCAGATCAGTGGCGAGGAGTACGCGGCGCACCCCACGAGCTGCGGCCTCGCGCTACCGGTGTGCGAGATCGCCGTCGTGCCCGAGTCCTTCGACGGCACCGAACCCACCGCGGCCACCCGCTGCGCGACCAACGAGGCCGGTGAGCTCTGGGTGAAGGGGCCCAACGTAGTCCGCGGGTACTGGCACAAGCCCCAGGCCACCTCGCAGTGCTTCTCACGTGGCTGGGTGCGCACCGGTGACATCGCGCGCGTCGACGCCGAGGGACTGATCTACATCGTCGACCGCTCCAAGGACATGATCATCCATCGCGGCGAGAACGTCTACCCTTCGGTCGTTGAGGCCGAACTGAGTCAGCACCCCGCGGTCGCCGAGTGTGCCGTCATCGGCCTGCCCCACGTCGACGACGGCGAGGAGGTGGTCGCGGTGGTCGTGCTGCGCGAGGAGGGACTCGCGAGTGTCGCGCAACTCGCCGACTTCCTCCGGCCGCGACTGGCGACGTTCGAGATGCCCGCGCGGTTCTACGTCCGGCCGTTCGCCCTACCGCGCAACGCGCAACTCAAGGTCCTCAAGCGCGAACTGCGCGAGGCGCTCGCCCACGAGACCTTCTGATTCTCGACGACGCAACGCCCGCCACCGCCTCGGCGGTGGCGGGCGTGTGCCGACTACAGGTTGGGCTGCGGGGTGGTGCGCAGGTACGGCTTGATCTTGGTGAAGCCCTTGGGGAACTTGGTCGCGGCCTCGTCGTCGCTCACCGAGTTGGCGATGATGACGTCCTCGCCATTGGTCCAGTTCACGGGCGTCGCCACCGAGTAGCCCGAGGTCAACTGCAGTGAGTCGAGCACGCGAAGGATCTCGTCGATGTTGCGCCCGGTGGAGGCCGGGTACGTCAACGTCAGCTTCACCTTCTTGTCGGGACCGATGATGAAGACGCTGCGAACCGTGAGGGTGTCGTTGGCGTTGGGGTGGATCATGTCGTAGAGGTCGGCCACCTTGTGGTTCTCGTCGCCGATCAACGGGAAGTTGAGGTCGGCGCCCTGCGTCTCGCCGATGTCGGACTTCCACTGGTTGTGCGAGGCGACGTCGTCGACCGACAGACCGATGATCTTGGTGTTACGAGCGTCGAAGTCCGCCTTGCGCTTGGCGAAGCCGCCGAGTTCGGTGGTGCACACCGGAGTGAAGTCCTTGGGGTGCGAGAACAGGATCCCCCAACTGTCACCGAGCCACTCGTGGAAATGGATGGTTCCTTCCGTGGTCTCCGCGGTGAAGTCCGGGGCCACGTCGCCAAGGCGAATCGTCATAGCTGCTCCTTGTATGGATGACGCCAGTCCCTCGACTGGGCATCCCTAGTCTACTCGGAGAACTCGAATTCTCTGAAATCTCTATTTGATTTGTAGGTTATTGATCCGTGTCGGGCTCGTTTCCTGTGAGACTGGAGGGATGCCCTCACACACCGTCGCCGCCTTCGACCTCGACGGGACCCTGACCGAGGGGGGCAGCGTCTTCGCGTGGCTGCGCTTCATCGGTGGTGACGCCACCGTCGCGCGCGCGGCCCTCCCCCTGCTGGTCCCCCTGACCATCGGGGCGGTCCGGTCCGGTCACTGGGCGGACTCGGCCAAGGAGCGACTGTTCCAAGCGGTCCTCGCGGGTCGCGACCTCGCCGAGGTCACCCGGGCGTCACGCGACTTCATCGTCGAGCACCTACGTGACGAAGGTCGACACGAAGTGCTGGCGCGCCTGCGTTGGCATCTCGAGCACGGCCACGACGTCGTCATCGTCTCGGCCTCCCCCCAGATCTACGTCGACATCCTCGCCGAGGAACTCGGGATCGCGGGCGGGCTCGGCACCCGCCTCGCGGTGGACGACCGCGGTCGCCTCACCGGCAGCTACCTCGGCAAGAACTGTCGCGGCACCGAGAAGATGCGACGGCTCAACGAATGGATCACGGCGCGTGGCTACGACGAGGAGCCCGTCATCTACGCCTACGGCAACTCCCGCGGCGACCGGCGCCTGCTCGCGGGCGCCACCCACCCCTTCGACGCCGGCAAGATGGGTCGATGGGGGGCGTTGCGCGCCTACCCGCGACTGGCCGAGGAGATTCGCGCCACCCCCGAGGACCGCTAGCGAATCCGCGACGGTCGCGCGAGCCAATCTCAACGGCGACACAATGGCGTCACCGTTCTTGGTCAAATGGGCTTTTTTCGCGGGCGGCAACGTTACTCTTGCCCTGAAGGGTGGTGGCCACGTGTCGGATCGAGAGCAAGACGCCGTCTCGTCTCCCCTCGCGAGTACTCTCGCCACGAGCCAAGGGACGGACGTCGGCGCCGTCGCACGCGGCGTCTCGGACACCGAGTACTTCTCGATGCTCGACGCCATCGGCCACAACACGGAGGACGTCATCATCATCGTCGACGACCAAGGTCGCGTGGCCTACGGCAATCCCGTGGCCGAACGGGTCTTCGGCGTGCGAGTGCGGGAGACCCTCGGCACGCCGGCGCGCCTCTACCTGCACCCCGATGACCTCGAGGACAACCTTCGCTTCTTCGCCGACCTGCTGGAGAAGCCGGGAACCTCGGCCCGGCGCGAGTTGCGGACCATGTCGCCGCGCGGTGACGTGCGAGCCCTCGAGGTCGTCTGCACCAACCTGCTCGACGACCCGTCGATCCACGGGGTCGTCATCAATGGGCGCGACGTGACCGATCGCAACGAGAGCTACGCGCGCCTCGAGGCGCTCGAGGAGAGGTTCCGCCTCGCCTTCGAGGAGAACATGGCCCCCATGACGTTCACCGACGCCGACGATCGGATCCTGGCGGTCAACGACGCCTTCTGCGAGATGATCGGATTCTCGCGCGAGGAACTGATCGGCTTCGACTCGACACCCTTCACCTACCCCGATGACGTGGGCGTGACCGAGGAGACGCACCGGCGCGTCCTCAACGGCGACGCACAGCGCGTGCGCTACGTGAAGCGCTACCAGCGCAAGGACGGCCAGGTCATCGACGTGGAAGTCTCGAGGTCACCGGCGCGCGACGCGCACGGACGCATCCTCTACTTCGTCTTCTCCGAGCGCGACATCACCGAGGAGCGCAAGCTCACCGCCCAACTCTCGCACCAGGCACTGCACGACTCGATCACCGGACTCGCGAATCGCGCCCTCCTCGAGGCCCAATTGACCAGGGCCCGCGCGAGCGTCAAGCGACGCGGCGGGTTCAACGCGCTGTTCCTTTTGGACCTCGACGACTTCAAGGGCGTCAACGACACCCAGGGCCACCTGGTGGGTGACGAACTTCTGATCGGCGTGGCGCGGCGCTTCGAATCCGTGACCCGCCCGTCGGACACATTGTGCCGATTCGGCAGCGACGAGTTCATCTACCTGGCCGAGGGTCTCACGTCACCGAGCGACGTCAACGGCATCGCCGAGCGTCTCCTCGCGGTCCTCACCACGCCCTTCACCTTCGACAACGTCACCATCGAGCAACGCGCCACCGTGGGCGTCGTGACGTGGGGTCGCGACGACGCCGACGTCGATCTCCTACAGAACGTGGACGTCGCCCTCTACGAGGCCAAGCGCCACCATCGCGGCGGCTTCGTGATCTACGAGCCCTCGATGCGCGAGGAGGCCAGCCATCGCTTCATGATGGTCCAAGAGTTGCGCAACTCCCTCGCCCGCGGTGAGCTGCGCCTGCACTACCAACCCATCGTCCGACTTCCCGACACCACCGTCGTGGGCTTCGAGGGCTTGATCCGCTGGCACCACGCCGAGCGCGGTTGGGTGCCCCCGAACGACTTCATCCCCCTGGCCGAACGTAGCGACATCATCCTCGACATCGGCGCGCTCGCCATCGAGTCGGCCGTCGCGGCCGCGAGCGCCTGGGCCGCCGAGGTCCCCGACGGAGCGCCGCGCCCCTTCGTCTGCGTCAACCTCTCCGCGCGACAGTTCTACTCGCCCCACCTGGTGCCGCTCATCGAGTCGGCCCTCGAACGCCACGGGCTCGACGGGTCCCAACTCATCCTGGAGATCACCGAGGGGGTCGCGGTCTCCAACTTCGGCGATGCGCTCAACACCCTCGAACGCCTCGAGCGCATCGGGGTGGCCATCGCCCTCGACGACTTCGGTACCGGCTTCTCGTCGTTGTCGTATCTGGCCAAGATCAACCCGCGCATCATCAAGGTGGACCAGTCCTTCGTCCAACTGGCGAGCGAGAGCCCCCGCGACGCCACGTTGTTGGAGGCCATCGTCTCGCTCGGACGCAATCTCGACATCACCATGCTGGCCGAGGGCATCGAGACGAGCGACCAGCTCAATCGCCTGGTGAACCTGCATTGCTCGTTGGCCCAGGGCTTCCTCTTCTCCCCCGCCATCGAGGTCGACCTCGCCCGGGGACTGGTGGGTCGGGACTTCCGCAGCCAGGTGCGCCTCGAGACAGCGCCCGACTCCTACTCCATCTGACCTCGCGGCGCGCTCGCGAGGGATTTAGACCTGACGAATGGAGGCGTCGAGTTCGACCAGGCCGCCCTCGCGCCCCCCGTAGGTCACCTGCATCGTCGCCACCTTCTCGCCCCACGCCTTGACGTTGGAACCGCGGGGGTCGACGACGCCGACGTTGATGTCGAAGACGCCGTCGAGCAGCGGGATGTTCGGTAGGTCGACGCCGATCGTGTTGACGCCGGGTCGCAGGTTGATCGGCGCCCCCTGCGCGTCGGAGCGGCTCACGAGCACACCGGCTCGCGTGAAGATCTCCATGACGAAGTTGCCGCTGTAGGCGGTGGCGGAGGTGACGTGGACGTCGAAGTGCATGCTCGCGCCGCTGTGCACATCGAACGACCCCGAGGGTGTGGTCACCGAGTCGATGTGGACCTCGGCCGAGTGATCGTTGACCTCATTGGAGGGCGTGTCGCCCAGAAGGTGCTCACGGAAGATCCGCAGCGAATCCGACACCGTGCCGTTGGCGATCATGAGTCCCGACTCGAGGACGATGGCGCGACTGGCCAGGGAGCGCACCTGGTCCGCCGAGTGCGTCACGAGCAGGATCGCGCGACCCTCCTCCTGGAAGTTGCGGATGCGGTCGATGCACTTCGCCTGGAAGCGCTCGTCGCCCACGGCGAGCACCTCGTCGACCACCAGGATGTCGGGGTTCACGTTCACCGCCACGGCGAAGGCCAGCCGCACGTACATGCCGCTCGAGTAGAACTTCACGGGGGTGTCGATGAAGTGCTGGATCTCGGAGAAGTCGACGATGTCCTCGAAGATCTGGTCGATCCTCTTGCGAGTGAAGCCCAGCATCGCGCCATAGATGTAGACGTTGTCGCGGCCCGAGAGTTCCAATTGGAAGCCCGCGCCCAACTCGAGCAGTGCGGCCAACGAGCCGCGCAATCGGATCTCGCCCGACGTTGGTTGCAGGACACCACAGATGCACTTGAGCAGCGTCGACTTCCCCGACCCGTTGTGACCGAGGATGCCCACCGTCTCGCCCTCTTCGACCTCGAAGGAGATGTCCTTCAAGGCGGAGAAGTCCTCGGTCGAGCCGGTCTTAGGGTGGAGCAGTCGCTCCTTGAGCGACTGGTGCCGCTCGTAGTGGATCTTGAAGTCCTTGGAGACGTTCGCGACGTCGACGACGGTGGTCACCTATAACTCCGATTCGAAGTTGCCCTCGAGTCGCCCGAAGATCACGAGCGAGATGAGGAACACCGCACACATGATCGCGAACATCCCCAGGTTGAGGTAGAGGAACGAGGTCGCCGACCACTTGGGCAGCATGTGCAAGAGGGCGTGACCCGCCAGCAGCGAGTGCACGTCGGTCTGGACGTAGAAGGCGCGCTGGAAGGTCAGGACCAGCAGGGTCATGGGGTTGGAGAAGTACAGCAACGTGAGGCCGTGACGGTGGATCTGCGGCGCGAGGGAGTTGGAGTACGAGTAGACCACCGGCGACATCCAGAACCACAGCTGCAACAACACCTCCATCAGGTGCTTCATGTCGCGCAGGTAGACGGTGATGGCCGACATCACGATCGCCACGGCGGAGGCGAACAGGTAGAGCGTCGCGAAGGTGATGGGCAGGATCGCCAGCATGGTCCAATTCGGCGCGTGGCCGAAGATGACGAGGAACAGCGCGAGGACGCCGAGTTGGATCAAGAAGTAGATGACCGCCGACCCCACGCTGGCCAGTGGGAGGATCTCGCGAGGGAACGATACCTTCTTCACCAGCCCCGCTCGGTCGACGATCACGCCGGTCGCGGAGTTGACGGCGTTCTGGAAGAGGTTCCAGACGATGAGTCCCGAGAAGAGGAAGATCACGTAGTTGGGGTAACCGTTCTTCAAGAAGACCGAGAACACCAAGTAGTAGATGCCCAACGTGAAGGCCGGCGCGAGCATCGACCAGAGCAGACCCAGCGCCGACCCCTTGTACTTGATGCGGATGTCCGACACCACCAAGTTGCGCAGCAGTTCGCGTCGTTGCAGCAGATTGTGCAGTCGCGCGCGCAACTTGATGCGCGCGCTCACGACGCGCACCGGCGCGTGACTCAGGCCCTCATGAACCGCCTCTGACGAGGTGGCGTTCTCCATTAGACCCCTTGGCGCAGCGCGGACCGATCGATGACGGCGTCGATGAAGCCATACTCCAGGGCCTCCTCGGCCGTGAACCAGCGGTCGCGGTCCGAGTCAGCTTCGATGCGCTCGAGGGACTGACCGGTGTGAAAGGCGATCCGCTCGGCCAGCATCGTCTTCATGTAGACGATCTGCTCGGCCTGGATGGCGATGTCCGAGGCCTGGCCCTGCATCCCGCCCATGGACGGCTGGTGCATCAGGATGCGGCTGTGGGGCAACGAGAAGCGCTTCCCCTTCGTCCCCGCGCACAGCAGGAATTGGCCCATGGACGCGGCCATTCCGACGCAGATGGTGCGGATGTCACAGTTGACGTACTGCATGGTGTCGTAGATCGCCAGACCGTCGGTGACCGACCCCCCCGGCGAGTTGATGTAGAGACTGATGTCCTTGCCCGGGTCCTCGGCCTCAAGGAGGAGGAGCTCCGCGCAGATACGGTTCGCCGCGCTCTGGTCGACCTGGGAACCGAGGAAGACGATGCGCTCGCGCAGCAGGCGCTGGTTGAGATCGTTGGCACCGAAGGTGTCCGACATGGAGGAGTTGATCATGGAACTAATCTACCGTGCCTCCCCTACGGCGCGGACTCACTGGGGCCTAGACTCTGGGCGTTGGCGGGCGTGGCGGAATTGGCAGACGCGCTGGTTTTAGGTACCAGTTCTTCGGAGTGTGGGTTCGAGTCCCTCCGCCCGCACCGACGTTCGCTGGCCGCAGCCCACGCGACTGCGCCCACGGCGCGCTGGCGCCTCACCTGAGCGCCTCCTCGGCCACCGTGGTTCGTACCGACCCTCGTCGCACGACTTCCCTTGGTGTCGTCACGGATCGTCGCGCTCCAACGCCTACTCTCGGGGCTCCAGAGTTCGAACACGGGGGCCCGCCGTGGACCCGGCCCATTGCACGAGATGGCAGGTATCTCCCGCGAATCGGGGTAACGGTGCGTGCGAAGGTGTCACGGGGCCCGTGGACCTGCTAGCGTGGCATTCGCTGTCTATGCCGCATTTCCGCGGTGGAGCCGATTCGACTGTGACATATCGAGTTGGGCTCATCTCAACTTGTAGGAGTCATATGTCCATGTCCTTTGCCGACCTCGGCGTGCCGTCGAACCTCGTCGAGCGTCTCGCCGCGCGTGGCATCACTGAGGCGTTCCCCATCCAAGAGGCCGCCTTGCCTGACGCCCTCGAGGGTCGCGACGTCGTGGGGAAGGCGGTCACCGGGTCGGGTAAGACCCTGGCCTTCGGCCTGCCCTTGATGGCCCGATTGACCAAGGCACGACCGCGCAAGCCCCACGGGCTGGTGCTCGTCCCCACGCGCGAGCTCGCCGCACAGGTTCAGAAGGAACTGGCGAACCTGACCGACGACCGGGGTCGACGCGTGATCTGCGTCTACGGCGGCACCTCGTACAACGTGGCGCGCAAGGCGCTGAACTTCGGCGTCGACGTCGTGGTGGCGTGCCCGGGACGGCTCGAGGACATGCTCGAGCAGGGCGCCTTCGACCTCTCCCAGATCACCACCGTGGTCGTCGACGAAGCGGACCGCATGGCCGACATGGGCTTCCTGCCCGCCGTGCGTCGCATCATGGCCGCAACGCCGCCCGAGCGCCACGTGATGCTCTTCTCGGCCACCATGGGTCCCGACGTCAAGTCGCTCGTCAAGGAGTTCACCGACGACGCCGCCGTGCATGACGTGGTCGGCGAGGAGGCGCCGAGCGACGTCGATCACTACTTCTGGCGCGTGCCGCGCGACCAGCGTCCCCAATTCGCCGCCGACATCATCGAGGAGTACGAGCGCGCCATCGTCTTCACCCGCACCAAGCACGGGGCTGACCGTCTCGCCCGCCAACTCGGGGAACGCGGCATCTCGGCCGTCGCATTGCACGGTGACCGCACCCAGGCGCAGCGAGAGCGCGCCCTGCGCAGCGTCAAGAGCGGTCACGTCCAGGTACTGGTGGCGACCGACGTCGCCGCCCGCGGCATCCACATCGACCTGCTACCGGTCGTGATCCACTACGACCCGCCAGCCCAGGCGACCGACTACCTGCACCGCTCAGGTCGCACCGGACGGGCCGGGGCCACCGGCGTGGTTATTTCCCTAGTGGGAGAGGACGCCGTCGGACAAGTGAAGCGCCTGCAGCGCGCCCTCGGTCTCCCGATGTCGGTCGAGTCCCGCGAGGACGCGCCCGCCATCCGATTGGGAGCTGTCGATGACGCCGCCGCGGCAGAGCGCATCGACGAGCGTGGTGGCAAGGGTCGTGGTGAGCGAGGGGCACCTCGTGAGCGTCACACCCCCGCACGTGGCGAACGCGGGCCTCGATCCTTTGAACGGCGTGAGCGACCCACGGGCGAACGGGGCGGTGCCGCGCGCGGTGCGCGCAACGACCGTGACGACAACGGCCGTGGTTACAACGACCGCAACGAGCGACCCGCCCGGCCCGAGCGCGGTTTCAACGAGCGTGGCGGACGCTCGATGTCGGAGCGCAACGAGCGTGGTGCGCGACCGGGGCGTGACGTCGCCGACCGTGGCGAGCGATCCTTCGCGGATCGCGACCGAAACGACCGTAACGACCGCGGTCCACGCGGATTCAACGACCGCAACGAGCGACTCGCTCGACCCGAACGCTCCGCGGGCGCGTCGAAGGCGGGCCACCGCGAGGCGGTCGTGAGCTTCTTCAACGACTCCAAGGGCTTCGGCTTCGCCAGCGACGACAAGGGGGACGACCTCTTCATCCACTTCTCGAGCATCCAAGGCGACGGGTTCAAGTCACTCAGCCAGGGGCAGAAGATCATCTTCGAAGAGGCACACGGACCCAAGGGTCGCGAGGCGCGCAACGTGCGCGTCGTCGGTGGTGCGCGCGAACGCCGATACTAGGAGACGCCATGACCGATAAGCCACTCGTCGAACCCCACCTCGGAGACGCCCCATCGGATCTCCTCATCGAAGACATCGTCGTCGGCACGGGCGAGCCCGCCGCCGCCGGTCAGACCGCCGTCGTGCACTACGTGGGCGTCGGGGCGACCAGCGGCGAGGAGTTCGACGCGTCGTGGAACCGCAACGAGACCTTCTCCTTCACCCTGGGTGCTGGCTACGTGATCAAGGGGTGGGATGAGGGCGTCCAGGGGATGCGCGTCGGTGGGCGCCGACGCCTCGTCATTCCCGCCCACCTCGGCTACGGGAGCCGAGGCGCTGGCGGCGTCATCGCTCCCGGCGAGACCCTCATCTTCGTCGTGGACCTCGTGGAGCTGCGCTAGGGCGTCACACGAGGGGCGTACGACTGTCCACGTTGAGCATGCGCTGATAGTCGCCGTATCGCTCGCAACAGACCTCGACGAGGTATCGCAGTCGCTCGTTGGGGTCGCGCAGCGAGATGACCTTGAACTGATCGAGCAACGCCATCGGCGTCATGGAACACAACTGCCAGCTGCGCACCCAGGGATCCTCGTCCATGTGGCAGTTCGTCGCGAAGACCTCGTCGGCCGCCACTTCGCTCTGCAGGCTGCGAAGGGCCCGCACCGACGACTCCGCCAGGCGGAGGAGCTCGGGGTCGATCATCACGTCGTCACACCACCGCTCCTCGGCGAGGGCGCGCGGATAGGGCTGATCCTCGAGCCACGAGGTGATGGCAAAGCACGATCCTCCCTCGGCGACCACCAATACCTTCCCGTCGTCCAGGCGCTGCTGACCGCGGATGGTGAGCATCGTGCCCACGAAGGTCCGCTCGTCACCCCCACCCACCTCGGAGCCGCGCGCGATGAGGCACGTGCCGAAACGCTGCGACTCGGCGACGTCGTCGAGGAGCTGACGATATCGGGACTCGAAGACGCACAGACCGACGACCTGATGAGGAAAGACCACCATCCCCAACGGGAACATGGCAACTTCGGCGCTCGTCACGCGGCCAGCCTAGAGGCGCGCAGTCGCCATCACGACGCCAACGCCGCCGCCAGGGCGCGCAGCGCGCGGGCGCGATGCGAGGTGGCGTTCTTCTCGTCGGTCGAGAACTCGGCGAGGGTCCGCCCGGCGCCGTCGTTCGGTTCGAAGACCGGGTCGTATCCGAAACCGTTGGCGCCGCGACCGGCGACGGCGATGCGCCCCTCGAGAACGCCCTCGACCCAGAGGGACTCGCCCGAGGGGTAGGCCACGGCGATGACGGTACGAAAAGCGGCGCCGCGCTCGGGCGCGGCGACGCCCGCCAACTCCTCGAGGAGCTTGGCGACGTTCTCCTCGTACGTGGCCCCCTCGCGGGCGTAGCGTGCGCTCAAGACCCCCGGACGACCGCCGAGCGCCTCGACGAAGAGACCAGTGTCGTCGGCGATGGCGGCCACCCCCGTCGCTTCGACGAGTGCGCGCGCCTTGAGCAGGGCGTTGCCCTGCAGGGTCGACTCACTCTCCTCCACGTCGGGCACGTCATCGGGGCGCGCGAGGAGGGTGACACCGAGATCGCCCAAGACCGCCCTGATCTCCTCGGTCTTGTGGGGATTGGCCGTGGCCAGCACGAAGGTGGTCACGGTCGTGGGCGCGGCGCGACGGAGAGCACCTCGCGCTGCGCGGCGTGGATGGCACTGATCCCCGCCGCCGCCAGATCGAGCAGGACGTCGAGTTGGGTCCGCGAGAAGGGGGCTTGCTCGGCGGTCCCTTGGACCTCGACGAATCCGCCGTCGCCCGTCATCACCACGTTCATGTCGGTGTCGGCCCGGCTGTCCTCCTCGTAGGGAAGGTCGAGCATCGCGACTCCCCCGACGACGCCCACCGACACTGCGGCCACCAGATCGCGTAGCGGGTGCTCGGTGAGGACGCCGCGCTGGACCAGTCGCGTCAGAGCGTCGTGCAGAGCCACGTAACCACCGCAGATCGACGCGGTGCGGGTCCCCCCGTCGGCCTGGAGGACGTCACAGTCCACCGTGATCGACACGTCGGGCATGGCCTCGAGTCGCGTCACCGTCCGCAACGAACGACCGATCAGTCGCTGGATCTCCTGGGTGCGCCCGGACTGGCGACCCTTGGCCGCCTCGCGGTTCGCCCGTTCCGGCGTCGAACCCGGGAGCATCGAGTACTCCGCGGTGACCCACCCCTTACCGGTGCCGCGCAACCACCGCGGCACGTCGTCTTGCACCGAGGCGGTGCATAATACGCGGGTGCGCCCGAAACTGACGAGCACCGAACCCAGCGCCATCTCGGTGTAATCGCGCTCGAAGCTGAGCGGGCGCGCCTGCTCCGCCGTGCGCCCGTCGGCACGAAGCTCAGTCATGGTTCTCCTCGTTCTCGGTCCGACCGACCACGGTAGTGGAGATTGCGCGGGCGTGACTAGAAGTAGATGATCCTCTTGGCGCGCTCGACGACCTCGTCGATGTCGTCGCTCCACGCGCCGGTCGAGAGGTACTTCCATCCGTCGTCACAGGCGATGGTCACGATCGTGGCCCGCTGGTCGTCAGGCACCATGTTCGCGCACTTGACGGCGCCGGCCATGATCGCTCCCGAGGAGATCCCCACGAAGAGGCCCACCTCGGTCATGCGTCGCGTCCACTCGATCGACTCCTTGGGGCGAACCACCACCTTACGGTCGAGCATCTCGGCCCCGTGGTTATCGAGGAAGATCGGCGGGATGTAGCCGTCGTCGAGGCTGCGCAGTCCGTCCACCATCTCGCCACTCGGCGGTTCGACCGCCCAGACCTGGGTGTCGGGCTTGTTCTCCTTGAGGTAGCGCCCCACGCCCATCAGCGTGCCCGAGGTGCCCAGGCCCGCGACGAAGTGCGTGATCTCGGGGACGTCGTGCAGGATCTCGGGCCCCGTGGAGCGATAGTGCGCGAGCGGATTGCTCGGGTTGGCGTACTGGTATAGGAAGACCCACTCGGGGTGCTCACTCGCGAGGCGCTGCGCCAGGCGCACCGCCCCGTTGGAACCCTCTGTGCCGGGCGAGTCGATGATCTCGGCCCCCCAGGCGACCAGCAGTTGTCGCCGCTCGGGGGACACGTTCGAGGGCAGGACGACCTTGAGGTGATAACCCCGCAGACGACAGACCATGGCCAGGGCGATACCGGTGTTCCCCGAGGAGGGCTCGATGAGTACCTGGTCGGGCTCGCCCGGCACGAGCGCACCCTGCGCCTCGGCGGCGTCGATCAGGGAGATCGCCACACGGTCCTTCACCGAGCCCGCCGGATTGCGCCCTTCGAGCTTGGCCAGGATGGTGACGTTGGACTTCGGCGAGAGCGCACTGACGTCGACGATCGGCGTGTCGCCGATGAGTTCGAGCACCGAGGCGTAGCGAGCCACTACCTCGCCCCCCCGGCGACGGCGGGGAGCAGGGTGATCTCGTCGCTCTCGGCGACGGGCGCGTCGACGCCGCCGAGGTAGCGCACGTCGTCGTCGTTGACGTAGACGTTGAGGAAGCGGTGCAGCGAACCGTCGTCGTTGAGCAGTTGGCCCTTCACGGCCGGGAAGCGCGCGGTCACGTCGGAGAGGACCGCCCCGATGGTCGACCCCTCGACCGTGATGCTCGTGGCCCCGCCCATGGCCGGACGCAGGACGGTGGGGATACGCAGCAGTGCTGACATGAGATCTCTTTTCGACGACGAATTCAATACCTGACCAACCCCGTCAACTTTAATCGTCGTACGCTGCCCGCGTGACCCGCGACGATCGTCGCGGTGTATCTGCGACCACGCGGATTCAGTGATCGGACGGGCGCGGCGACGTCTCCTCGGGGGCCAACCCCTCGACGCGGACCAGTTCCTCGACGACCTCGCCCTCGACGATGGAGTAGCTACGCAGCTCGCTGGGTACCTGCGCCAGGGAGACGAGGACGTAGTGCCAGGCCGGGTCGGGCGCCTGGCGGATGTCCGTCGGGCTGGGGTACGCCGCGGAGTGGGTGTGGGAATGGAAGACGCCGACGACCTCGAGGCCCTCGTCGTCAGCGCGACGAAAGGTGCGCAGGAGTACCTTGGGGTCGATCTCGTAAACCTTGGCCGACGCCGCGATGTTGTCGCTCGCGACGACATCCACGACGACGCCCTCGCTCGTGCCCAGGAGCAGTCCGCAGCCCTCGTCGGGGAGGGCGCGGATGCAGGTGGCGAGCATGGCGGCGCGCTGGCTGGCGGTGATCGTGAGCATCCTTGCCACCATAGTGAAGTCCCCCGGCGCGCGTCCTGGGTACGCTGAGTGCATGGCCCGCGCGAAGCAGATGCAAGAACGGCGCGCCAAGGCGAAGTCCGACGCCGCCGGGGGCGACCGCGTCGTCGCCACGAATCGGCGAGCCCGGCACGACTACGAGATCATCGAGACCCTCGAGTGCGGCATCGTCCTCACCGGTTCTGAGGTGAAATCCCTGCGTGAGGGCAAGGCCCAGATCGCCGAGGCCTACGCCAGGGTCGACGAGGGTGAGTTGTGGTTGTTCCAGTCCCACGTCCCGCCCTGGGCCTTCGCCGCCGGATTCGGTAGCCACGATCCGGATCGACGCCGCAAGCTCCTGGTGCACCACCACGAACTACTGCGCTTGATCGACAAGACCAAGACCCAGCCCCTGACCATCGTGCCACTCAAGATGTACTTCCGCGACGGCCGGGCCAAGGTGGAGATCGCCCTGGCCAAGGGTCGAAAGCAACACGACCGCCGCCAGGCCATCGCCGCGCGCGACGCCAATCGCGAGATCGCTCGCAGCATCAGGAACGCCGAGAAATTCTCCTGACATTTCCGCGGCCCCCTGCGGTAGAATTGATTCCCGGCCAGATTGGTCGGAACTGACGAGGGGATGATTGGTTTCGACGTCTGACGTTGAGGTGAGAGAAGCGAGCCGTGGTCTCCGGAGCCACGCTAAAGAGCCGGAAACAAAAAATAAACGCCAAGCCTCAGCTTGTGCTTGCTGCTTAGGCAGCAACGTCCACCTGTGCCCAGTCCCGCGGCGCAGATTACGGGCGTCAAAAAAGTGGGACTCACCTTCGACACTCGCTAGTGGTGTGGTCGGGACAACTTAGCTAACTACGGATCACCGCTGGCGCACACAGTGGTGGTGATCCCGACAACTTCCTGTGGGCTGCGCTCGGAGAAGGATCACCAAGAAGCAGACGGACCCGGGTTCGATTCCCGGCATCTCCACCGACCGGCGCGTGCGCGCCGTGGTTGCGACCATCGCCGCTGGTGGATACCCGATGGACGGATCGGCGAGTTTTTGAGTTTGGCCGTCTCCGCCGCCGAGGACTTCGCCGGGCCCGGAGCTCGGGCGCCTCTCGAACGTCCTTGGTGGCATTTGCGAACGACATCGATGGCGTTGCGTGACCGACCAATTTGGTTACGAGGTTGCCAACCAAATTGGTCGAGGCTTCTAGACCAAGAATCGGCTCGAACTTCGATATCTTCACGGAAACTTCACGATTTCTCTTTCGAATTGTGTTACGTTCTGCACCACTCGGACGAAGTTACTCACTAGTAAGCGTCACCAATCGTGAGTACAAAGCGCCGGGGATGTTCGGGGGGACATGAATATTTTCTGGATCAGCCTGGGGCAGGGTCTTGCGGTCGCCGCGATCCTCGCCCTCTCGTCAGTGGCGTTCACCCTGGAGTACGCGGTGAGCCGGGTCGTGAACTTGGCCCACGGTGAAGTGCTCACTATTGGTGCCTACGCCGCCTACGTCAGTGAGGTGAATCTCCATCAGAACATCTACGTCTGCGCGATCATCGCCACCGTGTTCGGCTCGTTGGCCGCGGTGGCGATGAACTGGACGGTGATCGAGCGATTCCGCAACCAGAAGTCGCTCTCGACACTGATCGCCACCCTCGGGGTGTCGTTGGTGCTGCAGAACATGCTCCTGATCATCTTCGGCGGTGCCAGCCTCTCGTACGCCTTCTCCCAGGGCAACCTCCTGCACGTGGGACCCTTCTACTGGACCACCCTCACCATCGAGGTCATGGTCTCGGCGGTCCTCGTCGCGTTCCTCATCTACGTCCTGCTACAGCGCACGCGACTGGGCAAGGCCCTGCGTGCCGTGTCGCAGAACCGTGAACTCTCCCAGGTGAGTGGAATCCCGGCACGGGGAATCGTGATGCGCACGTGGGCCGTGGCGGGCGCGGTCTCGGGGTTCGCGGGATTCCTCTACGGCGAGACCGTCGGCACCATCTCACCCACCATCGGCAACGGGTTCTTACTCCTTTCGATCACCGCAGCGGTCGGCGGAGGTCTGGGGCGTCCCTACGCCACCCTGGGCGGGGCGCTCACGCTCGGTCTGGTGATGTCCATCGCCGGCACCTACGTGTCCTCGGCGTACCAGTTGGTGATCGCCTTCGGCTTCCTCGTGGTCATGCTCCTGATCAAACCCAACGGCATCTTCGTGCGTGGTTCGGCCCAGATGGTGCGTGCCTGATGCTGCAATACTGGACCGCCATCCTCACCGAGGCCACCATCTTCGCGGTGCTGGCGCTGGGCATCGACATGATCTGGGGCTGGGCCGGCGACTTCGACCTGTCGGCGTACGCCTACTTCGCCCTCGGCGTCTACATGACGATCGTCATGACCATCGGCAAGCCCCAGTCGCCCGTGGAGTACATACTCGGTTGGCACCTCCCCTATCCCGTCGCCGTCGTGATCGCGGTGGTCGTCGTCGTGGCCTTCGCCGCCATCATCGGAGCGATCGCACTGCGCAGCCTGCG
>JAGXBH010000057.1 GCA_018971185.1 Acidobacteriota bacterium
GTCCTGGAGGCGGCGAACGAACACGTTGTCGATGGCCGTCCCCGAGACGACGCCCAGCTGACCCGCGCTCGAGACGGCGCGAGCGAGCCGCCAATTGGAGATGGCGATGCCCATGCCGCCCTGGATGAGCCACGGCTCGCGGTCCTGGTGAGTCGGAGTCGAGTTCATGCACTGACCCTTCGTGCCTGCGAGACGATCGTCTCCGTGCGGCGTCACCACAGTGTACGCCACTCCGAAATGTCGTTCGGACACGAACGACATCGCCGGCGACCTGGCCGACCCTGCGGGCCCCGAACAGGGACGCGACCGAAGGGCGATAGCATCACCGGTGACCACGGGAGGATCACATGACGGCCACCGTCGACGTCTTAGTCAACGGCTACGCGAACGATCGCGTCGCCTCCAGCGTCATCCTCGTTCGCGAGAACGACGTCACCATCGTGGTGGACCCGGGCATGGTGGCCGATCGCCGTCTCATCGTGGACGCGCTGGGACGCTGCGGTGTCCACCCCGACGAGGTGACCGACGTCATCTTCTCCCACCACCATCCCGACCACACCCTCAACGCCGCGCTGTTCGCCCACGCCCGGTTCCACGACGTGTGGGCCACCTACGTCAACGACGAGTGGGGGGAACGGACCGACGTGATCGAGGGCGCCCCGTCAGTGCGCCTACTCGACACGCCGGGTCATACGATGCAGGACATCTCGACGTTGATCACGACGAAGGACGGTCTCGTGGTCTGCACCCACCTGTGGTGGTCCGTCGAGGGACCCTCCGTCGACCCACGGGCGCAGGACCAGGCGTTGCTCGAGGCCTCGCGCGCCGAGGTCCTCGCCCTCGCGCCGGTGTTGGTCGTGCCGGGCCACGGTGCTCCCTTCTCGCCGAGCGAGTTGTCGCGATGAGCCGAAGGACCTAGGGCCAGGACGATGGCACCGCGCGTCGTGCGGGCGATACTGAGGAGTCGAGGGCTGATGTGGCTGGTCTTCCTCTGCTACTTCGCCCTCTTCCTCGCGGTCGACACGGCGTCGAGGGTGGCGGGTGACGTGATCCTCGTCGCCGGGACGCTCGCGTTGGCGATCACTTTCCTAGCGATCCGGCCCCGCTCGGGCCGGGGTTCGTTCTCGACGCACTGCCAGCAGTGCGACGCGTCGCTCCAGGGGGTGGCGGGATTCCCGCGCGCGACGTGCGCGCAGTGCGGACATCGTCAGTCGTGGGCGAGGACCAAGTAGCCGACGGGGCCGTACGATCCGCGACTCATTTGGGCAGGCTGGTCGCCGCGATCGGGGTCGACGGCGTGGGCCGACGTATCGAGACCCGTTGTCCCCAGTGGGCGAAGGAGATCACGAAGACCTCTCGTTTCCCCTGCACGACGTCCGACGCGACCAGCCGCACGGGGACGTGCGGGGCGTTGGCGGCGACGTAGAGGGTCTCACTGCCCGAGGCGAGGCCCAGATGGATGTTGGGTCGACCGGTGACCCCGACGACCGACGTCTTGTCGACGGTGGTCATCTTGGTCGTGGTGAGCGCCCCGGCCGGTGCCACCTCGCTCATGAGTGAGGGCAGGAGGATGAAGGTGTTGAACTGCGCGAAGTGCGAACTGCCGGGGGGGATCTCGATCCAGCGATTCGCGTACTTCGGCGCGCTCACTCCGAACTGCGCCTGGATCGCCGTGTCGGTGTCATTGATGTAGACGGTGCCGTCGACGACGCGCACGAGAGTCTTGGCGGCGCCCACGCGCAGGATCTGCTGGCCGGCGGTCGCGCTCGAGACGGTGACCAACGAGTAGTCCTGGCCCGAGATCGTCGTCGACGACGATGCCGTCACGCTGCCCATCGCCGACGCCGCGGCGAGCGCGGTCGCGATGATCTGGTGTCCGGGCTCACTGGCGAAGTTGCGCGGCGTGGCGGTGCCGGCGGCGCCCGCGTGGACCGCGGAGGTCGTCACGAGCCCGATCGTCGACGCCAGGGTCACCAGGACTCGAGAGATCGTGCGCGTACGGGGGCGGGTCCTTCGCCACATCAGGGTCACGTCGTCACCCGGCGGCCAACGTCGTGGCACTGATCGGTAGCGCCGACGAGGGCGCGGCGACGTGCAAGCCCTGCCCCCAGTGCGAGAAGGTCACGGTGAGGGTGGTCGGGATGCCGCGGGACCGGCCCGCCGCGTCGAGGGCGACGGGCAAGAACGGCGCGGAGGTCGAGACGAACAGCGTCTGCTTCGACGAAGTCAGGCCCAGTCGCGCATTGGCCGATCCGCTGATCGCGATGACCCCGACGCCGAAGAGCGTCGTCGGCTTCGATTTGCTCAGGGTCCCCGCGGGCAGCACCTGGGAGAGCACGGAGGGCAACAGCATCCCGGTCACCACGTCGTGATAGGCCGCGTCGGAGCGCGTGAGGGAGATCCAACGGCTGGCCAGCTGGGGAGCCGACCGACCGAAGTCGAGTTCGATGAATTTGGCGTTCATCTTGACGTAGGCGGTCCCGGCCACGAGCCGCGCCTCGGCGCTCGCTGCGTTGAAGTGGATGGTCTGTTCGGCGCTGTTCGAGGCCGATTCGGTGGTGGCGCCGAAGGAGAGGCCCACCGACGCTCCGGAGGAGACGTTGGTGCAGGTGCCCTTGGCTCGAGCGCTCGCCAGTGCGATGTTCGCGATCTGACGCGCGGACAGGTTGACGATGCTCGCGGGCAGCGACCGTGGCGTGGCGCCGGCGGAGCCGACCGTGCCGAGGGGCGTGAGAAGGGCGACGACCAGCGTGGCGACCGCAGTGGGGACCTTCTTCATGGGGAGTGCATACCTTCGCAGACGAGAGAGACCGTCCCACGAGACTAGTCCTCACGTGAATATTGTCACTTATTCGTCATCAAGTCGTAGTCCGTCGCCTCCGCGTCGCGGGGTCCCTCGAGCGGGCGCGGCGCGATTCAGCGACGCGCGACGTGGGGATCCCCGAGGGCGGGGATGATCGTCTCGCCGTAGGCCTCGAGGGTGGGCACCTTCGCGTCGTGCTGGAGATAGAGGGCGAACTGGTCGACGCCGATGTCGCGAAGTTCCTCGAGGCGCTCCACGTGACGGGCCGCCGGACCGAGGAGGCAGAAGCGATCGATGATGGCGTCCGCGACGAAATCCGTGTGGGTGTTGCCCGCGCGCCCGTGCTCGTTGTAGTCGTAGCCCCGTCGGTCCTTGATGTACGCGGTGAGCGCCGCCGGGACACCCGACGACGGGTCGTCGCCGTAGCGTGAGACGATGTCGGCCACGTGATTGCCCACCATGCCACCGAACCAGCGGCACTGGTCGCGCTGATGCGCGAGGTCCTCTCCGACGTAGGCCGGTGCCGCGACGCAGAAGGTCAGTTCGCCGGGGTCACGCCCCGCCCCTTCGGCGGCGCGACGGACCTCGCCGATCATCCAGCGTGCGATGTCGGGATCGGCCAACTGCAGGATGAAACCGTCCCCGGCCTCGCCGGCCAGTTGCAGGGCCTTGGGCCCGTACGCCGCCACCCACACCTCGAGCGAACTGCGCCCGGCCCAGGGGAAGCGTATCGAGGAACCGTGGTACTCGGCGCTTCGTCCGTTGGCGAGTTCTCGGATGACACCGATCGCCTCGCGCAGCGTCGCCAGGGTGGTCGGTCGACCGTTGGTGACGCGCACCGCCGAATCGCCGCGTCCGATGCCGCAGACGGTGCGGTTGCCGTACATCTCGTTGAGCGTGGCGAAGAGACTCGCGCTCACCGTCCAGTCGCGCGTGGCCGGATTGGTGACCATCGGTCCCACCATGACCTTGCGCGTCGCGGCGAGGATGGCCGAGTAGATGACGTAGGGCTCCTCCCACAGGATGTGCGAGTCGAAGGTCCACACGTGGCTGAACCCGTGGCGCTCGGCGCGCTGGGCGAGATCGATCACTCGCGCGGCCGGCGGATCGGTCTGTAGGACGACACCGAAATCCATGGTTCTCCCTCCCGTCACGCTCCGCGCGACGTCGATCGGCCTAGAGCAGGTACGAGCTGAGTCCGCGCCGTAGGAACGTCCCGTGGCCCCTCGACCCGGTGAAGGCGTCGCCCTCGACGATGACGCGCCCGCGCGAGAGCACCGTGTGCACCCGACCGTCGACGTGGATGCCCTCGTAGGCGGAATGGTCCATGTTCATGTGGTGGGTGGCGGCGGAGATGTCAGTCGTGCCCCGGGGGTCGTAGATGACGACGTCGGCGTCGGAACCAGGCGCCACGACGCCCTTGCGCGGATAGAGCCCGAACATCCGTGCCGGTGTGGTGCAGGCGAGCTCGACCCAACGGGCCAGGCCGATCTGGCCCGTCACGACGCCCTGGTAGAGCAGGTCCATGCGATGCTCGACCGAGCCGATGCCGTTGGGGATCTTGGAGAAGTTCCCGCGGCCCAGCTCCTTCTGGTCCTTCATGCAGAAAGGGCAGTGGTCCGTCGAGACGATGGAGAGGTCATTGGTGCGCAGCGCGTTCCAGAGCGCGTCGTGATGACCCTCCCCGCGCGAGCGCAGAGGCGTCGAGCACACGTACGCGGCACCGTCGAAGCCGGGCTTCGACAGGTGCTCCTCCAAACTCAAGTAGAGGTACTGCGGGCAGGTCTCGCCGAAGACGTTGGCGCCGCGATCACGGGCGAGGGCCACCGCGGCCACCGCCTCCTGGGCGCTCATGTGCACGATGTACAGGGGCGCTTTGGCGACGCGCGCGAGCATGATCGCGCGGTGCGTCGCCTCCTCCTCCATCTCGACGGGACGCGTGAGGGAGTGGTACCTCGGCTCGGTCTCGCCCCGGGCCAGGGCCTGGGCGACGAGGACGTCGATCGCCGGGCCGTTCTCCGCGTGCATCATGATCGTCGCCCCGAGTCCCCCCGCGCGCTGCATGGCGCGCAGGATCTGGCCGTCGTCGGAGTAGAAGACGCCCGGGTAGGCCATGAAGAGTTTGAAGCTCGTGACACCCTCGTGTTCGGTGAGGTAGGTCATCGCCTCGAGGGCGGCGTCGTCGACCCCGCCGATGATCTGGTGGAAGCCGTAGTCGATGGCGCAGTTGCCCGCCGCCTTGGCGTGCCACGCGGCGAGGCCGTCGCGCACGTCCTCGCCGGTGCGTTGGAGGGCGAAGTCGATGATCGACGTCGTCCCGCCGAAGGCGGCCGCGACGGTGCCCGATGCGAAGGTGTCCGAGGCGCTGGTCCCGCCGAAGGGCATCTCCATATGGGTGTGCACGTCGATCCCGCCGGGCAGCACGTACTTGGCGCTGGCGTCGATCACCCGGTCGCACGTGGACGCGATGTCCGCGAAGTGACCCGGTCGTCCGAGCGCCGCGACGACCTCGCCGTCGATGAGCACGTCCGAGGCCTGGGCCCCACTCGCGGAGATGACGGTCCCGCCGGTGATCAGTGTCCTCGCCATCGTGGCCTCCTCGTGCCTAGTCCTGGGTGAGCGGGCCGTACATGTCGGGTCGGCGGTCGCGGTAGAAGGCCCACTGCTCGCGCACCTGCTTGAGCAGGTCCATGTCGAGGTCGCGCACGACGAGTTCCTCGTCACTGGTGCTCGCGACGTCCCCCACGAACTGGCCGCGAGGATTGACGAAGTAGCTCTGACCGTAGAAGTCATTGGTCCCCAGGTCCTCGATCCCCACGCGGTTGATCGCGCCGACGTAGTACTCGTTGGCCACCGCCGACGCGGGCTGTTCGAGCTGCCACAGGTAGGCCGAGAGTCCTCGGCTGGTGGCCGAGGGATTGAAGACGATCCGCGCTCCCGCGAGTCCGAGCGCCCGCCACCCCTCGGGGAAGTGGCGGTCGTAGCAGATGTAGACCCCGATCCGGCCCACCGCCGTGTCGAACACGGGGTAACCCAGGTTGCCCGGTCGGAAGTAGAACTTCTCCCAGAAGCCGCCCACCTGGGGGATATGGGTCTTGCGATACTTGCCCAGATAGGCACCGTCGGCGTCGATCACCGCAGCGGTGTTGTAGAGGACTCCTTCTTGGACCTTCTCGTACACCGGCAGGATCATCACCATGCCCAATTCGCGCGCCAGCTCGAGAAAGCGCTGCACCGTCGGGCCCTCGGGCACGGCTTCGGCGTAGTCGTAGTAGGCGGCGTCTTGGACCTGACAGAAGTAGGGGCCGTAGAAGAGTTCCTGGAAGCAGATCACCCGGGCCCCCTGGGCGGCCGCGTCGCGGGCGTGTCGCTCGTGCTGGTCGATCATCGACGACTTGTCGCCCGTCCACCTGGCCTGCACCAGTGCCGCCCTCACGAGATCGCTCATCGCCCATCCCTCCTCACGAACGAGGGACGTCCGTGAACGAACCAAAGACCCACCATAGACCTCGTCGCGGACGAACATCCACGTCACACTCGATTTCTTTTTCTCGAAACACCCCTCGCCCCGTCCCACGTCACGCGTCGCATCGTCGTCCTCGTGGCGAACCCGCCCAGTAGGGTGAAGCCGCCAGTCGTTCACGCGCACGAGACAGGAGGGCGGGGATGTCGACACCGGTGCCGTCGGGGTGGGACCTATCTAGTGTGCCGAGTCTGGGTGGTCAGCGGTTCCTCGTCACCGGGGGCACCAGCGGGCTGGGCCTGGCCACGGCGAGGGCCTTGACGGCGCGAGGAGCCCACGTGACGATCACCGCGCGAGATCCTCACAAGGGCGCTGCGGTCGTGGCCGCGGGCCTGGCGCACCAGGTGATCGAGATGGACCTCGCCGATCTGGCGAGCGTCCACCGAGCCGCGCGGAGCGTAAAGGAGCCCCTCGACGTCGTCATATTGAACGCGGGCGTGATGTGGACGCCCTGGCAGTTGACGGCTGATGGCTTCGAACTCCAGGTCGGGACGAATCACCTCGGCCACTTCGCCTTCGCCGGACTCATCAAGGACCGCATCGCGCGTCGCCTGGTGAGCGTCTCGAGTCTGTACCACCGTGCGGGGAGCTTCGGTTCGGGCACGATCGAGGAGATCCGACGTCGATGCGAGGGACGCGCACCCTACGACGCGCGTCGCGCCTACGGCGACTCGAAGTTGGCGAACCTGCTCTTCAGCGCCGAACTCGAGCGTCGACGAGTGGCGCAGGGTTGGCCCTTCGTGGCGCTGACCGCGCACCCGGGCTGGACCCGGACGAACCTCTTCGACACGGCGGCCTCGACGCGCGGCGTCGTCGCGCGCGTGGCGTCACTCTCGACGAAGGTCCTCGCCCAGAGCGCGGACCGCGGCGCCCTTCCCACTTTGTGCGCCGCCACGTGGCCCGGGCTCGTCGGTGGCGAGTTCGTGGGACCGCGTGGGCCGGGTGAGCTTCGTGGGTCACCGACACTGGTGCGCGCCGGGGCCAGGGCTCGCGACGTCGATCTGGCGCAGAACCTCTGGCGGGTCTCGGAGGAACTCACCGCGATACGCTGGGCCTGAGTCCGCACCGATTCGATCAGGTGGCGCGGCCGACGTGTCGATGGACGCTGTGCAGGGCCTCGCTCACCACGTCGTGTCGAGGGAAGGCCTGCAGGGGGCTGGGCTCGGTCCGCGCAACGACCAATCCGTCCAGGACGATCGTCAGGTAACGACGCCACAGGTCGGGGGCGGAGGTTGAGGTCAGGTTGCCGAGGAAGCTGATCATCATCTCGAGTACCGGAATGTCCCCGCCGACGACGTCGTCGCGCAGGAAGCCGTCGCGCTGGGCGCGTTCGACCAAGAACTTGATGGAGGGAGTGATGCGGCGCTTTGCTTCGGCCATGCGGTCCACGGCGTAGGGCGAGCCGACCACGACGTCGCGCAGTCCGCGATTCGAGCACTGACGTTGCAGGGCCTCCTCGAGGAACCACACCAGTGCGTCCCACGAGTTCGTCCGCGTCGCGGCCGAGTGGGCCAGATTGGCGATCTCGTCGACGGCGTTGTCGAAGAGCGTGCCGATCAGCGACTCCTTGTCGGGGAAGCGTCGATAGACCGTGCCGACGCCGACGCCGGCCACCGCGGCCACCTCGTCGAGGGTGGCCTCCAACCCCTGTTCGGCGAAGACCTGCGCCGCGGCTTCGAGGATCTTGGTGCGATTCCTCTCGGCGTCGGCCCGCAACGGACGATCGGGGTGTTGGGTCTGACGGTTCATGAGTACTCCCGTCACCATGGTACAGGCTCACCCTCTGAAGTGGAACGATAGTCTCCACATATCGCTATAGTTGATGGAAACGGAGTCACACACTCCGGTTAGAGTGGAGAGCAGTCGTGGAGACGACACATTTCGAGGAGCGAGGGGCATCCGACATGACGACCGAGTCAGAGCACGACCGAGCGCATCGTCAGCGCTGGTGGATCCTCGCGGTGCTCGCGATATCGCAGTTGATGGTCATCCTCGACGGCACCATCGTCAACATCGCGCTGCCCACCGCCCAACGCGCGCTGCACTTCTCGAACGCCGACCGCCAGTGGATCGTGACCGCGTACTCACTGGCCTTCGGGAGCCTGCTCCTACTGGGCGGGAGGATCTCGGACTACATCGGCCGCAAGAACGCGCTCATCATCGGACTGGCCGGCTTCGCCGGCGCCTCGGCCTTCGGTGCCGCTGCCCAGAACTTCTCGATGCTGGTGACCGCGAGGACCATCCAGGGAGTGTTCGGCGCCCTGTTGGCCCCGGCGGTGTTGGCCCTGTTGACGACGACCTTCACCGACCCCGGCGAACGCGGCAAGGCGTTCGCCATCTACGGGGCGGTGGCGGGCGCCGGCGGCGCCATCGGTCTGATCCTCGGTGGCGTCCTGACGACCTACGCGTCGTGGCGCTGGACGCTGCTCGTGAACCTAATCTTCGCGGGTGTGGCCATCACCGGATCGATGGCGCTGCTCAAGCGCGACCGCGGTGTCGACCATGACCCGCTCGACCTACAGGGCGTCGTCAGCGTGACGCTCGGCCTCTTCGCGCTGGTCTACGGGTTCAGCCACGTCGAGACGACCTCGTGGCACGACCGTTTCACGATCGGCAGTTTCGTCGTCGCGGCGATCATGCTCGCCTACTTCTTCATCGTGCAGGTGCGTACCAAGTACCCGCTGCTGCCGATGCGTGTGCTGGCCGATCGCAACCGCGGTGGATCGCTGTTCGCGATGCTGGTGGCGGGCATCGGGATGTTCGGCATGTTCTTGTTCCTGACGTACTTCCTGCAGACCACTCTGGGCTTCTCGGCGGTCAAGACGGGCCTGGCGTTCCTGCCCATGATCTTCGCCCTGACGACCACGGCGCAGTTGTCCAACATCGTGCTCCTGCCCAAGCTCGGACCGCGGCCGCTCGTCCCCCTGGGCATGGTCATGGCCGCCGCCGGGCTGTTCTGGCTCAGCGCGCTCGACATCCACTCGACCTACGTGGGCGGGGTCCTGTTGCCACTGATCCTCATCGGACTGGCCATGGGCTTCATCTTCGCGCCGGCCTACAACACCGCCACCTTGGGAGTGGCGCCACACGACGCCGGTGTCGCCTCGGCCCTGGTTAACACCTCCCAACAGATCGGCGGCTCGATCGGCACCGCGCTGTTGAACACCCTGGCGGCGAGTGCCGCCACGTCGTACCTCGTGGGAAAGCCGGCCACGCTGTTGAACCAGCAGATCGCCGCGGTGCATAGCTACACCTCGGCCTTCACGGTCTCGGCATTCATCTTCCTTGGCGGCGGCGTCGCCGCGGCGCTCATCCTTCGATCAGGTGCTCCCGCGGCGCACGACGCCAGCGAGGTACCGGTCGCCGCGCACTGAGCCGATTAGAGGTGGAAGGCCCCCAGCATCGAAGTTGCGGTGCGCGCCGCGCCGAGTAGGGGCAGGTGCAGCAGCGTCTCGGTCGTCCTCAGTAGCGAGTAGTGCGTGAAGTGCGTGGCGACGCGGATGCCGGCGGGCACACTGGGGGCGACGACGACGGTCGGGATCTGGTTCGAACTCGACTGAGTGCTCTCGTCGAAGGTGATGAAGAGGGCGAGCGACCGTGAGTGGTACTGAGGGCTCGAGAGGATCTGCGTGACATACTTCTTGAGCCACGCGTCGCCGGTCGCCACGGGGCAGCTGTGCATGTCGTTGCAGACGTTGGGCACGATCATGGTGAAGGCCGCCGACAGGTCCAGCGGACTGCGCAGGGCGACGTCGCGACCCGCGCAGTTGGCGAGGTTCGTGTAGTAGACGGCGGGATTGTGGCGGGCGGCGTAGGTCCCACTGGTCACGCGGTCGCAGGCCGTCGGCATCGACTCGGCGTAGGTACGCCAATTCGCCTTGAGTTGCGAGAAGATGCTGGGGACGCGCAGCGGGTGCGAGCTGGGCTCGTTGTCGTCGACGATCCCTTGCGCCGATCCCGAGGTCAAGGCGATGTAGTTGGGCAGACTCGGGTGGTTGGTGGCGAAGTCGTTGGTCGCGAGGCCACAGTGGTCACTGAGGGAGTTCAAATAGGGGGCGCTCGACGAGCCGATCACGCCGTAGCCCTCGTTCTCCAGCAAGATCCACACCACGTGGGTGTAGTGCGCGGAGGTCGTCGTCGCGCAGGGCCTCACGGTCGTGGGCAGCGTCG
>JAGXBH010000058.1 GCA_018971185.1 Acidobacteriota bacterium
AACTCAGCGACCTTGAGCAGGCAGCCGCCAGGGCGGCTGCATAGGGTAGAGCCGCGACCAGCAGTCTCGTCGGGTCTGGAGCCCGAAGGTGCGTTCTGGTATTGAAACCCCGCCACCATCGAAACGCTGGTCGGTGCGCCTCGTGCATGGGGCACAGGCGCCTGACCAGCGTTCTCGAGTCTGGACAGTACTGCGACGGTTCTTTCGACGGACCTCATTGGGTCACCATCGCCTGGCGTGTTGGCCTTAGGAATCCACGCTCAGTCCTTATCAAGAAGTTCCCAACAAGGCATGACGACATCAGATGGCTGAGTCAGACCCGAACCGAACAGCGACCGGGGCCAGTCACACAAAGTCGCGTGGACACTCTTCACCGCTGACTCTCGGGTTGACACTTCCTTGAGGGTCGTGAACGGCGTCATTATCTAAGGACCGGTGGACGCGAGGGTCGACGGCGTCGAGAATGGGTGTCGCAAAGACACCGTCGCCTCTCGAGAGGGCCGCGATCTCAGTCATCGAGAGAAGACGCCCAGCACGGCTACTCACCGGCCCGCATCACACTCATCGCCACTCGCGAATGTCCATCGCGGTCCGCTCGGACAATAACCTGGGGAGTGCCTGCGCGATTTTCGCGCGAGCACACGTTTCGAGGGGGATGCATGGGCACTGACCACGATGAATCTCTTCGAGTGCGCCCACCCAAGACGACGGCGGTCGGGATCCCTGGTGTGCGCCACGCGATGACCTACGCGCTCGCTGAGATGGGGTTGCGCCGCAGTGTGACGACGTTACGCTCGATCAATCAGGTCGACGGATTCGACTGCCCGGGCTGCGCGTGGCCCGATCCGGCGTCCGGTGAACGCAGCCACGCCGAGTTCTGTGAGAACGGGGCCAAGGCCGCTGCCTGGGAGGCGACGACGGCCCGCGTCGACCGGGACTTCTTCGCGCGCCACTCGGTCCAAGAACTTCGTTCGCTCAGCGACCACGAGCTCGAAGGAAGCGGACGGCTGACCGAGCCGATGTACTTGGCTTCTGGGGCCGACCACTACGCGCCGATCTCGTGGGACGACGCCATCGAGCTCACCTCTCGACATCTGAAGGCGATGCCCTCGCCCGACCGTGCCGCCTTCTACACCAGTGGTCGCGCGAGCAACGAGGCGGCGTTCCTGTACCAGCTGCTCGCGCGGCGGCTCGGCACCAACAATCTTCCGGACTGCTCGAACATGTGCCACGAATCGAGCGGGACCGCGCTGACCGAGACGATCGGAATTGGCAAGGGCGTCGTGAGCTTGCGCGACATCACCGATGACGCCGAACTCATCGTGATCGTCGGGCAGAACCCCGGCACCAACCACCCGCGCATGCTCTCGGCCCTGGAGACGGCCAAGCGTCGTGGCGCGCGAATCGTCACGATCAACCCCCTCCCCGAGGCCGGGCTGACGCGCTTCAAGAACCCCCAGACGTTCCGTGGCGTCCTCGGTTCTGGAACTGTACTCGCCGACCGATTCATCCCCGTGCGCCTCAGCGGCGACCTGGCCCTCTTCACCGGCGTCAACAAGTCACTGCTCGAACGCGAGGAGCGTGGCCACACCCCGATCCTCGATCGCGAGTTCATCGCGCAATACTGCGACGGCTTCGAGGACGCGTGCGCGGGTTGGCGCGACGCGTCCTGGTCGAATATCGAGGAGCTCAGCGGCATCGCCCGAGCCGACATCGAGGCTTTCGTGGATGACGTCGTCGCCGCCCGCAGCGTCGTCGTGTGTTGGGCCATGGGGATCACCCAGCACCGCGACGCCGTGGCGACCATCCGTGAGATCGTGAACTTCCTCCTGCTGCGCGGCAACATCGGTCGCCCCGGGGCCGGGCCCTCTCCGATCCGGGGCCACTCCAACGTGCAGGGCGACCGGACGATGGGCATTTGGGAGAAGATGCCCGACGCCTTCCTCGACCGACTCGCTGAGGAGTTCTCCTTCGACCCCCCTCGCGCTCACGGCTACGACACCGTGGACACGATCCGCGCGATGCGCGACGGCGACATCGACGTCTTCGTCGCCCTGGGCGGCAATTTCGTGGCCGCGACCCCCGACACCGAGGTCACCGTAGCGGCGATGGCCCGCCTGGCCCTGAGCGTCCACGTGGCCACCAAGTTGAACCGGTCGCACCTCCACCATGGTCGTGAGGCGTTGCTCCTGCCCTGCCTCGGGCGCAGTGAACGCGACGTCCAGGAGTCCGGCGAGCAATTCGTCACCGTCGAGGACTCCATGAGCATGGTGCACGCCTCACGCGGACGACTGGAGCCCGGATCGCCCGAGTTGCTCAGCGAGGTGGCGATCATCTGCGAACTCGGCCGGGCGCTCTTCGGCGACGACATGGGCTGGAGGGCCATGCGGGCGGACTACGGCGTCATCCGTGGACATATCTCGCGGGTGGTCGAGGGATTCGACGACTTCGCGAACCGTGTGGACGAGCCGGGCGGCTTCGTCCTGCCGCGCGGGCCCCACGACGGTCGTGTCTTTCGAACGTCGACCGGTAAGGCGCGCTTCACCCACAACCCCGTCGACGCGCCCGAGGTGCCCCCGGGACACCTCCTCCTGCAGACGATGCGCTCGCACGACCAGTTCAACACGACCGTCTACGGGCTCGACGATCGTTACCGCGGGATCACCGGGGGTCGACGAGTGGTCTTCGTCAACGGTGACGACCTCGCCGAGCGCTCACTGGTCGAGGGCGACGTGGTCGATCTCGTGAGTGTCTGGCGCGGCGAGGAACGCCGGCTGAGCGGACTGCGTTGCGTCGCGTATCCGACGCCGCGGGGCTGTGCGGCGACGTATTTCCCCGAGGCTAACGTCCTGGTGCCGCTCGAATCGACCGCCCACGGGTCCAACACGCCCACCTCGAAGTCAATCGTGGTGCGCCTCGAACCTCATTGACCCCGACGCGCCGCTCATCGAGGTGCTGGTCGCCACCCGGTGGCCGTGGGAGTACACCACGAAGGAGGGGCCACGAAGGAAGCCGACCAGGGTGAGGCCCACCTCATCGGCGAGGTCCGCGGCCAGGGAGGACGGCGCCGACACCGCGCAGAGCATGGGCGCGCCGGCCATCACCGCCTTCTGGACCAACTCAAAGGATGCACGGCCTGACACCATCAGTACGACTCCGCGAAGGGGGAGGCGCCCCTCGCGCAGGGCCCATCCCACCACCTTGTCGACGGCGTTGTGACGCCCGACGTCCTCGCGCAGAACGAGCAGTTCGCCCGATGCGCCGTCGAACAGCGCCGCCGCGTGCAGACCGCCGGTCTTGGTGAAGATCGCCTGGGCCTCGCGGAGCCGCTCGGGGAGGGCCGTCAGCGACTCGGCCGTCATCACCAGCGGGTCGCCGCGCACCTCGAACGTCGAGCGCGTCCGGACCGCGTCGATCGACGCCTTGCCACAGAGCCCGCAGGCGCTGGTGGTGAGAAACGCACGCGCGAGGTCGTCCCCGGGGGGCTGCACGTCGGGCGCGAGGGTGAGGTCCAGCACGTTGTAGCGGTTCACGCCGTCACTTCCCGCGCCCGCGCAGTAGCGCATCGTCGTGAGTTGCTCGGTTCGAGCGATCACACCTTCGCTGACCATGAATCCGGCCGCGAGATCGAAGTCGTCGCCCGGAGTGCGCATCGTGACGGCGAGGGACCGTCCGCGCACCCGGATCTCCAAGGGCTCCTCGCCGGCCAGGGTGTCGCGCACCGACACGTCCGGCTCTCCGAGGCTGACTCGGGTGACGCGTCGTACGGGTGCTGAACGGCTCACCTCACCCCTTCCTCGTCACGCCTCGTAGAGACGCACGCTGGTCGATCGAGATCCCTAGCCTAATGGGGAGTGTGTCGCGACCGAGGGGAGTCGCTCCTCGTCGGGCGGGGGCGAGGTCGGTGGCTAGCATGAGCCCATGAGCACGTCGCAGAGTTGGCTTCGGGACTTCGCCGATCGACTCGGTGTCGAGGTCCCCAGTGAGGAGGAGGTGGCGACCATCTTGGACCTCGCGGGTTCCGCGGCCCACGCGTCGCAGCGAGTCGCGGCGCCGGTGGCGTGCTGGATCGCCGCCGCGGCGGGACTGAGCCCCGGCGAGGCGCTCGACATCGCACGACACCTGGACGTCGAGTCCTAGGAGATCAGGCCGTACCGTCGCGCCTCGTCGGGGGTGTCGACGTCGAGAAACACTTGCGGCGACGCGTGCGCACGCCACTGGGGCTCTTCGAGGAGCACCACTCCGGGTGCGTCGGCGAGGAAACGAAGGGACCGCTCACCCCTCGCGTAGCGATCGCCCGCCTCGTCGAGGTCGGAGCAACTCCACCTCGCGCACAATGGTTGCGTGCGGCCCTCGACCACCGCGACCACCGACCCGCTCGCGTCGAAGGTCGCCATGAAGGCCAGGAAGTCGCGGGTGAGGAACGGCAGGTCACTGGCGACGACCAGGGCGGGACCGTCGTGCCCGCGACGTCGCAGGGCGTGACGTCCGGCGACGATCGCCGCGAGCGGCCCCTCTCCCGGGGGCTCCTCCACGACCGAGTCGAGTCCCGAGCCACCGGGTCCTACCTCGATCGCCGCGGCGCACACCGACGTCAGGAGGCGCGCCGTGCGCTGGGCCAGGGTGCGGCCTTCGTGGACGAGGCGCGTCTTGTCGCGCCCCATCCGACGACTGGCGCCTCCCGCGAGCAGGAGCGCGGCCACCGGTCCTCGAGGCGACGTCGTGCTCGGCGCCGCGCCACGGCCGTCGACCTCATCGACCACCGCGGTGGCGTCGGTCTCGTGGTCGCCCTGGGAGTCAGAGAGTGATGACGTGACACGCTCCTCGAGAGTGGCGACGCCCGTCGAACGCCCGCCGTGGTTGATGTTATCGGTGGGTCCCTCGCGAACTCGCGTGACGCCCCGAAGAATGGCGAGAGCCACGATCGATGCCACCGAGGTCCCTACGACCTCGAGGAGGCCGATGGTGATGCTCTGAGTCGGTATCGTGGGATGGCGTGAGTGTGCGAGCCCCCTACCTGAACTCGCGACTGCAAGGGTTCACCGGCACGATCTTCGCCGAGATGTCGGCACTCGCGGAGGCGACCGGGTCGATCAACCTCGGACAGGGTTACCCCGACGTCGACGGACCCGACCTCATCAAGCGCGCCGCCATCGATGCGATCGAGAAAGGGCACAATCAGTACCCGCCGGGCAACGGCATCGCCGCGCTGCGCACGGCGATCGCGTCGCACCAACGGCGCTTCTACGGCCTCGAGCTCGACCCGACCACCGAGGTCCTGGTCACCGCGGGCGCGACGGAAGCCATCGCGGCGTGCCTCCTGGCCCTGTGCGAGCCGGGCGACGAGGTGGTGATGTTCGAGCCGTTCTACGACGCCTACGCCGCGTGCACGGCGATGGCCGGCGCGAGCCGTCGGGTGGTGCCCCTACGGGCCCCCGACTGGTCCTTCGACCCGGCCGCGCTCGAGGAGGCGATCACCCCTCGCACCCGGCTCATCCTCCTCAACACCCCACACAATCCGACCGGCAAGGTCTTCACCCGTGACGAACTGGAGCTCATCGCCGACGTCTGTCGTCGACGTGACGTGATCGCCATCACCGACGAGGTCTACGAGCACCTCGTCTTCGAGTCCGTCCACGTCCCCCTGGCGACACTGCCCGCGATGGCCGAGCGCACGATCACCATCTCCTCGGCCGCCAAGACCTTCTCCTTCACCGGGTGGAAGATCGGCTGGGTCTGCTCGACCCCTGAATTGGTGGCGGCGGTGCGAGCCGCCAAGCAGTTCCTCACCTACGTCAACGGTGCTCCCTTCCAGCACGCCATCGCCGCGGGACTCGACGCGTGCGACGACGACATCGCCACGGCGACGAGCATCCTGCGCGAGAAGCGCGACTTCCTGGCCGCCGGTCTCGACGCGGCGGGCTTCGAGGTGCTCGACTCCCAGGGGACGTTCTTCCTCACGACGGATATCTCGCCACTCACCGATGAGGATCCCTACGAGTTCTGCCGGTCCCTGCCGGGACGATGTGGTCTGGTCGCCATCCCGAGCACCGTCTTCTACGACGACGTCACGCGTGGCGCGCACCACGTGCGCTGGATGTTCTCCAAGGGTCACGAGGTGCTCGACGAGGCGGTCGGTCGCCTCGCGCGGCTGCGCGCCGTGACGTGATCCGCTCACGACGGCGCCACCCGACGCAGTGGGCTTGTATCGCGGGTCAGGACGAAGGTGACTCGTGGCGCCAGCTGCGCCACAGCGCGGCGTAACTCCCGTCGAGGGCCAATAACTCGTCGTGACTGCCGAGTTCGACGATGCGTCCGGCGTTCATCACGCACACCCGGTCCGCGTCGTGCGCGGTGTGCAGGCGATGGGCGATGGCGATGACGGTGCGCCCGTGCAGGACCGCCCCGAGGGAGCGTTCGAGGTGTCGGGCCGCCCGCGGGTCCAACAGCGCCGTCGCCTCGTCCAGGATCAAGGTCTGCGGATCGGCCAGGACCAGGCGGGCGAGGGCGATCTGCTGGGCCTGCGCGGGGCTCAGAACGTGTCCCGCGGCCCCCAACTCCGTGTCGAGTCCCCGGGGCAACTGACGCACCCAGTCGTCGGCGTCGACCGCCTGGAGGGCGTCGAGGAGGGCGTCGTCGCTCGCGGTGGGTCGAGCGAGGGACAGGTTGTCGCGCAGTGTGCCCAGGAAGACGTGGTGCTCCTGGGTCACCAGCACGACGTGACGTCGTAACGTCGCCAGGGGCAACTCGCCCAGGGGTGCGCCACCGAGGGTGATCGTTCCCCCACTCGGGGCGTCCATACCGGCCAGCAGTCGACCCAGCGTCGACTTCCCGGCGCCCGAGGGTCCGACGATCGCGAGGCGCTCACCGGGACGGATCACCAATGAGACGTCGCTCAGGACGTCGCGACCCTCGCCGTAGGCGTAGCGCACGTCGCGCAGGCGCAACTCGCCGTCCACGGGTTCGGGTCCGCTCGTGGGCCGCCCGTCGTGGATCATCGAGACCCCCACCAGTCGCGCCAACGAGGATTGTCCCATCTGGAGCTCGTCGAGCCAGCTCACGAGCCGGTCCAGCGGGTCGTTGATCTGCACGACGTAGAGCGTGACCGTGGTGGCGGCTCCGATGGTGATCACGTGGTGCAGCGCCAACCACCCGCTCCAGCCGAGCGTGGACGCGACGGCGAGCGCGAAGGCGCTCTCGACGGTCGGGAACCACACCATGCGCATGAGGAGGGTGTACATCTCGGCGTAGAAGTTCTCGCGCAGGTTCGCCTCGATGCGACGGTTCTGGCGTTCACCCAGTTGCAGCGCGTCGATGGTACGCGCACCCTCGGCGGTCTCCGACACCGTCCCGGCGAGGCTGGCGTAGCTGATGCGTTCGCGACGGTAACCCGGTGTCGCGAAGCGCAGGTAGCGACGGGTCGCGAAGAACAGGATCGGCAACGAGACGAGCGAGGCCACCGACGCCGCGGGGCTCACGACCAACATGGCGGCCAGGGTCAGGAGTGATTGGATGATGGCCACGAGCCACTCGGGAAGCGCGAAGCGCACGGTGCGCGACATGGCCTCGACGTCGCTGGTGGTGCGACTGAGGAGGTCGCCGGTGCCCGCGTTCTCCACGACGAGGAGGGGAAGCTCGAGGACGCTCGTGAGGAACGATCCACGCAGGTCCGCGAAGATCCGCTCGCCCAGGATGTAGCTTCGTCGTCGAGCCAGGAAGGACAAGAGGGCGAAGGCGAGCGAGGAACCCGCGAGGACCTCCACCAACCCAGCGATGCGTGGGCCGCTGAGGGTGTGGGCGGTCGCGTCGTTGGTCAGGATCCCGACGACGTAGGCGGGCACCAGGGCCGCGACGGCCGCCAGGGCGTAGAGGCTCAGCATCAGGGCGAACGGCCAGCGATGGCGGGCGAGCAACGTCCGCGCGAAGGCTCGCACGTCGGCGAAACTCGCGATCGGCAACGTACTCACGACTCCTCCGTTCGCAGCACGATGCCTCGGTACTCGGGGGAGTGGTTGAGGAGTTCGTCGTGAGCAGCGCGTGCGACGACGCGCCCTCCTCGCAGCACGAAGACCTCGTCGGTCCTCTCGAGCAGTAGAGGGCTGGTGGTGACCAGGGCGGTGCATCGACCTTGGCGCGCGCCGCGCAGTCGATCGGCGATGCGCTCTTCGGTGTGGGCGTCGACCGCGGAGGTCGGCTCCACCAAGATGAGGAACTCGGCGTCGGTGAGTAGCGCCCGCGCGAGGACCAGACGTTGGCGCTGCCCGCCGGAGAGGCTCCGGCCGCGTTCGTGCACGCGAGAGTCGAGTCCGTCGTCAAGGATCTCGAGAATGTCGGTGGCGCTGGCCGCCCGCATCGCCTCGTGGATGAGGTCCTCGTGGCTGGCGCGCGTGGAGAGTTCGTCACGCAGTCGTCCCGAGAAGAGTCGTGGTTCGACCTCGCTCACCACGACGTGGCGTCGCATGTCCGCGAGGGCGAAGTCCTCGATCGCGACGCCGTCGAGGGTCACGCCGCGCGTGTCGGCGTCGAAGCGACCCAAGCGCTCGACGATCGGCGCTATTTCTGAGGCGTCGGCGGCGACGAGTCCCACGACGCGGCCACGCTCCAGCGTGACACCGCTGCGAGCGTCGAGGAGGCACTCGGGGCGATCGGGCCAGGGGCGGGGGGTCGCGGGCTCGCCGATGGTGGGTGCGACGCGCAGGATGCGCAGAACCTTGCCCGCCCCGACGAATGCGCGGGTCACCGAGATCACGTATTCGATTGCGGTGCGCAGCGGCGTGGTCAAGAAGGTCGTGTAACCGAAGAAGGACACGAGCTGGCCCGGTTGCAGGCGACCGGCCATGACGTCGTGGGCTCCGATGAAGGTGACGACGACGGTGAGTATCGCGGGCAGCAGGATCTGGCCCGACTCGAGACCCGCCTGAGGACTGGCGACGCGCACACCGGTGCGACGCACCACCTCGTTCTGGCGCTGGTAGCGACCGAGAAAGACCTCCTCGCCCCCGACACCGCGCAGGATGCGCAGTCCGGTCACCGTGTCCGACGCCAGGGCCGCCAATCGACCGGCCGCCTCGCGTTGCGCCGCCTGGGCCCGGTGCAGGGGGCGCATGAGCGGGATGGTGAGGCTCGCCAGAATGGGCACGCCGAGGAGGACGATGAGCCCGAGCTTCACTGACGTGCCGAGCAGAATCAGGGTCACGACCAACCACGACACGATCGAGCCGACGAACCGAGCGGAGGAGTCGAATGTGCCGCCGATACGCATGGCGTCGGCCATCACGGTGTTCACGATGTCGCCCGCCGGGATCTCCTCGGTGAGCGCATCGCCCGTAGCGTTGAGGTGACGTCCGATGAGGTGGCTGGTGCGAAAGGCCGCACGCATCCAATTGGTCACGGCGAGCTGGTGGCGCAGCGATCCACAGAGCGCCTGGAACACGCCCAGAGCCATGACGATGGCAACCCACGTCCACAGAGCACGGGGGTCGTGACGGACCACCCCGGCATCGATCGCCCGTCCCACCGCGGCCCAGACGAGCGCCTGGGCCACCATCCACCCGACGCCGAAGACGGCGTTGAGGGAGAGCAACCCGCGCTGTTCGCGCGCCAGCCAGGTGAGGTAGCGCGCGGGGGAATCGGTGCGAGGACGGCCGGGGTCCTCCTCGGGCAGTTCACGGTACGGCAGGTGCGGCATGCAATCCCTTCTCCGCGGAGGATGGTGGGTGAAGACCTCGTGGTCTCGTGATCTCGGGCGCGCGGTCGAAAACGACTTCGTACCTCGGCCCTCTGGCTCGACTGAGAGGTAGGCGGTGGATCCCTACGTCAGCTCGAACCATTAACGACCCGTCGCGCGACGACGACACCTCGTCGCGCGTGTTGGGGGTCGAACCCCGCAACTCACGGACGATTCGCATCGTCCGCCGACGAACGCCCCGACACGATGAGTGAGGGTTGCGTCGTGCAGTCGTCGTGCCGCGGGAGCCGCGACGCCGCATCGGATCGATGAGCGGCGACGGGTCAGCGAGGCATCCTTCGATACTAGAGGGCCCCGCTGACGTGCACAAGCAGTACTTGGGGACCACCGGACCGCTGTCACGCGGTCGTCCTATGTCGTGGCCCCAAGTCGTGGCCCCAAGTCGTGGCCCCAAGTCGTGGCCCCAAGTCGTGGCCCCAAGTCGTGGCCCCAAGTCGTGGCCCC
>JAGXBH010000059.1 GCA_018971185.1 Acidobacteriota bacterium
GCTACACCATGGTCGCGGGCACTCAGGTGTTCATCGAACGACCCGAGCTCTTCAGCCAGCTCCCCCACTTCGACGAGACCCAGATGAAGCAATTGGTCGACGAGGTCCTACGCTGGTCCTCGACGACCATGCATTTCCGTCGCACGGTGGTCGAGGACACCGAACTGCGTGGGCAACCGCTGAAGAAGGGCGACAAGGTGGTCCTGTGGTACGTCTCGGCGAATTACGACGAGTCGCACTTCAGCGATCCCTACACCTTCATGGCGAACCGCGCCCCCAATGACCACACCGCCTTCGGCCTCCACAGCGCCCACCTGTGCCTCGGCGCGCACCTGGCGCGATTGGAACTGCGCGTGATGTTCGAGGAGATGGCCAAGGCCTGGTCGAGCGTCGAACTCGCGGGCGAGAGCGAGCGACTACGTTCCAACTTCATCTCTGGCACCAAGAAACTGCCCGTTCGCGTCACCTGGCGCTAGGAAGTCCCTCGCCCGCGTCGACTGGTGAATCTGCTGGTGAGGCGCACCTGGTATCGCCGTCGACGCTGAGCTGACCGCCGTCAACGACGTCGGGCCACCATCGCACCAGGGCGTCAACCGTGCGGCACCGGTATAAAGCCCACGTTGTTCACCCCCGTGATCTCGAAGCTCATCCGCAGGCCCACGGGAGAGCCGCCCGACGACAGTGTCGCAAAGCCGTAATTCAAGAGCCACCCGGATCGATCGGCGACGCACGCGACCACGTGTGGAAAGGCGGCACCTCGAGCCGCGGCCGCGAACCCCCACCAATGTCCCCTCACCCCCGCTTGGCGACAACTCGATCCGCGGACGAGTCGAGCCCCGCTCACGTGGGTGAGGGCGAAGAATCCACGCGCGTAGCCCAAGTACGGCACCGCCGCAGAGTAGTCCTGCGCCGGACCGATCCTCTTCCACATCACCTTGACGCTCGTCCCCTTGATGACGGGAACGAGGGAATAGTTGAAGCCATTCACCTGGACGCTCAGTGGCGTGGGCTTGCTCGCGAAGTCCTCCCAGTCCAGCGGCGAATGGACACGATACTTGGTGATGAAACCATTGTCGTCGAGGGTCGCGGAATAGTCCGTGAGGCTACCCAGCTTGAGCGCACTCACGGTGGCACCGAGCGAGTGCGCCTCGGATGGTCCTGACGCCGCGGCGCCGCTTCCAACTTTCGTCGACGGAGCCGACTGAGCCGACTGAGCCGACGGTGACGATGTCACGACGAAAGCGGCCGCCATAATCACGACGACTCCAGCAGTGCGATAGTTGAACACTCCCGGTCCCTCCCTCGTCAGCCTCTTCGTCGCCGCATCCTCTCGTCGCGACCACGTCCACGCGGCACCGTCATCACGCCACGTCGCGGGCCCGCCCTGCTCGTAGCGCCCGATGCGCGTCGACTCCTAGGTCACTCTAGAGGAAGGGAAGATACTCTCGGATCTCCCAGTCGGTGGTGGCCGAGAGGAACCTCTCCCATTCGCTGCGCTTGACCGCGAGGTGTTGCGCCACCAACTGAGCGCCCAGTGCGGTCGTCAGTTCCTCATCCTCTTCAAGCTCATCGAGGGCCGCCATCAGCGTCGCGGGCACCCCGACGGTCGCCTCGATGGTGTCGAGGCCGTTACCACCCTCGGCGGGACCCAGCTCCAGGGCGTCGACGTGGCCGAGGCGCGCGGCCTGCAGCACCGCGGCGAGTGAGGTGTGCACGACTGCCGCGCCGTCACTCAGATGGTGCTCGAGGCGAGCTCCGGCCCCGCGCTCGGGTGGGATGCGCACCGTGGCGCCGCGGTGGTCGTGACCCCAGTTCGCCCAGTAACCCGAGAGTGACGCCGGCCGCAGGCGCTTGTAGGCATTGACGGTGGGGGCGCACACCCCCGCGAGCGCGCGGTGGTGCGCCAACATACCCGCCACCATCTGACGCGCGAGCAGCGAGATCCCGTCCTCGCTCGAGGCGTCGTTGATCACATTGTTGTCGGCCTCGTCACGCAACGAGATGTTGAAGTGCAGCCCCGATCCCCCGCGATCCGAGAGTGGCTTGCCCATGAAGGTCATCAAGAGTCCGTGGCGGTGGGCGACCTCGCGGGCCAATACCTTGAACAAGAAGCCGTTGTCCGCGGCACTGAGTGCGTCGCTGTAGCGCAGGGTGAACTCGAACTGGGGCGTGTCGTACTCGGAGTTGACTGACTCGAGGGGTATGTCCGCGGCGTCGCACGCCTGCCAGATGGCGTCGAGCAGACCGTGGGGGTCGACGGCCGGTCCGGTCCCGTAGACGTAGGCGCCCGGGGTGTCCAACGGCGCCCAGCCGCCGTTTCCGTCGGGCGTGAACAGGTAGGCCTCGAACTCCATGCCCACGTAGGGCCGATAGCCCAGCGCGTTCCAGTCCGCGATCGCGCGCCGCAGCGCGCCGCGCGGCGAGACGGCCGTCGGCCCCTCGTGGTCCGAGAGGTCCGCGACGACCACGCGCGTGCCCGGCTCCCATCCCGGTCGAATGTCGGCGAGGTCGTAGGTGGCGTCGAAGTCGGGCAGCCCCTCGTTCCAGTGCGATCCCGGCGTCTCGGGCGTCATCTGGCGGTCGTAGCCGAGCGCCCAGGTCCCCGTGCAATGGCGCACGCCGTTCGCGGCGAGCTTGGCCGGCACGTATTTGCCGCGTGCGAGACCCAGGTGATCGGGCCACAGCACCCGCAGTCGGTTGAAGTCCTCGTCCACGTGTCCCCCTCTACGACGTAACGAACGTAACACGCGCGGTGTTCTCCGCGGCGCGCGTCAGTAGAGTGACATTATCATTTAGGTTCAAACGACTCTGGGGGGACAGCGTGGAGTATCGCCGGATACTGCTCGATGGCAACGTGACCGACGTCGTCGTCGCCGGGACGCAGCTCGTCGCGCGCGATGGCCGACGCGTCGACGCCGAGAGCGCCACGCATTTGGCCCCGGTGACCCCGAGCAAGATCATCTGCTGTCATCTCAATCACATCTCGCGCGTGCGCGAGTTCGGCGTCGAGCTCGCCCCCGCGCCGACGTACTTCCACAAGCCCGTCTCCTCGCTCAACGCCCACGGTGGCGCCGTGGTGCGACCCACGAACTGCCACTACCTCAACTACGAGGGCGAGGTCGCCATCGTCATCGGTCGTAGTGCGCGCAACATCGACGTCGCCGACGCGCGGCACTACATCGCGGGCTACAGCGTGGCCAACGACTATGGCCTGCACGATTTCCGCGATACCGACGCCGGATCGATGTTGCGCGTGAAGGGCGCCGACACCCTCTGTCCCATCGGACCGGGAGTCGTCACCGACTGGGACTTCCGCGACAAGTCCATGCGCACCAGCGTGAACGGCGTCGTGCGTCAGGACGGCTCGACCGCCGAGATGGCCTGGGACATGCACTACCTGGTGGCCGACATCGCGCGCCTCATCACTTTGGTGCCCGGCGACATCATCTTGTCGGGCACGCCGGCGATCTCTCGACCCGTGGAGCCCGGCGACGTCGTCACCGTGGAGGTCGAGGGACTGGGCGTCCTCTCGAACCACATCGTCGAGGGACCCACCCCCGTCTCCGACGAGGTCGGGGCCCAGCCCACCAGCACCGAGGAGGTGCTCTCGACGGCGCTGGGTGGGGACTGGGAGTTTCGCGGGCAACGCCGCCCCGCCCCGACATCCAAGGACGCGCTACCCTTCCCGCGGATCCGACCGAGGTTCCAGTCATGAGCGGTGCGCGCATCAATGTCGACGGCGTCGACGTCTCGCCGGATCACTTCATCGACGGACGTCGCGTCACCTCGAAGCGCACGTTCGAGGATCGCTCGCCGCTCGACTGGTCCTGGAAACTCGCCGACATCGCACGCGGCACGGCCCTCGAGGCGCAACTCGCGGTGGGCGCCGCCGTCGCGGCCTTCCCGGCCTGGGCGGCGCTCGGCGTGGAGGGCCGTGCGCCCTACCTCGAGCGCCTCGCCGACCTGATCGACGAGCACGTCGAGCGCATCGCGCACGTGGAGTGCCTCGATATGGCGATGCTCGAGGACAGCCTGCGACGACGCGTGATCAACCGCGGCGCGCGCAACTTCCGCGCCTACGCGCAACTCGCCCGCGAGTACTCCCCGCGGCGCTGGAGCTCTAACGGCACCGACAACGAGGTCCTTCGCCATCCGGCAGGGGCGACCGTCGTGATCACGCCCTGGAACGCCCCGTTCATGCTTTCGACGTGGAAGTGCGCCCCGGCGCTCGCGGCGGGCAACACGGTCATCTTGAAACCCGCCGAGTGGTCGCCACTGTCGTGCTCGATGCTGATGGACCTGGTCGAGGAGGCCGACTTCCCGCCGGGCGTCTTCAACCTGGTCCAGGGATTCGGCGAAGAGGTGGGGGCCGCACTGGTCGACGACCCTCGCGTGCGACGGATCTCCTTCACCGGATCCCCCGAGACCGGTCGACTCATCGGCGAGGCCGCGGCCAAGCACCTCGTGCCCTTCACCGCCGAGCTCGGCGGCAAGGGTCCCTTCATCGTCTTCGCCGACGCGGACCTCGACGCCGCCGCCCAGAAGGCCGCGGTCATGTTCGACGACGCCGGACAGGTCTGCCTGGCCGGCACGCGACTCCTCGTGGAGGCGAGCGTGTTCGACGACTTCGTGGAGAGATTCCGCGACGCGACGTCGCGTCACGTCCTGGGCGACTCGCGCGACGCCCACACGACCATCTCGCCGCTGATCCACCCCGAGCACTTCAATCGGGTCAAGGGCTTCGTCGATCGCGCGCGTCAGCACGGGGACCACGTGCTCTTAGGGGGCGACGAGGCCGCGCACGAGGGCCTGTGGTACCAGCCCACCGTGATCGAGCCGCGCGACAACGACTCCGAGGTCGTCCAGCGCGAGATCTTCGGTCCCGTCCTCACCCTGCAGCGCTTCGAGGACGAGGCGGAGGCCGTGCGCCTAGCGAACTCCACGCCCTACGGACTCTCGGCGGTCATCTACACCTCGAGCCACGACCGCGCGACGCGCGTCGGGTCGCGGGTGCGCGCCGGCACCGTGTGGGTGAACTGCTTCTTGGTGCGCGACCTCACCGCGCCCTTCGGCGGCATCGGCATCAGCGGCGTCGGTCGCGAGGGTGGCGACTACGCGCTGGACTTCTACTCGGACCTCACCACGCTGCAGATCAAGGAGGGAACCACCCATGGGTGAAATCGTCGGGGCCGGCCTGTTGGCCCACGTCCCCACCATCGTCCTGCCCGAGGCCGTGCGCCGAGAGCTCAACAATGGCCACGAGAGCACGCTCTACACGGGACTGCACGACTTGCGTCGTGACGTCTTGGACGAGTTGGCGCCCGACGTGGTCCTGGTCTTCGACAGCCACTGGTTCACCACCGTGGAGTTCGTGGTCACCGCCCACGAGCACCGCCGTGGCCACTACACCAGCGACGAGTTGCCCCGCGGCATGTCGAGCGTGCCCTACGACTTCCCCGGGAGTCCTGAGCTCGCACGCCTGATCGCCAAGACCGCCGAGGACACCGAGGAGTGCTGGATCACCGCCATCGACAACGAGCACCTCCCCCTGGCCTACGCGACCTTGAACTTCCTGCCCTTCCTTCAGGCGGACCAGAAGTGGATGTCGCTGAGCGTGTGTCAGACCGCGGACCAGCGCGATTTCGCCACGGTCGGACGCGTGGTGGCCCAGGCCATCGAGCAGAGCGACCTGCGCGTCGTCCTGATCGCCTCGGGAGCGGTCAGTCACACCTTCCACAACTTGCGCGACCTGCGCCGCCACGAGGCGGCCGGCGAGGAGCACATCTTCTCCGAGGCGGCGCGCCAGTGGGACCACCGGGTCATCGACGCCCTGCTCGAGGGCAACCACGCCCAGGTCCTGGCCGAGATGGACCAGGTCCTCACGGTCAAGCCCGAGGGCCGGTTCGGTCACTACCAGATGATGGCCGCGGCCCTGGGTGGCGCGAAGTGCACGGCGGCCGGTCGGCTCTTCTCGGAGTACGAGAACTCCATCGGCACCGGGCAGGTGCACATCTGGTTCGACCGGCCCGACCAGGGATGGACGGGAGAGCGCCGATGACCTTTCGGGGCCTACCCTTCCCGCGCACCCTCACGGGTCGCGCGTCGATTCTCCCGCCCGCACCCTGGCACTACTCGGGCGACCTGTTGACGGTGGAGTACCGCACTGATCCGGCCAACGTGCGCGCGGTCCTGCCGCCCGACGTGGACCTCGTCGAGGACGACGAGGACCCGGGGGCCGTCGCCTTCATCTGGGCCGACTGGCAGAGTTGCGGCGATGATCGCGCGGAGATCCTCGACCCGGTGCGCTCTCAGTACAAGGAGGCCTTCGTCGTCGTGCGGTGCCGTTACGAGGGGCGGATCTACAGCCGCTGCGTGTTCATCTGGGTCGACAAGGACTTCGCCCTCGTGCGCGGCTACCTACAGGGATATCCCAAGAAGCTCGGCTCCATTCACCAGACCCGGCCCATCACCGTGGGATCGGCGGGACCGCGCTTGACCGCGGGCGGGCGCTTTGGCATGACGCTCGCGGCCGGGGACCGGCGACTGGCCAACGCCACGCTCACCCTGCGCGGCGAGTCGCCCACCGGCGGCTTCGTCAACTCTCATCCCATGCTGCACCACCGGTGGTTCCCGGGCATCGAACTCGACGGCCGCGACTCCCTCGCCGAGGTGGTGACCATGTCGGGAGTCAACGTCGAGCTCGGTCCCGCCTACGCGGGAGAGGCGACGCTGGAGCTCTTCGACTCCCCGACCGAGGAGTTGACGCTGCTCGCCCCTCGGGAGATCCTGGGGGGATATTTCCGCAGTGTCGGCACCACCTTCGCGGGCGGCACCACCCTGCGCTGAACCAATGCGAGTACCGGCGTGCTCGCCGGCGAGCACGCCGGTACGGTCGCCTCGCCGTCGGGGCCGGGCACGCTAAGGTCACACAATGGGTCATCGGGGGACGGCGCCGCACGGGTCGCTTGAGCGTTCAGCCCAACGTCGCCGGGCGCTTGGTCTGCGCGGTCATCGTGACCCTGGTGCGAACGGTGGCGACGATCCTCTTCGCGACCACGCAACGACATGGAGCGAGAACGTGGGCGCGGCGCGATGACCCTCGCGCTACGCGTGGAGCACCTGCGCAAGTCCTACGGAGCCGTCGCGGCCCTCGACGACGTCAGTTTCGAGGTCGAGCGCGGCGAGGTCTTCGCGCTCCTCGGCCCCAACGGCGCGGGCAAGACCACGTCGATCGAGATTCTCGAGGGCTTCATCGCGCGTGACGCGGGAAGCGTCGAGGTGCTCGGCATCGACCCGGGAGATCGCCAGCACCTGCGCGGGCTGCGCGACCGGATCGGCGTCGTGCTCCAGGAACTGGCGGTCGAATCCTTCTTCACCGTGCGCCAGGTGCTCGAGCGCAACGCCGGTTTCTATCCCCATCCCCGCGACGTCGAGGAGGTGATCGACATGGTGGGGCTGAGCGAGAAGAGCGACGCCAAGGTGAAGCGGCTCTCCGGAGGTCAGCAGCGTCGCCTCGACATCGGTCTCGGCATCGTCGGAAATCCCGAACTACTGTTCCTCGACGAGCCAACGACGGGACTGGACCCCGCGGCTCGGCGCACGACCTGGGACCTCATCCGCCACCTGGCCGCCGAGGGCACGACGGTGCTGATGTCGAGCCACTACATGAACGAGATCGAAGCGCTCGCCCAGCGAGTGGCCGTCCTCTCGCACGGGCGGGTCGCGGCGCTCGGAGCCACCGCGACCCTGGGGGGTCGGGACCGCAGCGAGGCCACGATCCGCTTCACCCTTCCCAGTGGCGTCGCCGCGAGCGACCTGCCCATCACCCCGTGGCGCGTCGAGGGTGACACCGTCGAGGTCCGCAGCGACGACGAGTTGAGGGCCCTGCACGCGCTCACCAGTTGGGCCCTCGAGGGGCACATCGCCGTCACGGGTCTGAGCGTGGCACGTGAGACGCTCGAGGACATCTACCTCGCCCTCACCCGCGGTGACCGCGCCGAGATCGACGAGGAGCCCGACGACACGAAGGCGAGGACACCGTGAGCACCGACGTTCGCCCGGCGCCGCAGCGCAGTCGGTTCTCCGACCTGCGCCTGGTGGCCCATCAAGTCAAGTACGAGCAACTCGCCTTCTGGCTGAATCGGGTCGGTGCCGTCTTCACCGTAGGGTTCTCAGTCGTCTTCCTCGTCATGCTCGGAGCCAGCGCGGGGAGCCAGAAGGTCCAGAGTCTGGGCGACATCTCGCTCGTGAGCTATTACGTGCCCGGCTTCATCGCCTACGGCGTCATGGCGGCCGGCTTCACGACCTTGTCGGTGACCCTCGTCGTGCGACGTGAGACGGGACTCCTCAAGCGACTGCGGCTCAGTCCGGTGCCGACCTGGGTGCTGATCTCCTCGATCCTCATCAGCACGGCGATCATCACCCTCGTCCAGGCCCTCCTGCTGGTGGTGATCGGTCGCTACGGCTATCACGTCGCGTTCCCCTCCTCGTGGCTCGCGCTGCTCGTCGCGGTGATCGTGGGCATCCTCGGCTTCGCGGCCATGGGGGTCGCCATCAGCGCCGTGGTGCCCAACCAGGAGTCCGCCGGCCCGGTGACCAGCATCGTCTTCTTCGTCCTGCTCTTCCTCGCCGGATTGTGGTTCCCCCTCCCCCCCAATTCGGGACTGGCGAAGTTCTCGAACTATCTCCCCGTGCGACACCTCATCATCGCCATGGACCACGCCTTCGGGGTCCCGCGCGGTGCCACGCCCTGGGCCTGGCACGACCTGCTCGTCGTCGCCCTCTGGGGCGCGGGGGCGACCCTCGTCTCCCTACGCCGGTTCCGCTGGGCGCCGCGTCGGGTCTAGGTCGCGCCTCGCTACGATGCGAGGCACCCTCGAGGGATCGCCGTGGGGCCCGTCGTTCGGGTCGAAATGACGACTATTTCGACATACCAACGTGCGACGCGTACAATTCACTCACCATGAGTCGTCGTATCTCGTCGTCCACGCCCGAGGAGGTTCTGCAGGCGGAGGCGGACATCCGTCGGCGTCTCGAGGACCGCGAGTTCGACTTCGTGGCCATGAGCGCGGTCTCCAACGTCTACCGCGCCGGCACCGCCGTTCGCAACCACATGGAACGCACCGTGCTGGCCGAGTACGAGCTGAGTTGGGTCGCCTTCACGGTGCTGTGGGTCCTGTGGATCTGGGGCGCTCAGGAGACGGGGCACGTGGCCGAGGAGGCCGGCGTGACCAAGGGCACGCTGACCGGGGTCATCAAGACCTTGCAGAGTCAAAAACTCATCAAGCGCACTCCCCACCGCGACGACAAGCGCCGCGTCTCGATCTCACTGAGCGCACGGGGTCAGCGCGTGATCAGCGAACTCTTCCCCGCCTTCAACCAGCACGAGGTGGCCGCGGTGAGCATTCTCAGCCCCGCCGAGCAGCGAGAACTCGCGCGCCTCCTACGAAAGGTGACCCACCACGTCTCCACGGAGCCGGTGGACTGAACGAGCGGGGCCCCAACACCACAACACCCCAACACCCCGGACCAAGTGGCCGAGTGGCTGAGTGGCCAAATGGCTGCGGCGCGTCAGCGCGAGGCCGCGTCCTCGGTGGCGATCAGGTGACGCGCGGCGCGCGCCTCGTCGACTCGTGACACCGGCGTCGACTGCGGGGCGCGGTGCAGACCTTCGGGGTCGTCCTGGGCCCGCTCGACCAGGCGCTCCAACGACGCGGCGAGCGACTCGAGGGTCTGGAGGCTCTCGGTCTCGGTGGGCTCGAACATCAGCGCCTCGTCGACGATGAGGGGGAAGTAGACCGTCGGCGAGTGGAACCCCTCCTCGAGGAGTCCCTTGGCGACGTCGAGGCC
>JAGXBH010000017.1 GCA_018971185.1 Acidobacteriota bacterium
TCGCGATCCATTCGGTGGGCCTGGTCGCCCTGACCTTCGACCACCGCGCGATCGACGGGGCGTACGCGGCGCGATTCCTCGCCCGCCTCGCCCAGCTCCTGCAGGAGACGGACTGGGTGGCGCGCCTGTGAGCTTCGGAGGGGTACTCGATAGGCTGGAAGGAGTGACGACGCGCAGCCGCATCCTCGAATCCGCGGCGCTGGAGATCGAGCGCAATGGGCTGACGCTCTTTCGCGTCAAGCGCGTCGCCTCGGAGGCTGATATATCGGTCGCCCTGCTCTATAGCTACTTCACCGATCGCGAGGACCTCATCGCCGCCACGATCGTCTACCGATTCGAACAGGTGCTCCTCGGGCAGGCCGAGATCTTCACCACTCCCCTGCGCGACGTCAACACCGCGAGCGAGCTGCGCGTCGCGCTCGACAAGATGATCGCCGACGCGCAGGACCCCGCGCGCGACGAGCAGCGTCTCCTGCGCATCGACAGCATCTCCTTCGCCCATCACAACTCCGCCGCCGCTGAGGGCATCGCGAGGGCCAAGGCCGAGGCGAGTGACAAGATCGTCGACGTCGTCCAACCCCTCGAGGACAAGGGACTCCTGGCCGAGGGAATGACCGCGGTGGCCTTCGCGCGCATCTGGTACGCCCTCTTCTTCGGACAGATCTCCTTGGAGGGCGAGCACTCCCTCTCCATCAACGAAGAGACCTGGCTCACCGCGCTGCACGTACTTGCGAACGCGGTCGTCGCGTAGTCGAGACGTTCTGTCCCCGGCGCGTCACCGTGCCGGCCGGCCACGGCGCTGGTGACCTCAATCAGACGGGGCGTTGACCTGGTCGCCGGGTGACTCGCGGACCAGGGAGACCACGGCGGTCACTCCTCCCCCCGGTGTGTCCTCGAATCGCAGCTCACCGCCGAGCACCTTGACGAAACCCATGGCCACCAGGAGGCTCAGGTCCTCGTCCGCGCCCTCGCTCGGATCCGCCAGGTTGGGGAGACGACGCCGCGGATCGCGGGTGTCGGGCCCGCGGTCGATGACCAGGAGTTCGATCTCGCCGGGCGTGCAGCCCGCGCTCACGCGCACGACCTGGTCGAGGGGACTGAAGGCGCAGGCGTTCGCGAGCAGGTTGATCACCACGCGCTCGAGGAGGTCCGGGTCCGTGACGGCGGTCGGCAGGTCGGGCGCGAGGTCCGTCTCCACCCGTCGTCCCTTGGTGTCGACGAGCCCACGGGCGTTGGCGACGACGTCGCGCAGGCTCGTGCGCCACCGACGCGGCGCGATCATCTTGGCCTCGAGGCGACTCGAGTCGAGCAGATTGGTGACCAGGCGCGTCAGGTTGTCGACCTCGCGCGCGACGACGATGAGTGGCTTCGCCCGGACGTCGTCGTCCGACGCGGCGCGCAGCGCCACGAGGCTGTTCTCGATGGTGACGAGCGGCGCCTTGAGATCGTGGGCGACCGATCGCAAGAGGCCGATGCGCAACGCGTCGGTCTCGACCCGCGATCGCATCGCCTCCGCCTCGATCATCAACTCCTGGGAATGCAGGGCGGCGGCCAAGCGTGCGCAGAACGCGCGGATGAGCTGGCGATCCTGGTTGTCGAGTTCGAGCGAGCTGAGTCGAAGGGCCCACCTCTCACTCACCGAGAACTCGATCGTATCGCCCGACGTGCCCGCCGGATCCCCGCTCACCAGTTCGGGCAACCGTCGACCCTCGTCGTCGACACGCTCCAGCGTCACCATCGCCACCGCGAAGACCGCCCGTAACGTGTCGAGCAGGGGCATCAGGTCCTCGCGCGACGTCGTCACCGTGGCGACCGCCTCGGAGAGCAACTCCGCCTCGGCCCGAGCACGTCGCGCGTCCTCGGTGGCGCGTCGGAGGCGATTCATCAGCAGACCCGCCGTGAGCGCGAAGGCCAGGAACGCCACGATGGCCACGGCGTCGTCGGGGCGCGCCACCGCGAGAGTGTGCAGCGGCGCGACGAAGTAGTAGTTCTCCAGACCCGACGCGCCCAGGGCCGCGACGATCCCGACCACCACCCCTCCCCGAGCGGCCAGGGCGAGCACGACGATCAGGTACACCAAGAAGACCGTCGAGAGCGAGGCTCCCGCTCGGACCTGGCTCAACACCCACGTCAGGGCCGTGAGCGCCACCACGCCGAGCGCCCCGAAGCGTAGCGTCGTGGGCCAGGAGAACGAGGCCCGAGGTCGGCGACGCGCGGTGTGCGCGCGACGCTCGGAGGTGATCGCGATGATGTGCACGTCGAGGTCGCGCGCCTCTCGCAACACCTTCTCGATGACTCCTCCCGGGATGCGCCACGTGCGTCGCCTCCGACTCGACCCCACGATGATCTGGGTGCCGCGTTCGGCCCGCGCGAAGGCCACGAGGGCGTTGGCGACGTCCTCGTCGATGACCTCGTGGAAGGTGCCCTCGAACTCCTGGATCAACTCCCGCGCGGTGGTGGTGTCCGAATCGCGACGACGCATCTCTCCCGCGTCGATCACGTGGACCGCGACGATCTCGGCGTGGTTGCGTGAGGCCATGCGCGCGGCCCGGCGCAGTAGCACCTCGTCCGCGGCGTTGCCCGCGACGGCGACGATCAGGCGCTCGCGGGTCTCCCAGGTCCCCGTGATGCCGTGGACGGCGAGGTAGCTCTGCAGCGAGTCCTCGACCCGGTCGGCCAACCACAGCAGTGAGAGTTCGCGTAGCGCGGTGAGATTGCCGGAGCGAAAGAAGTTCGATAGCGACGCGTCGATCTTCTCGGCCGGGTAGATGTTCCCGTGGGCCATGCGCCGGCGCAGGGCCTCGGGAGTGATGTCCACGAGTTCGATCTGCTCCGCACGTCGCACCACGAAGTCCGGGACCGTCTCGCGCTGGACGATGCCGGTGATCTTCTCCACGACGTCGTTGACCGACTCGAGGTGCTGGATGTTCACGGTGGTGATGACGTCGATACCCGCCTCGAGGAGTTCCTCGACGTCCTGCCAGCGTTTCTCGTGACGGCTCCCCGGCGCGTTGGTGTGCGCCAACTCATCGACCAGCGCCACCTGGGGCTGGCGCGACAGCACGCCGTCGAGGTCCATCTCCTCCAGGGTCGCCCCCCGGTACTCGTAGTGCCGACGAGGGACCACCTCGATGTCGCGCAGTTGCGATTCGGTGAGCGGTCGTCGATGGGTCTCGACGTAGCCCGCAACGACGTCGGCGCCGCGTTCGCGCCGGCGCCACCCCTCGTCGAGCATCTTGTAGGTCTTGCCCACTCCCGGGGCCAGGCCCAGGTACACCCTTAGTTGACCGCGCGCCATTGCCTCATCCTCTCGCGCGGTGTTCCTCGTGGATCCGCGCGGCGACCATGTTCACGAGGGTGACCGCGACGACTCGGTCCTCGCGGGTCACCGCCTCGCCCGGAGTCGGGCCGAGGAGGAAGCGACCGAGAGCCGCGCCGCGCCAGTGGCACGCGATCTCGGCCACCGGGCCCGGGAGTCCGATCTCGTGCGCCGGCCAGCTCATGCCGACGTGCGCGACGCGTCCGTCGGCCAGGATCCGCGCGTGAGGGGGACCGCTCAGGTCGCTCTCGAAATAGCACGTCCGAAGGTGCAACACGTCGACCAGGGCCGACGACGTGCTCGCGAGCACTTCCTCCAGGGTCGAGCCCCCGACGAGTGAGGACGCCGTCGACGCCATCATCGCCACGTGCGCACCCTGGTGGCCGGCGTGTTCGCGGTGGCGTCGCCACCGGGCGGCCAGCTCGGTCACGACGACGCCGACCACCACGAGGGCGATCGTCGTCTCGAGGTCGGCGCGCCGGCTGATAGTGAGGCGCTCGTAGGGCGTCGTGAGGAAGAAGTCGAACCAGATCGCCGAGGAGACGGTGGCCAGGTAGCCGGCTCGTCGACGACCCCAGATCGCGAGGCCCTCGACGAGGGCGACGAACACCAGGGCCGCCCCCACGTTGGTGAAGGACTCGCGAAACGGCACGAAGGCCAGCGCCGATCCCAACGGGGCGAGGAGCGCCGCGACGAGAGCCCATCGTGCGTCGTGGCGCCGGATGTGGCCGAGGAGGTCCACGGTCATCCCAACTTCGCCAGGGCCTCGTTGAGTTGCAGGACGTTCACGAAGCTCGCCCCGAGGAACCCGAACTGGGCCCCGTGGGTCTGCTCAGTGATGAGCTTGCTCAGAACGGTCGTCGAGAGACCCCTCGCTTTGGCCACCATCGGGATCTGCGCCAGGGCGTCCTGGGGTGAGATGTCGGGGTCGTAGCCGCTGCCCGACGTCGTCACCAGGTCTGGTGTGGGACTGACGCCCATCGAATGCCAGTACGCCACGAGCGCCCGGGTGTTGGCGAGGAGGACCTTGGAGCGAGGACCGAGGTTGGTGGCGCCGGAGCCACCGTTGACGCCGTTCGCCACCAGCGGGTTGTCCCCGCCCGAGGTGTGGGTCGCCGAGTTGGCGGCGTAGGGTCCGAAGTCGTCGGGGCGCCCGTGGAAGAACCTCGGACTACTCCAGTTCTGGCCGATCAGCGTCGAACCGTGCGCGGTGATCGAGCCGTTCGCCTGGAACTTGAACAGCACCTGGGCAACACCGGTGCCGGCGACGGCGTAGGCGAAGCCGAAGATCACCAGACAGATCAGCGCCATGGTGAAAGAACGGCGAAGGTGTAGGAGCATGATGCCTCTCTCTAGTAGGCGTGCAGGGCGACGAGCACGACATCGATGACTTTGATGAAGACGAAGGGCACCACGACGCCGCCGACGCCGTAGATCCACACATTGCGCCGCAGGATCGCCGCGGAGTTCGCCGCCCGGAACCTCACGCCGCGAAGCGCCAGGGGAATCAGAGCGATGATCACCAGCGCGTTGAAGATCACCGCCGACAGCACGGCGCTCTGGGGACTGTGCAGGCGCATGATGTTGAGCGCGCCCAATTGGTGGTACTTGATCGCGAAGAGCGCCGGGATGATCGCGAAGTACTTGGCGATATCGTTGGCGATCGAGAAGGTGGTGAGCGAGCCTCGGGTGATGAGGAGTTGCTTGCCGATCTCGACGATGTCGATGAGCTTGGTCGGGTTCGAGTCGAGATCGACCATGTTGCCCGCCTCCTTCGCGGCCGTGGTGCCGGTGTTCATCGCCACCCCCACGTCCGCCTGGGCCAGGGCCGGCGCGTCGTTGGTCCCGTCGCCGGTCATCGCCACGAGCCGACCGCCCTCCTGCTCCTGCTTGATCAGGGCCATCTTGGCCTCGGGTGTGGCTTCGGCGAGGAAGTCGTCGACGCCCGCCTCCTGCGCGATCGCTGCGGCGGTCAGGGGGTTGTCGCCGGTGATCATCACCGTGCGGATCCCCATCGTGCGCATCTCCTCGAATTTCGCCTTGATGCCCTGCTTGACAACGTCCTTGAGTTCGATGACGCCGAGGATGTCCGCGCCGTCGGCGACGGTGAGCGGGGTCGAACCCGCTCGCGACACCCGCTCCACGATGGCGTCGAGGTCGCTCGGAATGGTCCCGCCCTGTTCGCGCACCCAACGCTTCACCGACTCGGCCGCGCCCTTTCGGATCTGACGCCCGCCCACGTCGAGCCCCGACATCCGCGTCGTCGCGGTGAAGTGCACGAAGACGTGACCCGGCTCCAACTGGCGCTCGCGGATGCCGAAGTTCTCCTTGGCGAGCACGACGATGGAGCGACCTTCGGGGGTCTCGTCGGCCAGTGACGCCAACTGAGCCACGTCCGCGACCTCCTGCTCGTTGTGGCCCTGGACGGGCAGGAAGCTCGCGGCCATGCGATTGCCCAGGGTGATGGTCCCGGTCTTGTCGAGCAGGAGCACTTGCACGTCACCGGCGGCCTCGACCGCGCGTCCGCTCATGGCGAGCACGTTGCGCTGGACCAAGCGGTCCATGCCAGCGATACCGATCGCCGACAACAGCGCGCCGATGGTGGTGGGGATGAGGCACACCAGCAGCGACACCAGGACCACCACTGAGACGCTCGCGCCCGAGAAGGCGGCGAAGGGTTGCAGGGTCACGACCACGGGGATGAACACGATCGTCAGCACCGCGAGCAAGATGGTGAGAGCTATCTCGTTCGGGGTCTTCTGGCGATTCGCGCCCTCCACGAGATTGATCATCCGATCGATGAACGTGTGGCCTCGCTCGGCGGTGATACGCACGACGATCCGGTCCGAGAGGACCTTGGTGCCGCCAGTGACCGCCGAGCGGTCCCCCCCGGACTCGCGGATCACCGGAGCCGACTCCCCGGTGATCGCCGACTCGTCGACCGAGGCGATGCCCTCGATGATCTCACCGTCACTGGGGATCACGTCGCCGGCTTCACAGACGACCGTGTCGCCCCGGCTCAGGTTCGCGGCCGCGACGAGCTCCTCGTGACCGTCGTCGCGTCGACGGCGCGCGGCGGTCTCCGATCGCATCCGCCTCAAGGTGTCGGCTTGCGCCTTACCGCGACCCTCGGCCATGGCCTCGGCGAAATTCGCGAAGAGCACGGTCAGGATCAACCAGACGGTGATCGACCACGTGAAGATCCCGGGGTGGGCGATGGCCTCGAGCAGGGTCACCAGCGAGCCCACGAGGACGACGAACATCACCGGGTTCCTCGCCTGCACGCGCGGGTCGAGTTTCGTCACCGATCCGCTGAGGGCCTGGGCGAGGATCTCTCGGTCGAAGAGACCGCGCGCTTGGGCCACGCCATGGGGCGCGTCGGCCGTCGTAGGGGTGAGGACGTTTGACATTAGAAGAACCTTCCGTGGCTGAGCTGTTCGACGATGGGCCCGAGGGACACCGCCGGGAAGAACGTGAGGCCGCCGATGATCAGGATCACGCCGATCGTGAGACCGACGAACATGGCGTTGTCGGTGCGAAAGGTGCCTAGCGACTCGGGAACCACGTTCTTGGCCGCGAGTGCGCCGCCCAGGGCCAACACCGGCACCATGATCGCGAAGCGTCCGAGCAGCATGTCGACGGCCCCGATGATGTTGTAGAAGGGTGTGTTGCCGGTGAGTCCGCCGAAGGCCGATCCGTTGTTGTTGCCCTGGGAGGTGAGGCCGTAGAGGATCTCGCTGAATCCGTGGGGACCGGCGTTGAGCGGACCCGCCCGTCCCGCGGCCACCGAGACCGCGATCGCGGTCACGATGAGCACGACCACCGGCATCACCAGGGCCGCCAGCCCGGCGAGTTTGACCTCGCGGGACTGGATCTTCTTGCCGAGGTACTCCGGCGTTCGTCCGATCATCAGCCCGCCGATGAACACCGCGATGAGGGCGTAGATGAGCAGCGTGTAGAGACCAGATCCGGTGCCACCCGGCGTCACCTCGCCCAGCATCATGCCCGTCATCAGGCCCATGCCGCCGATCGGCGTGAAGGAGTCGTAGGCGGCGTCGGCCGATCCCGTCGACGTCATCGTGGAGGACACGGCGAAGAGGGCGCTCGAGGTATCACCGAAGCGCACCTCCTTGCCCTCGGTGTTGCCGACCGTCGAGTGCACCCCGGCCGCGGCGACCGCCGGGTTGTTCTGGTGCTCGGCGAAGCTGGTGAAGCCGACCCACACGCCGAAGAGCAGCGCCATCACCGACAGCAGCGCCACGCCGTGACGCACGCTGCCCACCATCTTGCCGAAGGTGTAGGTCAAGGCGAACGGGATCGACAGCAGCAAGTAGATGGAGAGGAAGTTGGTGAGTCCCGTCGGATTCTCGAAGGGCGTCGCGGAGTTGGCGTTGAGGAAGCCCCCGCCATTGGTGCCGAGTTGTTTGATCGACTCCATGAAGCCGATAGGCCCGCGCGCAATCGTCTGGGTCACCTGGTTCAACACGTCGTGCACCGTGGCGGTGCCCGCCAGGGTCATCACCGCCCCCTCGCCGACGAAGACGATGCCGAAGGCGAAGGCGATCGGCAACAAGACGTAGAAGAGGCAGCGCGTGAGGTCGACCCAGAAGTTGCCCACCGTGCTCGACGAGCGCCGCGCGAATCCACGCACCAGGACCACCGCGACCACGATGCCCACCGCCGGGGTCACGAACTGTTGGACCATCAGCGCCCCAATCTGGCTGAAGTACGACATGGTGGTCTCACCGCCGTAGTTCTGCCAGTTGGTGTTGGTGACGAAGGACGCGGCGGTATTGAAGCTGAGCGCCGAGCCCACGTTGCCGAGGTGCTGTGGGTTGAGCGGTAGCCAGCCCTGCAGTCGCAAGATGGCGTACGTGAAGAGCAGCGAGACCCCCGAGAACACGATGACCGCGGCGCCGTAGCGTTTCCACGTCTGCTCCTGCTCGGGGCTGGTCCCGAGCAGCCGATAGATGGGCCGTTCGACGAAACCGAGGAAGTGCACACGGCCGTCGAAGACCGCGGCCATGTAGGAGCCAAGGTATCGCCAGGTGAGTCCGAGCGAGACCACGAGGGCGAGAAGGGTGAGGAAGAAGGCCATCTAGAACTTCTCCGGTTTGAACATGGCGTAGCCGATGTAGAGGAACATCGCTAGGGCCACAATGAGTAGCACGACGTCGGTCAGATTCATGCGCGCTCCATCGCCCAGAGCAGCCCGAGCATCGCCGCAACGAATCCGACGATGCCCACCAGTGAGTAGAAATCAGCCATGGACCCAGTCTGGTGAGCGGCTTCTGAAGAGAATCTTCACAAATCCTCATGGTCCTTAATAAGTTCTTCACGCGAGGTGTCGCCGCGGCGCAACCGCCACCCTCCCTACACTGGGCGCAGCGAGCGAGAAGGATGTGACCGATGCGTGGAGGCCCCCGATGACGTCCGCGGGGGTCGCGTCGGCCCAACGGCACCCTCGCGCGCGTCTCGCACGCGCGTGGGACCATCGCCGAGTTCGGCGACGTGCGGTGGGTCTCGCCTGCGGCGCCACCGGCGCCATCGCCATGGTGGTGATCATGTTGCCGCTGCGCGCCGACGTCAACGTCTCGACCGTGACGTTGATCTTCATCATCCCGGCGATCGCGGCGGAGATCGTCGGCGGCGTCCTGGCCGGTTTCGCCACCGTCGCGCTGAGCGCGTTGGTCCTCGACTTCTTCTTCATCCCGCCCTACGGCACCCTGTCCATCGGCTCCGCGCAGAATTGGGTGGGACTGGGGGTCTACTTAGTGGTGGTGGGGCTGGTCGCGGTCGTCGTGGGACGCTCGCGCACGGCGCGCGGCGAGGCCGAACGCAATGCCCTCAACATCCGTCGCGTCTATGAACTCAGCGAACTCCTCGTCCAGGACCGTTCCGAGGGCGACCTTCTCATCTCGATCGTCGACGCGGTCCGCCGGGGCTTCGACGTCGAGGCGGTATCACTCCTCGTCCTTGAGGACGCGCACCTGCGCGTGGCGGCGTCAGTCGGTCCCGCACTGACGTCCGAGGAGATGGACGGGCTCGACCCGCTACCGGGACGTGGGGGGCGACCCGTGAGCATGTCCGCCGCACTCGCGGCCCCCAGCGAGCTCCGTACCGTCTCTCTCGCCGCGGCCGGGCGTCCCATCGGGGTGCTGGCTCTCAAGGGCGCACAGTTCTCCGAGGACGACCGTGAGTTACTCGTCACCTTCGCCAATGACGCGGCCATCGCCATGGAGCGCGCCCAGTTGCGCGAGCTAGCGCTGCGCACCGCCCTGCTCGAGGAATTGGACCGATTGCGCCACGCCCTGATGGGGGCGGTCTCGCACGACCTGCGCACTCCCCTGGCCACCATCAAGGTCGCCTCATCCACCCTCGTCACACGAGGTCGCCAACTCTCGGCCGATGACGCCCACGAACTGCACCAACTCATCGAGATCGAATCCGACCGACTCACCCGCCTCGTGACCAACCTGCTCGACATGACGCGCATCGAAGCGGGCGTCTTCACGGTCCAACGCTCCGTGTGCGACGTGCGAAGCCTCATCGAGGAGGCGGTCGCGGTCCTCGGCCCCGGTCTCCACCCGGGTCGCATCGTCATCGACACCCCGTCGTCCCTGCCGCGCGTCGACGTCGACCAACTCCTGATCATCCAGGTCCTGGTCAACCTGCTCGACAACGCGCTGCGCCATTCACCCGACGAGGGGCGGATCACCATCACCGCACGCGTTGAGCACTCCGGCGTTGCGGTGTGTGTCGACGACGAGGGCCTCGGCGTCGCCCCCGAGAACCGCCAGGACATCTTCGACCGATTCGTCCAATTCGACACCGGTGGCCGCGCCGGACTCGGACTCACCATCGCCAAGACGTTCGTCGAGGCGCACGGCGAACGCATCTGGTGCGAGGAGGCGCCGGGGGGCGGTGCGCGGTTCGTCTTCTCGCTCCCGGTGCACGACGACCCGAAGGCGAGCTGAGGTGGCCCGGGTCCTCGTGATCGACGACGATCGGTCCCTGCTCCGCGCTCTTCGCCTGGGTCTACAGTCCGAGGGCCACGACGTCAGCACCGCCGCCGACGCGGCGAGCGGACTCAGCCAGACGGCGATCACCCAACCCGACGTGGTGGTGCTCGACATCGGACTTCCCGACATGGACGGGCTCGAGGTTTGCCGCCGGATCCGCGAGTGGAGCGACGTGCCCATCATCATCCTCTCGGCCACCGGGACCGAGAACCGCAAGGTCGCCGCCCTCGATGGCGGGGCGAACGACTACGTCACCAAACCCTTCTCGATGGCCGAGTTGGAGGCGCGTATCCGCGTCGTCATCCGCCATCGCCCCGCCGAGACCGACGTGGAGAGCTCACCGACCATTGAGCACGGACCCCTTCATCTGGACCTCGTACACCACGAGGCGCGCCTGGCGGACGAGGCACTCGCCTTGACCGCCAAGGAGTTCGAGGTCCTCGCCTTCCTCGCTCGCCACGTCGGGCGCACGTGCACTCATCAGATGATCCTGGGCGCGGTGTGGGGAACGGGCTACGCCCGTGAGGCGCAGTACGTCCACGCCTACGTCCATCGACTTCGTCAGAAGCTGCACGACGACGACGGCGAACTCATCCGTACCATCCCCGGCGTGGGGTACGCCCTCACGCTGCCCGAGGAGTGATCACCACGGCAACTGGGGAGCGTCGGCGAGGGACTGACCCACGACGCGACCACCCCTCTTCGCCGTGACGGGGAAGACCTGTTCGGGTCGGAAGGACCGGCCCTTCGCCTCGCCGCGTCGTCCCCCGCGCACCTCGACCCACTCCTCGCCCGATACCGAGTTGGTGACGTGCGCCACGAACACCCACGACTGGCGAAGCTCCTTCGATCCGTCGATCACCACGGCGTCGCCGGTGCGCAGACCCGCCCACTTGGTGGACCGCACGAGGTGGCCCTGACGAGTCACCACCGCACGGTCCTTCACGACGTCAGTTCTAGCCGACGTAGGGACCATCCGGCGACGACAGCGCCCACGAGTTCGGCGTTCGGCATCGACGCCGACCACCACTAGCCTCGAGGGATGCCGTCATCGTGCGTCGTCAATCGAGTGCTCAGTGCCGCGGCGCTCGGGTACGTGGGTGCCAGCCCCTTCCACAACGTATGGCTCAACGGCGCGGGCGTCGTGGTGGCGATCACGGGGACCCTCGCGTGGCATCGCTGGGTCCTGGGTACACGCCGCGCGTGCGCCCTGGCGTCGCTCGACGACGAGGCCCCGACCTCGACCTCGTCCGTGCCTCGCGGGCGTCGCCGGTAATACCAGACCGCGCTGCCCAGTTGGCGCTCACGAACTCGTGGGACGACCCCGGAACCGTACGTGCAGGGACTGGTGGAGGCCACCACGTCGACGTTCCGTCGCGGGGAGGTGATCGCGATTCGCCGCGCGCGGTTCCTCCGTCGCGTCCTTCTTGCCGGCACGGTTCACCTCGCCGGTCCGGGCGAGACCGGACACGTTCAGCCCGACACGAATCGGGACCTCACACCTCTTCCCAGGGCGTTCCCAGTGCGTTCCCAGTGCGTTCCCAGGGCGCGACTTCCAACGGTGACGAGGGTGTCACCGGCTCAGTCGTGTCACCGGCTCAGTCGTGTCGCCGCCCGTGGTGGTCGTACGTCCCGGGACCCGTCGGACCCGTCGCCCCAGTGGCACCCGTTGAGCCGGTCGATCCGGTGGCGCCGGTCGAACCCGTGCCGCCGGTCGAACCCGTGGCACCCACAGCGCCTGACGAGTTGGCCGTCATGAACGACAGCGGGGCACTGGTCGCGACCGTACCCACCGAATCGGTGACCGTCACCACCAAAGAGTGCTGTCCGTCCGCCCACTTGGAGGTGTCGGCGACGAAGCGCATGTGGTCGCCGCGCGTGCTGGTCCAGCATCCAGGACCCGCCGGGGCGTCGCTGGCGTGATGATCGCTGTCGAGGGACAGGCTCAGGCCAGCTGTCACGGCCTGTCCGTTATCACTGACGCACCACGTGAGCATCTGCGTCACCCCGAGGCCGAGGTGTGACAAGCGGGCCCGCAGGTCGATGACGCCCGACACCGTCGACTGGAACGACGTGTCCCAACTCACGGTCGGAGCGCTGCTGGGCTGGCTGAGCCCGTACCCGTCGTCGTCGCTGTGCGCACCGGGACCTTGGCCGTTCCCCTGGTCGCCCGACCCTGCCCCCGTCGGACCGGTAGCGCCGGTGGCGCCCGTCCAACCCGTCGGGCCCGTGAAGCCCGTGGCTCCCGTCCATCCCGAAGGACCAGTGACGCCAGTCCAACCCGTGGGTCCGGTGATGCCCGTGACGCCGGTGGGACCGGTAGGTCCGCTGGGCCCGGCGCCCACGGTGTTGCCCGTGAAGTCGGTGAGGAATGGGGGGCTCACGTCGAACCCGCCCGCACGGACGGCGCTCAGGACCGTTCGATGTGACGTCGACGCCCCCGCGAGGCTCGACCAGGGCACCAAGGTCGCCGAGACCAGCACGCCGAGCGAGACGTAGGTCCCCGCGACGAGTACTTTCTTTGCTCGCATCTTGCACTCTCCTCGAAGTCGGGCCCGTCAGGGCCGTTGTGGTTCTCCATTGTCACCCGGCGCCCGGGCGTCAGCAACGTCGCGGACGGGTAAAACACCAGAGTTGTGCAGAAATTGTGCGGTTACCAACGTTGACTTCATGTTCGATTAACTCAACGTCGCGCTCGAGGAACATTCGTGGGTGCGCTGCGATGTGCTGAGGTGTCATGGTCGTCGCCTACCCTGACGCCATGACCTTCGAACAACCACTGCCCAAGTCGCTCTCCCCGTCGCGCTTGGCCGATTTCCAGACGTGTCCGCGCCGTTATCAGCACGCCTCGGTCGAGAGGATCCCCCAGCCCGCCAGCTACGCCACGGCCAAGGGTCGCTTCGTCCACTACATCTTCGAGCAATTGATGAAGCTCGAGGCCCCCGCACGATCGATCGACGCCGCGCGAAGCTTCATCGAGCCCGCGCGCCAGGAGGTCCTGACCGCGCAGGTACGAGAGGAGATCGGGCTCGACGACGACGCCGAGGCCCGGCTGTTGTCCGAGACCCAGGTCATCCTCGAGCGCTACTTCGTCCTCGAGGATCCGCGCACGGTGAACAGCGAGGGGATCGAGATGCGTATCGCCGTCACCGTGGACGACACGCCGCTCTTTGGCATCCTCGACCGACTCGACCGCGACGACGACGGCAACCTGGTGATCGTCGACTACAAGACCGGGTCACTGCCCAACCGCGACTACGACTCACAGACGTTCGCCAACGCCGAGCTCTACGCGGTGCTGTGCGAGCAGAAGCTCGGTGAACGTCCGACGAGGATCCGGTTGCTCTACGTCGCCCACGGCGAGGCCATCGAGCGCCCGGTATCGGAACCCGTGATCCGCGCGAGGGCCGACGCGGCCACGAGCGCGTGGGCCAAGATCAATCGCTACTACGCCGACGGCGAGTTCCCGGCCACGCCTTCGCGCAACGCCTGCCGATTCTGCGCGTACACCGAGCTATGTCGCTCGCGCGGCGTACCGGTCCCACCGCGCTGATCCTAGGCTGGCGACATGACGTCTTTCGGCCTCACCTACGACTACCGCTGCCCCTTCGCGAAGAACATCCACCTGCACGTGCTCACCGCGCTCAAGGCCGGTACCGATTTCGACGTGGAGTTCATCCCCTGGACGATGAGCCAGGGCCACCGCGCGCCCGGTGCACCGGACGTGTGGGACGACCCGGGGCACGACGCGGCGCTCATGGCTCTCGCCGCGAGCGTCTCGGTGCGCGACGAACAACCCGAGCACTTCCTCGCGGCGCACGAGCAACTGTTCCGGGCGCGCCACGAGCGGGCCATCCGTTTGGCGACGCCGAGCGAGATCATCGACGTCCTCTCCCCCCTCGGCGTCGACACCGACAAGGTCCTCGCCGACATCGCGTCGCGGCGGCCGCACCGCGTCATCGCCGAGAGCTTCCGCTCGATGGAGGAGTACGAGGCCTTCGGCGTCCCGACCTTCATCGTGGGCGAGAACGCGACCTTCGTGCGCTACATGGAGCCGCCGAGCGACGACGCTCTCGCCTCGGCGAGGATCATCGAGTCCCTGGTGACGCTCATGGCCGAACAGCCCCAGCTCAACGAGTTCAAGCACACTCGCGTCCCGCGCTGACCCGACGGCGCCCCGGCGCCGCCGAGTTACGCCAGTCGCAGAATCAACTCGATGAGACAGAGCACGCCGAGGGACAGAGCGGGCGCCGCCCCCTTGATGCCGTCACCCCGGCGAAGGTGGAGCGAGACCGCGGCCACCATGGTCACGGTCAGACCCGCCGCGGCAGCAGCGTTCAACCACGCTAGGAACGACCCGTGGGCCGCCGCCAGACCGACCAGCACGCCCAGCGCACCCGCGACCTCCGCCAGACCGACCCCCTGGAAGGGCTTCTTCTTGAAGCCCAAGTGCTCCGCCGACTGCGAGGCCATCGTGGTGAAGATCAGCTTCTGCGCCCCCGACGTGGCGAAGGCGAGGAAGATGACGATGGAAAGGATGCTGGCTACTGCTCTCATGGGTACTCCTTGTGGACCCGTCAACTGTACTGGGTGGCGCTCACGTCGTCCCCGTCGCAAGTGCGTTGGTAGCGTGATCGGGTGACGACTTCTGCACCAGCGATACGCGTGGGCGTGGTGGGAGGTGGTCAGCTCGCTCGAATGATGGGCGACGAGGCACGGCGTGCGGGCGTCGAACTGACGGTGCTCGCGACCTCACCCGACGACTCGGCGAGCGCCACGGCCGATCACCTGATCATCGGCGGGGCGGACGACGAGGAGGCCCTGGGCCGACTTCGCGAGCGCGTCGACGTCATCACCTTCGATCACGAGTTGGTGGACCTCGATCTCCTCGGACGCCTCGAGGCCGATGGGGTGATCCTGCGCCCGAGCGCCAGCGCACTGCGCTTCTCAGTGGACAAGGCCGTCCAGCGTGCCGACTTCGCTGCCGCCGGCCTGCCCGTCCCGGAGTTCACCATCATCTCTGACCCCGCCCACCTCGGAGACCTCGAACACTGGACGCGCGACCACGGCGCTCCCCCGGTGCTCAAACTGGCGCGCGGGGGCTACGACGGCAAGGGGGTCCTCTTCCCCGCGGACGACCGCGAAGCCCTCGCCATGACCCGAGAGATGCTCGAGCGTGCCGAGGTCGTCGTCGAGGAGCGCGTCGCGCTGCTCGGGGAGGTCGCCCAGCTCGTCGTGCGAAGCGTCGAGGGTGACGTCGCGAGTTACCCCCTGGTCTCGACGATTCAGTCCCAGGGCATGTGCACCGAGGTGCGCTACCCCGCCCAGGTCCCCCACGACCTCGAGGAGCGCGCCCGCGTCATCAGCTCCGAGATCGCCCGCCACATCGGGTTGGTCGGCGTCATGGCCGTGGAGTTCTTCGTGTGCGAACGGGGGCTGTTGATCAACGAATTGGCCCTGCGCCCCCACAACTCGGGGCACTGGACGATCGAGGGGACCGCGACCAGTCAGTTCGCCAACCATCTGCTGGCCGTGTCGGGTCAACCCCTGGGCTCGACGGCGGTGACCTGCCACGCCGCGGTGATGGTCAACGTCGTGGGCGCCGACTCCCCCGGCTCGCTCGACGCCGCGCGGAGCGTGTCGGGGGCGATGGTGCACGACTACGGGAAGTCCTGGCGTCCGGGTCGCAAGCTCGGACACGTGACGGCCCTGGCGTTCGGCGACGACGACACGGCGTCGGCGCACGTGACAGCATGGAAGAGCGCCCGTGCCTACGGGACGACGACCCGGGAGGCGTGATGGATCCAGTGGTGGGCATCGTGATGGGCAGTTCGTCGGACTACGAGGTCATGGTCGGCGCGGCCGAGACACTCGAGCGATTCCAGATCGGCTTCGAGGTCCGCGTCGTCTCCGCGCATCGCACCCCCCAGGCCATGATCGACTACGGCCGCGAGGCCGCGTCACGGGGGCTGCGCCTCATCATCGCGGGCGCCGGCGGAGCGGCCCACCTTCCCGGCATGCTGGCCGCGGTGACCACGTTGCCCGTCATCGGCGTGCCGGTCGCGCTCGCGCGCCTCGACGGTCTCGACTCGCTCCTCTCGATCGTGCAGATGCCCCGTGGCGTGCCCGTGGCGACCGTCGCCGTCAACGGCGCGACGAACGCCGCGGTACTGGCCGCGCGCATCCTGGCGCTCAACGACGCCCCGCTGGCCCGTCGCGTGGGCGCCTACGGCGAGCAGATCGCGGCCGAGGCACGCGCCCAGGACCGCGATCTGCCGCGCCGGTAGTCGAATTTCTTAGGTGGCGACCTCACCACGAGGATGCGAGACGCCGCAATTGCCAATAGTCTGAGAGAACACCAAGGAGGCCCCCGTGGGTATTGTCAAGCGATTCTCCACCATGTTCCAAGCCAAGGCCAACGCCGAACTGGACAAGCACGAGGACCCGCGTCAGACGCTCGACCTCTCGTACGAGCAGATGTTGGAGAACCTCACGAAGGTCAAGCGCGCGGTCGCCGACGTCGCTACCGCGCGCAAGCGCGTCGAGATCCAGGCCGAGCAACTCAAGGCCCAGGGCGACAAGCTCGCCGACCAGGCCAAGCAGGCGCTGGCGCAGGGCAATGAGCCCCTCGCCCGCGAAGCCCTCACCCGCCGCGAGGCCATCGCCGCCCAATTGAAGGACCTCGACTCCCAGCACGCCACGATCGTCGAGCAAGAGGACAAGCTGACCGCCACCGCCCAGAAGCTCCAGTCCGAGACGGAGACCTTCCGCACGCGCAAGGAGACCATCAAGGCCACCTACACCGCGGCGGAGGCGTCGTCGCACGTCACCGAGGCGGTCAGCGGGATCTCCACCTCGATGAGCGACGCGGGGGCCGCCCTGCAACGCGCCCAGGACAAGGTCGCCCAGATGCAGGCGCGCAGTGGCGCGCTCGACGAACTGATGGCGTCCGGGGCCCTGACCGACTTGACGGCGGGCCCCAGCGACGACATCCAGGCCCAGCTCGACGCCGCCGGTGGCGGTTCCAACGTCGACGCCCAGCTCGCGGCCCTCAAGGCCCAGCTGTCCGCGGGCGAACCCGCGAACGGCCTGCCCGCGGCGACCAGCGAATCGGACGCCCCGGCCCAGGAGGGTTGAGATGGCCAAGTCCAAGATCGAATCCGACCGCGGGCTGAACCTGCGCATGTTCGTCACCGGCCTGGCGCTGGTGGTGCTCTACCTGATCATCACGACCCTGCTGATCTACATCGGCGTGGGCTACGGACTGGTCATCGTGATCGTCGCGGCGTTGATCTTCTCGCAGTACTACTTCTCGGACAAGATCGCGATGTTCTCGATGCACGCGCGCGAGGTGACCCCCGCGCAAGAGCCGCGCCTGCACGAGATCGTCGACCGGCTCTGCCTCCTGGCCGACATGCCCAAGCCCCGGGTGGGCGTCGCCGAGATGGACATGCCCAACGCCTTCGCCACGGGACGCAGTCCGCGTCACGCGGTGATCTGCGCCACCCGCGGGATCATGGCGCGACTGAGCGACGAGGAGCTCGAGGCGGTCCTCGCTCACGAGCTCAGCCACGTGGCCCACCGCGACGTGGCGGTCATGACCATCGCCTCGGGCGTGGGGATGCTCGCGGGGATGGTGTCACGCATGGCGATGTGGGGCGCGATGCTCGGTGGCGGCGGAGGAGGACGCAACAACAACAACGACAACGCCGCGCTGGTGGAGTTGGTGACCTGGGTGGTCTCGATCGTGATCTACGTCGTCGCCTACCTGTTGACCATGGCCCTGTCGCGCTACCGCGAGTTGGCCGCCGACCGGTCGGGCGCCATCCTGATCGGCAAGCCCAGCGTGCTCGCGAGCGCGCTGGTGCACATCACCGGCGACATGGGTCGCATCCCGCGCACCGATCTTCGTAAGGCCGAGAACATGAACGCCTTCTTCTTCGTGCCGGCGCTCGCGGGCGGGACCGCGGCGTCGCTGTTCGCGACGCATCCGCCACTCGAGAAGCGCCTCGACGCGCTCAACAAGCTCGAGCGCGAGCTCAACGGCTAGTGGGACTTCGCGACGCGCTCTTCGGGCGCACCAAGCAGGTGGCGCCCCAGCTCGATAACATCTTCGCGCTCCCGGGCGCCGCACTGACCCTGCAGAGTGAGCTCGACCTGGTGAGTTCGGGTCAGGCGGGCCTCTGCTTCAAGGCCGGCAGCGGCGAGTCGTCGAAGCTCTCCGACGACGACATCTTGGAGCTGCTCAACTTCGACGCCGAGAAGGACTCCGTCTCGCTGACCAGTGACGACCTCGGATTCAAGTGGCTGGTCGTCAACGACCCCACGATCGACGGCCTGGTCACCAAGATCCACGCCGCGAACTCCACCATGGTCGACCACGAGCTGGGTCCGCGACTCCTGTGCGCGGTCTTCGGCTTCGTGCCCGCGACACCCCCGGGGGAGGGGTCCGTCCGCCTCGTCTACCTGCTCAAGCAGGGCACCTTCTACCCGTTCGCCCCGACGGGACCCAACCAGCGCGACAACGAACTCGAGCTTCGGGTGAAGTCCTTCCTCGGCGAGGACCTCGCGATCGAGAAGGACCTGTCGCGATGGATGGCGCTGTGGAACCTCCCCGTGCGCTGAGTCAGCTCGGCGAGTGACGCGAGAGCCACGCGTCGGCGCGCGCCGGGGCGTGGAACCACACGTCCATGTCGCCCTCGCGCAGCGGCGGGCCCATCGCGTCGGCGAAGAGGGTGATGGCGTGGGCCGCGTTGTTCGCCGCGGGATCGACCAGGACCGTCGCGACGTCGTTGAGACGCAGGTACTCGCGCATCTGGTCGATCAGGCGAGCGTTGAGGGCGGGTAGGCGCGCCGTGCCCGCGGACCAGTGGGTCAGGAACTGACTGACGGGTAGGGGCCGATCGGCGATGGGCTGACCCGTGGCGCGACCGCGACGGGTGGGGACGATGGCCTCGCCCCCGACCATCTTCCATCGAAAGTCGCTGCTCACCTGCCAGATCATCGCCGGGGCGTTGGGCACCACGCTCAAGGGGTACGTGAGGACGGTGCTGCCCTCGGGTATGGCCGCCGCGTCGCCGTTGCTGAAGAAGCTCGGCAGGGTCGGCAGGGGTACCGTCACAATCGGCGTCCTGGTCTGGTAGACGAGCAGCGAGGCGACGAGCAGAACGCCCAGTGCGATGTTCACGCCCATCCGCCGACGGGTCGGACCTCGAGGGGGACGGCGCATCGCGGCGATCCACTCGCTCGCCCCGAGCGCCACGACGAGGGCGACGAGGAGCGAGGCGTACAGGGCCAGCCGATTGGCCAGCGCGCTCTGCAGCGAGGGGAGGGCGTTCACCAGGCGCCAGGGCATCGGAACGGGGAACGTGTGGTTGTCGATCGTCAGGGACTGACCCATCGAGAGGACCTCGACGACCACCAGCACGAGTGCCGTGTAGAGGACTCCGCGACGCCGGCGCAGCGTCACGGCGATCAGCCCGAGGGCGAGCACCAGCGGGATCCCGAGGTATCCACCGTTCTCGCCGTAGTCACCGCCCATGAACCGGTTGGCGATCCTCGCGAGCGCGCCCGGGGCGATGCTCTGGGACGAGTCGGGCACCACCGTGCCCAGCAGGTCCAGCTTGAGGGGGCTGTGCGAGGTCGCGTGCGCCGCGCCGGTGAAGTGCTGGGGCCCGAAGAACTGGTAGTACACCGGATAGGCCAGGATCACCACGACCGGCACGGCTCCGATGAGCAGGGCCCTGAGCGCGTAGCGCACGCGCTCGACGCTCACCTCGCGACGGTACACGACGAGCGCGACGACCAGCGCGCACGCCGCCACGATGACCGCCTCGGCCGCTACCTCCTGGGAGATCAACACCTGCGCGACGAACAACGCCGCGAGGAGGAGGCCCCAGCGGCGCGCGGACCCCTCCTGGACCACGGTCACCTGGTAGAGGCAGTAGAGGATGAGGGGGGGTAGCGGCACGAACACTAAGAAGAGGTGGGCCACGCCCTCGCCGATCATGTAGGGCGAGAAACCGTAGAGCGTGGCACCGAGCAGGGCGGCGAGATTCGAACCGCTCAATCGGCGCAGTACCCAGAACGCACTCAGGGCCGAGAGCGGGAAGGAGAGCCACAGCAGGAGGTTGTAGCTCGCCACCGCGCCCAGGAGCCAGGTCACGGGTGCCGCGAGCACCCCCAGGGCCGGCATCGCGGTGTTGGCGGCGAGATTGAAGCCCTTCGGGTAGTCCATCCAGTTGCTGTAGAGGGGATTGAGGCCGTGGGCGATCGACCAAGGCGTCCACTTCAAGAACCAGACCTCCTGGATCTCGTCACCGCAGGCGCAGCCGACGATCGAGTGGCGCGACACCGGCCAGTGGGGCCAGTAGACGCGAAGGGTCAGGGCGGCGAAGATCAACGCGGCCACCAGCGCGAAGCGGGTCGCCGACACGTCCTCGACGCGACCGAGGAGCGAGCGCCACCTCCCCGTGGACCGCGCCCGAGGACCGCCGAGCCCATCGCGCCTCGCGTCCTCGCTGGTCTCCACGTTCAACGGCAACCGCCCCTATCGCCCACCGGTTCGCTACCTCGAGCACGCGCCGGTCACCCCCGCGCCACTGTAGCAATCGTCGGTTTCGCGCTCGCGCTGGCTGCGGGTCCTCGCGTGGCTCGAAGCTTTAAAAGGCACGGTGTAACCTGATGTGGCGTCGTCGAAGATGCCCAGCCTCGGAACGGTCGGTCGCGACGTGCACCGGTCCTTCTCGGCTCCATCCTCGTCGACGTCGCCGTTCGCGCGGTGAAAGTGCAGCGCCGACGCGCCGTAGCGGTCGCGACAACCGAGGGAGGCCACCACATGTCCGTAGACGAGTCGATGTCACGAGTGAACTCCTCGTTCGGGCTACCCCTCACGGGCCGCGGTCCCTCCTCCCTCGTCAAGCGCCTGACCGCTAAGTTCATCTGGCCCTTCCTTCGCCACCAGGTCGACGTGAACCTCGTGCTCGTGGCGGAACTCCGCGAGGTCGAGGCGCGCCACGCCCACCTGCTCGCGGTACTCGAGGCGCAGCGCCACCACTTCGAGCAGGTCCAGCAGGCGAGTGCCGAGGGCACGGCCGCCGTCCTGCGCCAGCTCAGCCATCAACTGGACTTCGTCGAGGGCGAGGTCGGCAAGGTCAACGACGCGCGGCTCAATATCGAGGCCGCGCTGCACATCCTCGAAGGGCAGTTCACCTCGGTCGTGCAGCAGCGCGAGAGTCACCTCGCCGACGTCCAGGCGCACTTGACCAAGCGGACCCAGCAGCTCGAGAACCAGATCGACCTCGGACACCGCCAGCTGCTGGCGCGCTTCTACGACGGCTTCGGCGCCCTGCAACGCGACGTGACGGAATTGTCGCGCTACTTCAGCGAGCTCAAGGCCGACTACGACAAGTTCGAGGAGACGAGGATCGCGGGATTGCTGGCGCGCATGGCCGAGGTCGACCATTTCCTCACGGAGGTCAAGCGCTCCTACCCCGAGCTGGTCAAGCCCGAACGCCTCGTCAAGCTGGCGACCGGCTTCGACGCCATCGAGCGCGCGCACGCCATGCGCTTCCGCGGGACGCGCGACTCGATCATCGAGCGCATCGGCATCTACGTCCCCGAGCTCAAGGCCGTCGCCGAACTCGGCCCGGTGCTCGACATCGGGTGCGGGGGTGGCGAGTTGCTCGAGGTGATGCGCGACAACGAGATCGAGGCGTACGGCATCGAGATCGTCGACGCCGCGGTGCAGGAGTGCCAGGCCCTGGGACTCGACGCGCGCCTGGACGACGTGCTGCACCACCTCTCATCGGTCCCCGCGGCCTCCCTGGGCGCGGTGACCGCGATCCACGTGGTCGAGCACTTGGGCATCGACACGCTCATCGAGGTCATCGACCTCTCCTTGAAGGCCCTCAAGCCCGGGGGCATCATCATCTTCGAGACGCCCAACCCGGGCAACGTCCTGGTGGGCGCCGACAGCTTCTACATCGACCCGACCCACGACCACCCCATCCCGAGCGCGCTGCTCGAGTTCCTGGTATCCATCCGCGGCTTCGCCGACGCCCAGATCATGCCGCTCAAGCGCGCACCCAACCTCTTCACCAACGTGATGCCCGACGAGGGCGTGTGGGCCAACGACGTCGCGCGCGTGGCCCAGCACGTCGCCAACGTGTTCCTGGGCGCCGAGGACTACGCGGTGATCGCCCGACGAGCGCTCTAGCGATGCGCGTCGCCGTCTGGACGCCCCTGCCGCCCGAACCGTCGGGGATCGCCGACTACAACGCCATGCTGCTGGCGGCCATGGCGCGCCGGCCCCACGTCCACCTCACCGCGGTGATCCGCGACGACGTGGTCGACGTCGACGTCCCCGCCGGGGTCACGGTCGTTCGCCAGCGTGACTATCGCCCCCAGGACTACGACGTCGACCTCTACCACGTCGGGAACAACCCGACCTTCCATGGCTACATGTTCCAGCCCGCCCTGCACCGTCGCGGCGTCGTGGTGCTGCACGACCCCGCGATCCTCGACCTCGTCGAGGTCCTGCTGGGCAATCGGGGCCAGCGGATCTTCGAGGTCGAGGTCGCCTACAACTTGGGCTGCTCGGAGCGCGACGAGGAGGTCATCCAGCACGCGATCGCGACGTGGGACCGCACGGAGATCTTGATGTCGCGACGCCTCATCGAGTCGAGCATCACGACCCTGGTCCATAGCGACTGGGCGGCGCGGCACCTACGCGCGCGCTTCGGTGACGTGAGCGTGTCCACGGTGCCCTTCGCGGTCGACGTGGACGGCGGGGACGCCGTCACCCACGACGACGCGACCCTCGTCTTCGGGGTGTTCGGCAACCTCAGCTTCCACAAGCGCGTGCCCGAGGTGGTCGCGGCCTTCGCCGCGGCACGCCAGCGCGGTCTCGACGCGCGCCTCATCGTGGCGGGCCGGCGTGACAGCCCCGAGGCCGAGCACCGCATCGAGCGGATGATCGACGAGTTCGCGCTCGACGACGTCGTCGAGTTCGCGCTCGACGTCGACGCGACGCGCTTCCGTGCCCTCCAGGAGGAGTGCGACGTGGTGGTGGGCCTGCGCTGGCCGACCGCGGGCGAGACGAGTGCGTCGCTCCTCGAGTGCTTCGCCCTGGCCAAGGCGGCCATCGTCTCGGACATCCCCCAGAATCGCGAGTTCAGTGACGAGTTCTGCTGGCGTGTCAGCGTCGACCTCGAGGCCGAACACGAGCAGTTGGTGGACGCGATGCTGCGCGCGAGCGAGGACGTGGCGGCCACGCGTCGCGCGGGTCGGGCGGCGCGCGAGTTCGTCGCGCACCACTGCGCCCTTGACGACGTGGCCGAGATCTACGTGGACGAACTACGCCGCGCGATCGGCGCGCCCTCGGCGACTGCGCCCGAACGGCACCCGGGGCTGGGCGTGAACGCCATCGCGTCCTGGGCCGGGGCCACCGGGCTGGCGGAGGCCGGCCGGCGATCGGCCCTCGCGCTGCTCAACGAGGGCGTGTCGATCGCCACCACCGACGTGAACCTGTGGGCCAAGGTCGACGAGGATCGTATCCCCGCCGAGATCGCGGCGCTGCCTCATGGTCATCCCCACGACATCGGGATCTCGTTTCTCAACGTGAACGAGTTCCACGTCGTCGAGGACTGGCAGCTGCGCGGTGACGGCGCGCCCTACCTGATCGCCATGTGGTACTGGGAGCTACCCGCCCTGCCCCAGGAGATGATCAGGGAGATCGCCCGGGTCGACGAGATCTGGGTGGCCAGTGAGTTCGTGCGCGACGTGTTCCTGCGCTACACGACCAAGCCCGTCCTGGTCATGCCCTGCGTGGTCGAGCCGGTCGCCGACCCCACGGTGACCCGCGAGAGCCTGGGTCTGCCCGCCTCGGACGTGGTGGTGTACCTCGTGACCTTCGACGCGAACTCGACCATCGCACGAAAGAACCCCTACGGGGCGATCAAGGCGTTCGAGGAGGCCTTCGGCACGCAGCGTCGCGACGTCCAGCTGGTCGTCAAGGTCATCAACCTCGCCGACTACCCGGTGGTGCGTCGGGACCTGCGCCGTCACGTGGAGCGCCTAGGCGGACTCCTGATCGAGTCCGACATGGCCGCCGGCGAGATCGCGGCCCTCATCAAACTTAGTGACGTCTACGTCTCGATGCACCGCTCCGAGGGCTTCGGACTAGGCCTCGCCGAGGCCATGTACTTCGGCCGTCCGGTGATCGCGACGGGCAACTCGGGCAACATGGACTTCATGAACTCGCTCAACAGTTGCCTCGTGGGGTACCGCTCGATGGTGGTGCACCGCAACGAGCTGATGGACAACCCCACGGCGATGATCCTCTACCAGCCCGGCAACCTCTGGGTCGACCCCGACGTCCACGACGCGGCGCGGCTCATGCGCTGGCTCTTCGAGCACCCCGAGGAGCGCGATCGCCTGGGACGACTCGGCGCGGCGGACATCCGCGAGCGCTTCAGTTCGGCCGCGGCCGGTCGCGCCATGCGCGAACGGCTCGAGGTCGTCGCGCGAATGCTCGGCGAGCATTGGGCCCCCACGCCCGACGTCGCGATCTGAGCGGTTGAGCGAGGACACGAGCGGGCGGCGCGGACCCTAGGGGTGGGTCATGTCCTCGGGGACCACGGCCGCGTCGAACTCCTCGGCGCTCAAGAAGCCCAGGGCCAGCACCGCCTCCTTGAGCGTGAGACGCTCCTTGTGGGCCTTCTTCGCGGCCTGGGCCGCCCGGTCGTAGCCGATCAGGGGGTTGAGAGCGGTGACCAGCATCAGGGAGTTCGTCAGGTGGTGGTTGATCTGTTCGTAGTCGGGCACCAGCCCCTCCACGCAGAACTCGCGGAAGCGGTCACAGGCGTCGCTCAGCAGGTCGACGGACTGGCAGAAGTTGTGGATGATCACGGGCTTGCAGACGTTGAGCTCCAGGTTGCCCCGCGAGCCCGCCATCGCCACGGCCGCGTCGTTGCCGAACACCTGGATGCTCACCATGATCATCGCCTCGGACTGCGTGGGGTTCACCTTGCCCGGCATGATCGAGCTGCCGGGTTCGTTCTCGGGCAGTTGCAGCTCGCCCAGCCCCGAGCGCGGGCCCGACCCGAGCCAACGCAGGTCGTCGGCGATCTTCACCAGACTGGTCGCCAGCGTCTTGATCGCGCCGTGGGCGAACACCAGCGCGTCGTGCGCCGCGAGGGCCGCAAACTTGTTGGGGGCGGTCACGAAGGGCTTGCCGGTGAGTGCGGCGATCTTCTCGGCGACGCGCCCGGCGTACTCACGGTGCGTGTTGAGTCCGGTCCCCACCGCCGAACCGCCGGCCGCGAGCTCGCAGAGTCCCGGCAGTACCAGGGCGAGGCGATCGAGGTCCGCGTCCAGCTGCGACACGTACCCCGAGAACTCCTGTCCGAGGGTGAGGGGCACCGCGTCCATGAGGTGGGTGCGGCCGATCTTGACGACGCCGGCGAAGGCCTCGGCCTTGACCTGCAGCGCGTCACGCAGTCGCGTCACCGCGGGGATCAGCCGGTCGGTGATCTCCACTACGGCGGCGATGTGCATGGCCGTCGGGAAGGTGTCGTTGGACGACTGGGACATGTTCACGTCGTCGTTGGGGTGCACGGGGCTCTTGGAGCCCATCACTCCCCCGGCCAACTCGATGGCCCGGTTCGAGATGACCTCGTTGACGTTCATGTTGGACTGGGTGCCCGACCCGGTCTGCCAGATACGCAACGGGAACTCATCGGACAGCGAGCCGTCGATGACCTCCAGGGTCGCGCGCTCGATGAGGCCGGCCTTCACGGTGTCGAGTTTGCCCAACTCGTGATTCACCATCGCCGAGGCCAGCTTCAAGATACCGAAGGCCTTGATCAGCGCCGGGGGCATGGTCTCGTCGCTGATCGCGAAGTGGTGCAGGCTCCGTTGGGTCTGCGCACCCCAGTAGTGGTCCGCGGGGACCTCGATCTCGCCCATCGTGTCTGACTCAATACGTACGTCCACAATCTCTCCTTGCTGATGACGTCCAGCGAGCGTGCGGGCACGGCCCGGCGTCGCCGACGTCTCGCGTGACCACGCGGGCCCCGATGTTCATTACAGTAAAACTAGTTCCGGTTCACCGACCCGTTCGCAAGGAGACCCATGTCCACCACCTTCACCCCCGCCGCGCGCGAGATCTTCGAGAAGCAGGTCCTCGCCCACGTCGCCTGCCTGGACCTGAACGGGGCGCCCCACGTGACGCCGGTCTGGGTGCGCCTCGACGGCGACGACGTCATCATCAACACCGCGCTCGGGCGCGCCAAGGCCCGCTTCCTCGCCAACGACCCGCGCGTGGCGGTCTCGCTCACCGACCCTGACAACATGTACTCCCTCGTGGCCCTGCGTGGCAACGTCACCGGGTTCACCACCGAGGGCGCCGACAAGGAGATCGACGACCTGGCCAAGAAGTACCTGGGGGTGGACACCTACCCCATGCGTCGCGAGGGCGAGGTGCGCGTGACCGTGCGCATCACCCCCGAGCACATCAGCGCCCAGCCCCAGTAAGAGAGGTCGCCCCTCGCCCCTCGCCCCTCGCCCCTCGCGCCGGGGACCACCACGTGCTGTCCGCCGGCGACGGGGAGAACGTGGGACCTCGCGGGGCCCGCGCAGGTCTAGTCGGCGTAGTAGCCGAAGACCGACTTCACCTCGAGGAACTCCTCGAGGCCGAAGACCCCGTACTCACGCCCATTCCCCGAGCGCTTGTAACCCCCGAAGGGCGACCGCCCGTCGAGGCCCTTGCCGTTGATGTGGAACATGCCCGCGCGGATGCGTCGCGCGACGCCGCGCGCGCGCTCGAGGTCGCCGGAGGACACCGCCCCCGACAACCCGTAGGGCGAGTCGTTGGCGATACGAATCGCGTCCTCCTCGTCGTCGTAGGCGATAAGGACCACGACCGGCCCGAAGACCTCCTCGCGGGCGATCTCCATATCGTTGGTGACGCGTGAGAGGATCGTCGGTCGCACGTAGTACCCGCGCTCGAGCCCCTGCGGTCGTCCCGGTCCACCGGCCACCGTCGTCGCGCCCTCGGCGATGGCGCGGGTGAGGAATCCCTGGATCCGGTCATACTGCGTCGCCGACACCACCGGTCCTACGACGGTCGACTCGTCGTGAGGCGAGCCGACGACCACGGCGTCGACGGCGCGACGCGCGGCCTCCTCGGCCTCGCCCAGGCGCGCTCGGGGCACGAGGATCCGCGAGCGCGCGTCGCAGGACTGGCCCGCGTTCTCCATCATCGCCGTCACCGCGTAGGAGACGGCCGCGGTGAGGTCGGCGTCGGGAAGCACGATGTGAGCCGACTTGCCGCCGAGTTCCTGGTGGACCCGCTTGACCCCGGGGGCCGCGTTGCGCGCCACTTCCACCCCGGCGCGCGTGGAACCCGTGAAGGAGACCATGTCCACCTCGTCGTGCTCGCACAGCGCCCGTCCCACCGTCGCGCCGTCGCCGTGCACCAGATTGACGACCCCTCGCGGGACACCGGCCTCGTGCAGGACCCGCGCCATCACCTCGGCGCTGAAGGGAGCGAGCTCCGAGGGCTTGAGCACCATCGTGCAACCGGCGGCCAACGCCGGCGCCACCTTGGCGCCGATCAGCAGCAGGGGCCAGTTCCAGGGCGTGATGAGGGCGCACACGCCCACCGGTTCGTAGAGGATCGCGGTCGAAGCGTCGCGGGTGACGAAGTCGAAGTCGACCAACGCGTCGCGCGCGCGCAGGAACTGTCCGAGGCCCGCGGGAACCTGGTCGCCGCGCGACAAGGTGCGCGGCGCCCCCATCTCGCGGGTGACGGCGTCGGCCAGTTCGTCGAAGTGGGCCTCGTAGGACTCGATGATCGAGGCCAGCAGCTCACTCCGTTCGGACACCGAGGTGAGCGAGTAGCTCGCGAAGGCCCGCCGCGCGGCGGCCACCGCGAGGTCGACGTCACGGGCGTCGCCCAGGGTCACCTCGCCGATCCTCTCCTCGGTGGCCGGGTCGACCACCCACGCCCGCGCGGTCCCCGACGGCTCGGTCCACTCACCGTCGATGTAGAACTTCGTGAGTGCGTCCATTTCCTCGCTCCTTCGCTATCTCGTTACCCGCCGCCGCGCGCCGCGCGGACCGCGGGGGGCCACCCCGTCGCGCGTCATCGGATCTAGAGCACCTTCTCGAGGAACGACCGCGTCCGGTCCTCACGGACGCCGTCGACGCTCAGATTGCTCGAAGGACCCTCCTCGATGACCGCACCGCGCTCCATGAACACGAAGCGGTGCGCCACCTCGCGGGCGAAGCCCACCTCGTGCGTGACCGCGATCATCGTCATGCCTTCGGCCACGAGTTCGCCCAGCACGTTGAGCACCTCGTGGACCATCTCGGGGTCGAGGGCGGAGGTCGGCTCGTCGCACAGGAGGAGGCGCGGCTCCATCGCGAGCGCCCGGGCGATGGCGACGCGCTGCTGCTGGCCCCCGGAGAGCTCGCGGGGCAGGCTGTGCGCCTTGTGCGCCAGTCCGACCTTGCGCAGTAGCTCCATCCCCTTCTCGATGGCGTCGGCCCGGCGCACGCCGCGGACCCCGCACGGGGCCTCGATCACGTTGTCGATGGCGCTCATGTGTTCGAACAGGTTGAACTGCTGGAAGACCATGCCCACCTTCTGGCGCTGACGCGCCAGTCGCCGCGAACTGATCTCGTGGAAGACGTCACCACGGCGATCGAATCCCAGCGGGTCGCCGTCGATGAAGACGTATCCGTCCTCGGGGCGCTCGAGGAAGTTCAGGCATCGGATGAACGTCGACTTGCCCGCCCCCGAGGGACCCAGGATGCACGTCGCGGTGCCCGCCTGGACGCTGAGGCTCACCTGGTCGACCGCGCGTTCGGCACCGAAGGACTTCGAGACGCGCCACGCCTGCAGGACGGGCGTCGTCATAGTGTCTCGCGCGCGGCGAGGCGAGCGCGACCGCTACGGCTCGGGCCGTTCATGAACCGCTCCAACCACCACTGCAGGGCCGAGAGCACCGACACGATCACGGTGTACCAGATGGTCGCGACCACGAGCAGCGGGACGACCTGGAAGGTCCGCGAGTACACCTCCTGGACCGAGTACAGAAGGTCCGGCACCGAGATGAAGGCCACGAGCGCCGTCGACTTGCACAGGTTGATCGTCTCGTTCGCGATGGGCGGAATGGCCAGACGGGCCGCCTGGGGCAGGATGACGCGCCGCAGGACCCGCCAATCGGTCATGCCGAGCGCCTCGGCGGCCTCGGCCTGTCCGCGCGGGACCGACACGATGGCGGCGCGGATGACCTCGGAGGTGTAGGCGGCCTGCTGCAGGCCGAAGGTGAGGATCGCGGCCGTCATGGCCGCGGTGAAGTCCTTGGTGGCGAAGGTGACGAAGGACGGACCGAAGGGTACGCCCAGCGAGAGATTCGTGTAGAGCAGCGAGAAGTTGTACGCGAAGATGAGCAGGACCAGCAGCGGCACCGAACGGAAGAACCACACGTAGACGCCGTTGACGACGCGCAGCACGACGTTCTTCGACAGCCGCATGTTGGCCAGGAGCGTGCCCAGGACGACGGCGATGGCGATCGCCGCGACCGTGATCTCGAGCGTCGTCCACAGTCCCGACAGGACCTCGCTCGAGAAGAGGTACTGCCCCACGACCGACCACTGCAGTGCGCTATTGCGCACCAGGCCCTGCACGACGAAGGCGAGCACCGCGACCGCCACGACGCCGGCGAACTTCGAGCCCACCTGACGGCGCATCCGCCGCGTCGTCGAGTCCAGGTCGCCCAGCGATGGCGCCACACCGTCAGACCCGCGACCGGGGGGCGGGGTCGGGTCTGACGGTGTGGTCATCATCATCATTGAATCATCCGTATCAGGGTGATCCGACTACTTCTTCACCACGGGATTGGGATTCACCAGGGCGCGCGTCACCGCGTCGGCCTGGACCCCGTACTTGGTCAAGATGGCGCGGTACTTGCCGTTCGCGATGAGCGCGTTGATCGACTGGGCCAACGCCGACGCCAGACCATTGCCCTTCTTGGTGGCGATACCGATGTAGACGTAGTCGAAGCTGGGCCCGTCCAGGCGGAACTTCCCGTGACTCTGGACGTTCACGTAGCCGAGATTGGTGACGGTCGCGGTGGTGGCGTCCGCCTGACCACTGGCCACGGCGAGCACCGCCGATCCCTGGTCCGCGAAGGTCGTGACGTTAATGGCCTTGTGACCGGCCTTGGTGCAGGTCGACGAGTACCCGTGCAGGATGGGGATCGAGCTGTCGGCGGCCACCGTGGAGATGGTCAGCCCGCACAGCGACGAGATGGTCTTGCCGATCGCCGGCTTGGAGGCCAGTGACATGAACTCGTAGTGGTCCGCCAGGTACGAGACCATGTCCAGGGTCTTCTCGCGTGCGGCGGTGATGTCACTGCCGGTGACCATGAAGTACGTGCCGTTCTGCAGGCCCAGGAGCGAGTTCTCGAAGGAGGCGGCCTTGAGGGTGACCGGGTGGTGCAGCGGTCCACCCATGGCGACGCTCAGGTCCGGGTCGATGCCCACGATCTTGTTCGCGCTCGAGAGGTACGCGTAGGGCGGGTATCCGAGCACCGCGGGCGAGACGAGCGTGGCGTGTTGGAACTGCTTGGGCAGGGTGATGACGGGTGACGCGGACGCGAGCGTGGTGCCGAGCAACGTCGTCGCCGTCACCGCCGCGGCGACGCCCGCCAGCGCCAACCCCCTCATTGAAGTGTTCATGTGATGCCTTTCTGTTCTTGATTGTTTGTTGGGTACTTCGACTTTCGGATCTCGAGACACGGGGTCATTCGCCGCGGCGAAGGGTGACGTACTTGGCGCCGGTGAGTCGGATCTGGGCGCAGGCGGCGGCGAACTCGTCGAGCCCCGCACTGACCGAGGCGACGATGTTGCAGGGAGTCCAGCCCAGGGGCCCGAAGATCCGCCCGCCGCTCCCGTAGAAGAGCCCGACCTCCCAGACCTCGTTGGTCAGACCGGCCATCTGGTTGGGGGCCTGGTAGTACCAGATGACGTCACCCGCGCTCGGGATCACCTGCTGGTTCTCGGCCGGCACCTGGCGAGGGTCGAAGGTGCGCGCCACCTCGGGCAGGTCCATCATTATCTCGGGTCCCGCGAACATCGCGTGCGTGGCGAGCATCGTCACGGGCGTAGCGAGCGCCTCCCATATCAACCTCGAGCTCACCGGCGCGTCGTCGCTCTTGAGGGCGGCGAAGACTGATGGTCCGTCTTGGAACTCGAAGTGGATGCCACGGGTCATGTGTCGGTGTCCTTCTCGCTGGATGGCCTGGTTCGGACACATTACACAGATATCGCCAAATCAGCAACGACATTTTTGTTAATTCGCCATTAACTCCGCTCAGAATTGCGGAATTGGCATAATCATCGGCCCCCGTCGCAGGGGGATGACGACCACGGCCACGTCGGCGACCCGGCTGGCCCCGTGGGTCCCGAGGTAGTCGGTGAGGAACTCGTAGAGTGCGTTCTCATCAGGGAAGAGGCAGTTGAGCAGTAGTTGGGACGGTCCGGTCGTGGCCGCGCAGAACCGCACCGCGGAGTGCCGCGCGAGCGCTCGACCCAGGGGCTCGACCTCGTCGGGGGCCGTCTGGATCCAGACCAGCACCTCGACGCTCAGACCGAAGAGGCTCGGGCTCACCTCGGTGCGGATGTGGATCGCCCCGGACTCGAAGAGGTTGTTCATCCGGCGCTGGATCGTCTGGGTGGCCAGACCCAGGGACTTCGAGAGGGCGGCGAAGCTCTCGCGGCCGTCTCGGGCCAGTTCGTTGATCAGGCTCCAGTCCTCGGGGTCCAAGAACACCGCGTCGGTGCGCTCGGGGTCGGAGTGGGGAAGCTCCATCATCATCTGACGCGCCTCCTCGGATATCTCACGCGCCAGCCAGTCGTAGCCCGTGCGGAAGTACCGCAACACCGTCGCCACCGTCGTGTCCTTGAGTCCCGCGATCGACGGCAGGTCCCGGAACAGCAGCTGGTGTCGCGAGGAGTCGTCGGAGGGGATCAGCATGGAGACCAAGTGATCGGTCCCCTCGAGCACCGACACCGAGGAGGCGTCGCGGCGCGCCGCGATCAGACTCGCGATCTCGAGCGAACGGCCGGGTTCGGTGAACGCCACGAGGATCAGCGGCCGCGCGCTGCCCACCCGCGTGGTGTCGAGATACGTCGAGACCCGCACGATCCCGCCGTCCAACAGCGCCTGGCCCCGACGCGCGACCGTGCGTTCGGGCACGTCGAGGCACCGGGCCACCAGGCGCCAACTGGCGCGGCCGTTCACCTGCAGGGCCACGGCGATCTGTCGGTCCAACTCGTCGAACTGGCCGACGTCGTCCATCGTTACCTTGTCGCCCATTGACATCACGTCGAAGGGTACCACCGCCCCCTCGCGACTCCGCCGCGAGGTGTCGCCACGCCTCGCGGCGCGCGACGACGCTCAGCCCTCGAAGTAGGTCACGTTCGCCCGAACCGAAGTGCGACGCAGGCCGCGCACGTCGTCGCTCACGACCCCGTCGTCCACGTGCCACACGTGCACCGGCCGCGCCGGTGCGGGGCGGTTGAAAGCGCGGGTGATGCGCGCCACGTCGTTGTGCAGGGTGACCTCGTCGTCGCTCAGCAACGCCGACACGACCTCGGCGTGGGCGCGGGCGTGCGTCGCCGCGTCGATGACCACGTGATCGACCTGGAGCAAGGTGGAGAGGGTCTTCACGTCACGGGCGATCATTCCCGCCCCGTACCCCTCGTGCGCGCGCAGCCACACGCCCCACGAGCCCGACCAGCCGTCACAGACCCCCGCCAACGCCACGACGGTGTCGGCGTCGCTGACGCGCACGACGACCGGTCGGGTGTCGTCGCCCACCAGCACGGGCAGGCCGGCCAGCTGCGCCAGGGTGACGTCGAGTCGCGCGAGCCGCATCTCGACCCTAGGGTTGGAGGTCTTCCTTGGGCAGTCTCTCCACGTTGACGTCGCGAAAGGTCAGCACGCGCACGTGCGGGACGAAGCGTGCCGAGCGGTACATGTCCCAGACCCAGGCGTCATTGAGCGTGACCTCCACCATCACCGGGGTGGTGGACTTCACGTCGAGTTCGACGGAGTTGGCGAGGTAGAAACGACGGTCCGTCTCGACGGCGTAGTCGAACATGCCGACCACCGCCTTGTACTCCTGGACCAACGCCAGTTCGAGGGTCGACTCGTAGTCGTCGAGCTCTTCTTCGCCCACGGGCGACTACGGACGCTCGGTGACGCGGAGCTCCTTGATCTTGGCGGCCTTTCCACGCAGATCACGGAGGTAGTACAGCTTGGCGCGTCGCACGTCACCGTAGGAGTCGACTTCGATCTTGGCGATCGTCGGGGCGTGCACCGGGAAGGTGCGCTCGACGCCGACGCCGAAACTGACCTTGCGCACGGTGAAGGTCTCCTGCAGGCCCGCACCCTGGCGTCGGATCACCGCTCCCTGGAACACCTGCACGCGCTCGCGGTTGCCCTCGACCACGCGCACGTGCACCTTCAGGGTGTCGCCGGTGCGGAAGTTGGGGATATCGTCGCGCAACGAGTCGCGGTCAATGAGGTCGGTCGGATTCATGAGAGCGGTCCCTTTCGGATCACTAGGGATTTACCACTTTAGCCGTTTTCGCCCAGCGATTCCACCACGCCCCATTCCTCGAGCAGTTGGCGCTCCTCGGCGCTCACCCCCCCGCGCCGTTCGATCAGGTCGGGACGGCGCTCGAGCGTCCTGGCCAGGGCCTGGGCGCGGCGCCAACGCGCGATGGCGGCGTGGTTGCCCGAGCGCAACACCTCGGGCACCTCGAGGCCGCGCCAGGTCGGTGGCTTGGTGTAGTGGGGGTATTCGAGGAGCCCTTCGCCGAAGGACTCCTCGACGCTCGAGGAGTCGTTGCCGAGGGCGCCGGGCAGCAGCCGCACCACCGCCTCGATGACGCACAGGGCGGCGAGTTCGCCGCCGGCCAGGACGAAGTCGCCCAGCGACAGCTCCTCGTCGACCACGGTGTCGAGGACGCGCTGGTCGAAGCCCTCGTAGCGCCCGCAGACCAGGGTGAAGCCCCCCCGTGTCGCCAGACCGGCCGCGACGTCGTGGGTGAGGGGCCGACCCGACGGTGTCAGCGCGATCACCGGGTGCGCCAGCCCCGGGGTGCCCTCGAGGGTGCGCGCGAGGGGCTCGGGTCGCAGCACCATGCCCGCCCCTCCCCCGTAGGGGGTATCGTCCACGCTGCGGTGCAGGTCCTCGGTGGCGTCGCGGAAGTCGTGCACGACGAGCTCCCAGAGGCCACGCTCACGGGCGCGACCCAGCACCGACGTGGCGGCGTAGGCGGTGATGGCGTCGGGGAAGAGCGTGAGGACGTCGACGCGCAGCGTCATTCGAAGAGTCCGTCGGGGACGTCGATCTCGATGAGGGTGTTGGCCTCGACCGAGATGACGAAGGTCAGGGGCACGAGGGCGCCCGAGTCGAGGACCAACAGGTCGCTGGCCGGATTGGCCTCCACGTCCACGACGACGCCGCGCACGACTCCCTTCGCGTCGACCACCGACGCCCCGAAGAGCTCATCGATCCAGATCACGTCCTCGTCGAGGTCGAGCTTGGGCGCGGACAGGACTGTTCCGCGCCACGACTCGGCGTCCTCGCGAGTGGCGATCTCCTCGAACCAGACGAGGAACCTCCCCTGGTGCGCGGAGGCGCCGCGCACGTGCACGACGCCGCGAGGGCTCATCAGTTCCGCGCCGGGCGCGAGTCGCTCCTCGCGGTCGGTCCACAGGTCGACGACCACCTGACCCTTGAGTCCGTGGGCCTTGACGATGCGCCCGACCTCGAGCGTGGGGCGCTCGGCGGCGCTCACGGCTAGTCGACGATGTCGACGGTGGCGGTGACGCCGTCGCGGGCCCCCGCCGCGGCGACCAGTGAACGGATCGCCTGAGCGGTGCGGCCGCGTCGTCCGATGACGCGCCCCATGTCCTCGGGGCTGACCTGCAACGACAGCACGACCTTGCCCTGGCGCTCGCTCACTTCGACCGAGACGGCGGACGGGTCGTCGGCCAGGGAGGTGGCGATGAACTCCAGCGCGGCGGTCGCGGTGACGGCCCGGACCGGCGCACCGCTCACCTCGTCCTCGAAGTCGTCCTCGATCGTGTTGACATCGCCCTCGACGTAGTCGCCGTGGACGTCGCTCACTTCGCGACCTTCGCGGCCTCGAAGGAGTCGAGCGCGCCGCTGGCCTTGAGCAGCTTGGCCACGCGCTCGGTCGGCTGGGCGCCCTGTCGCAGCCACGCCACGGCCTTGTCGTTGTCGATCGAGATGATGGTCTCGGGCTCGGCGCCCGAGAGGCCGCGGGGCTGGTAGGTCCCCACGATCTCGAGGAAGGCGCCCGAGCGGGCCCGACGGGCGTCCGCCGCCACGACCCGATACGTCGGTTGCTTCTTCTTGCCCATTCGTACCAAACGAAGTTTCACAGCCACGTCGTAATTCCCTTCAGACCTTTTGTTCTTCCGCACACAGAACTGGGCGATATACCCGAGCGCACCAGTTTAGCGTTGTTTGGGGGGGGTGACCCGTCCACCCTTCTTCTTCTTGCCCTTCGCCCCCCCTGACGGGGCCGGGGACGCGGCGCCGCTCCTCATCCCACTGGCCAACGCCTCGAAACCCGGGGGTAGGGAGTCACCGCGAGCGGCCGCGCCGCGAGCGGCCATCTGGGCCATCTTGCCCATGGGGCCCGGCATCTGGGGCATCGCGCCGCCGCCCATCTGCTTCATCATCTTCTTCATCTGATCGAACTGCTTCAAGAGCTGGTTCACGGCGCTCACGCTCGAACCCGACCCCTTGGCGATACGCGATCGGCGTGAGCCGTCGATGATGCCCGGGTCGCGACGCTCGTGACGCGTCATCGAGTGGATGATCGCCTCGATCTTGTTGAGCTGACCGTCATCGACGTTCTTGGCGGCCTCGCGCATCTCCTTGGTCATGCCGGGCATCAGGCGCATCAGCCCGCCCAGGGAGCCCATCTTGCGAATCTGGTTGAGTTGCGCCATGAAGTCATCGAGCGTGAAGGCCCCGGTCATCATGCGCTGGGCGGACTCGGCCATGGCCTCGGGGTCCATGCTGCGTTCGGCCTGCTCGATGAGCGAGAGGATGTCGCCCATGCCCAGGATGCGCGACGCCATGCGATCGGGGTGGAAGAGGTCGAAATCGGCGATCTTCTCGCCGGTCGAGGCGAAGACCACCGGTCGTCCCACCACGCCGCGCGCCGACAGCACCGCGCCACCACGGGCGTCGTAGTCGAGCTTGGTGACCACGATGCCCGAGAGTTCCAAGGACTCGTGGAAGCTCCGCGCGGTGTGCACCGCGTCTTGACCGGTGACCGCGTCGATGACCAAGAAGGTGTAGTGCGGAGCGGTCGCGGCGCTGATCGCGCGCACCTCGGCCATCAGGGCCTCATCGATGGCCAGGCGGCCCGCGGTGTCGATGATCACCACGTCACGACCGAGTCGCATCGCCTCGGCGACCCCGGTGCGCGCGACCGCGACCGGGTCGGTGGCCTCGGAGTAGACGTCGACGCCGATCTGGCCACCCAGGACGCGCAACTGCTCGACGGCGGCGGGACGCTGGAGGTCGGTCCCGACGAGGTAGGGCTGGCGGCCCTGCGCCTTGAACCACGCGGCCAACTTGGCCGCCGTCGTCGTCTTACCCGCACCCTGCAGTCCCGCCAGCAGGACGACGGTCGGTGGCCGCGAGGCGTAGGTGACCTTGAGCGCCGAGCCGCCCAGGACCTCCACGAGCTGCTCGTGGACGGCCTTGATGACGTGCTGACCCGGCGTCAGGCTCTGGGCGACGTTCTCACCGCGCACCCGTTCGGCCACGGCCTCGAGGAAGGCCCGCACGACGGAGAGCTCGACGTCGGCCTCCAGGAGCGCCGAACGAACCTCGGCCAGGGCCTCGTCGAGGTCGGCGTCGCTCAGGCGACCCCGCGACCGCAGGGAGGCGCCGAGCCGTTCCAGGCGGCCACTCAGGGAATCGAACATGGGAAAGAGGCTACCCTCAGGCGCTCAGGAGCGAATCCACGAACTCGGTCGGCTCGAAGGCCAGCAGGTCCTTCGCCCGCTCGCCCACGCCGACGAACTTCACGGGGATGCCCAGCTCGCGCTCGATGGCCACCACGATGCCGCCGCGAGCCGTCCCGTCGAGTTTGGTCAAGACGATGCCCGTCACCTGGGCCGCCGTGAGGAACTCGCGCGCCTGGGACAACGCGTTCTGACCGGTGGTGGCGTCGAGGACCATGAAGGTCTCCACCACCTGCCCCGGTCCGCGATCGGCCACGCGGCGGATCTTGGCCAGTTCGTCGAGCAGGTTCGTGCTGTTGGCGCGGCGCCCCGCCGTGTCGGCGAGCACGAGGTCGGCGTGGCGCGCCTGCGCTCGTCCCAACGCGTCGTGGATGACCGAACCCGGGTCCGCACCCTCACCGGCGCGGACGATGTCGGCGCCCGTACGATCGGCCCAGAGCTGCAACTGGTCCGCGGCGGCGGCGCGGAAGGTGTCGCCGGCGGCCAGCACGACGGTGCGACCGGCTTGCGTCTCGTGCCAGGCCAGCTTGCCGATCGTGGTGGTCTTGCCCACGCCATTGACGCCGACGAAGAGCCAGACCGGCACCCGGCCCTCGTCGGCGCTGGTGCGCACCGATCGATCGGCGCCGAAGGAGCTGACCAGGGTCTGACGGATCGCGCTGGCGACACCCTCGGGCGCCCCGTTCGCGCGCAATTCGTCCAAGAGCGCGGTCGTCGTGCTCACGCCGACGTCCGAACGCAACAGCACCTCCTCGACGACGTCGAGTTGCTCCTTCGTCAGCGTGCCGACGCTGGTGATCGACCGTACTCGGTCGAAGATGCTGCGCGAGGAGGCGAGGCGCCGATCCAGCCCCGGTCCGTCGTCGATCTCGGGACGAGGGGCGACCTCGGTCACGAGGACCTCGGGCATCGCCGCGCGCGGCGGCGGCGTCGTCGCCACCCGCGACCGACGCCGGTTCCGCGCGGCGAGCACGAGCACGAGGGCGAGCACCACCACGAGCGCCAGGACAATCCATACGACGATCACGCCGACACCTCCTCAGGTGATTTCTTGACTCGTTGCGAGACGACCTTGGACGAGGCGCCCGGGACCATGGTGACACCATAAAGGGCGTCGGCGGACTCCATGGTGCGCTTCTGGTGCGTCACGATGAGGAGTTGGGCCTCGTCGCGGAACTCGTCGACCAGGCTGAGGAACCGCTGCAGGTTCACGTCGTCCAACGCCGCCTCCACCTCGTCCATCATGTAGAACGGCGAGGGTCGCGAGCGGAACACCGCGAAGAGGAAGGCCAGGGCGGCCATGGACCGCTCCCCGCCGGACAGCAGCGAGATCCGCCGGACGTTGCGCCCCATCGGTCGCACCTCGATCTCGACGCCGGTGTTGAGCGGGTCGTCGGGCTCGGTCAGGATCAGGCGACCCTGGCCTCCGGGGAAGAGCATCGCGATGAGCGTGGAGAAGTGCTCGTTCACGTCGGCCACCGCGAGCGAGAACGTCTGCATGATCTCCTCGTCGAGGGCCCGCACGACCTCCTGGAGCTCGCGACGGGCGTGTCGCACGTCGGCGACCTGGGCGTCGAGGTCCTGGTAGCGCTCCTCGAGGGCCGCGAGTTCCTCCAGGGCCAGCGGGTTGATCGGACCCAGGGACGTCATCCGGGCCTCGAGCTCACCCACGTGGGCCTCGAGGTCCACGCCCTCGGCGAGTCCTGATGGGTCGACGACGTCGACCTCGTGGGGTTCGACCCCCAGGTCGCGACGGATGGCCTCGTGCAGGTTGGTCACCTTGACGGCCAATTCGGCCAGTTCGATCTGGCCGCGATGCGCTCTCTCGGCGACGTCGGCGAGTCGCTCGTCGGTCCCCTGACGGGCTCGGCGAACGGCCTCGAGACGTTCGGCCCCGGCGCGCGACGCCTCGAGCTGCTCGCGGTACGTCGAGTCCATGGCCTCCTGGGCGAATCGGATGTCCTCGGCGGCCTGGGCCACGATCGTCCTCAGACGACCGAGCACCTGCAGGTCGAACTCCAGTGACTCGCGCCGCTCGGCCGCCTGAGCTCGCTCGAGGGATCGCCCCTCCAGACGAGACTCGATCTCCGCGCGACGCTGCTCGATGAGGCGGCGTCGCTCGGCGAACTCGGCCTCTCGCCGACTCAACACCGTGCCCGCGTCCTGGGCCTCGCGACGCAGCGACTCGACGCGCGCGCGGCTCTCGTCGGCCTGGGCGCGTCGCGACGTCGCGTCGCGCGCGGCGCGCTCCAAGTCCGGCAGCGCTCGGCGAAGTTCGCCCAACTCGTTCTCGAGCACCTGGCACTCCGCGACGACCGTCTCCACCTCGGACACGAGCGCAGCGTGACGCGACTCCCCCTCGGCCACCTGTTGGACGAGACGCGCGATCTCGCGTTCGCGTCGCTCGCGTTCGGCCTGGGCGCTCGCGCGCTCGCTGGTGGCGGCGTTGAGGCGCTGACGCGACTCCTCCACGGTGCGCGCGGCCTGGGCGCGGCGTTCGCGGCTGGGCTCGAGCGCCGACGCGGCCTCGAGGGCGACGCGCTGCGCCTCCTCGACGCTCGCGCGCGTGACCAGGGCCCGACCCGAGGCGACCCGCCACCCCGACGCCGCGAAGCGGTCGCCGTCGCGGGTCACCACGACCAGATCCGGATGCGCCACGGCCACGTCGATGCCCTCGCGCCAACTCGGGGCGACGTAGGCGCGCGAGAACAGGGCGTCGAGGACCCGGGTGACGTGCGCTGGCGCGGTCGATCGTGCTCGGACCAGCGTGCGCAGGGCCACGCAGTTCGACGGTGCGCCCACCGGGGTCAGCTCGTTCTCGACCACCGGCAGGATCAGTCCCGCACCGCCCTCGCGACGCAACGCCTCGAGAGCGGCCTGG